>JBLHKS010000140.1:0-19035 GCA_047620505.1 Verrucomicrobiales bacterium | reverse complement strand
CTGGACATCTACGATAGCCGATTCACACAAACCCACGCACGGATCAGCTGCATTTTCAAACTCCAGAATTCGCTTGATTCGCTCGCGAAACTGACACCGGGAAACCTTTCAAAACTGCTCCTTCCGAAGCAAAGTCCCAATCGCCGCGCCGGCGACATTGAGCGGGCCGCTGACAAGGCTTTGTAGTCAGAGGCTTTCTACCAGATGTCTGGATGACTCTGGCGAATAAGGGCAAGCGCAGTTCCAGGATGTGCTGGGCGGACGGCAGCCGGCCGATCCGCGTAGACCTGCGTTCCGGCTACTGCTGGAGATGGACGTGCTGACCAAGGAGGAAACGATCGCCGTTCGGTTGTTTGAGATCTGAATGCGGAAAGATGGTCTGGATTCCGAACAAGCCTGAACGAGTAAGCCGGGCCAAATCCAGCCTGAGCACCGCCAACCGCGTCACTTACATTCGCGCCCCATGGGGTTGCCACTGCTGAAATTGGGGTCAGAATACACTCAGTCATCGAGTCATGAACATCCGACTGCTCACTACTTTAGTCACGCTTATCGCGATCTCCGCACTTCGTGCTCAAGACGCTGCGTCGCCTGATCCCCGGATAGCAGCTGCTCAGGCCTACCAGGCCGAACGCAAGTCCGTGGTGGAGTCGCCCTTCGCAGAAAAGCTGGGCCAGCTGAACGGCCAACTGGATCTGGCGTTGGCGCGCGATGAAGAAATGGCCATCGAAGCCGGGGATCTCGATCTGGTCACCGCGATTCAGGCGGAGCGAAAATATCTCGATGAAAACGCCGCTGTTTCCGACAACGACGAAAACGCCCACGTAAAAATGAAGCGATACCGCGAGGCGTGGAGATCGCAAAACGCAAAGCTCGACAGTGAGCAGGAAGCGGTTGGAAAAGCGCTGACGGCGAAGTTCGCCGGAGAATTGCAGAAGCTGGAAACCACCCTGACAAAGGAACGAAAAATTCAAGACGCCCTGGCCGTTCGAAAGCTCCGCGAGTCGTTAGCCGAGGGTTCGAGCGTTGCAGCTGAGACCAAGGACGGCTGGGCAACGATTCTGGACGGCAAGAGCCTTTCTGGTTGGCGAACCAGCACGCCAGCTGCGTTCCAGATCGTCGAACGCGGAATTCGTGCCCAAAAACCATCGGACAGCGAATCCGGAATGCTTTTCTACACAGGAGAAGATGACGCGCCAGATGTCTTTCATAGCTTCGAAGTTCGGATTCGAGTACATGTGGATGAAGCGGGTTCCGCGAATTCTGGTTTCTTCTTCCACGTCCCGATTGGAAAGGAAGACGGAGGGGTTGAGATCAATCTTGCTAATTCCAATGTGCTCAAAAATCAGACGGGCACGATTTACGATATCAAGTCGGTGAAAAAGCCGCTCCTCGGTCAGAAAGAGACGTTCGAGCTGATCATTCGCGTCACAGAATCGGAAATCCTCGTGACCGCTGACGGCCGGGAAATTATGCGGCACGATCCGTCGACAGGAGCCAAAAAAGCATACGATCCAGCCGGCGGAGCGATCGCTTTGCAGTCCAATTCGACCGGCCCAGCTTATGTTTTCGAGCAGATTGAAATCCGGAACCTGGATTAATGTAGCGATGAACCGAACAACACAGTTTTTAGCAATCACATCAGTTTTTATACTGACTCAGCTATTAGTTTTTGGCCAAACCGAAGGCGATCAAGCTAAAGCATTTCGGGAGACGAAAATCGAGGCCGAAGCTGGAGATTTAGACGCGCAATACGAACTCGCTAAGCTCTACGCCTCAGGCAAAGGGACGGAAAAAAACCAAGAGGAAGCAGTAAAATGGTTTCGTCGGCTCGCCGCTCAAAACGATGCGCGCGGCCAGAGCATGCTGGGCGTGATGCTCACCAACGGAAAGGGCGTCGAGATCGACTACGTTGAAGCAATCAAGTGGTTTGGAAAGGCCGCGGCCCAGAACAGCGCACACGCAAAATACAATCTGGGCTACATGTATTCAGTCGGCAAAGGTGTCGAGGCTGATCAGATCCAGGCTACAAAATGGTATCGTGATGCAGCCGAATTGAACGACGCAGGATCGCAGTTCATTCTGGCGAATCGCTTGGCGACGGGGAGGGGAGCTGAAAATGACCTCGTCGAGGCTTATGCCTGGACTTTGGTTGTGTTGCCAAGAAAAGGCGAGGCCGCTGAAAAACAACTGGCGGCGATCAAATCGCAGATGGCCGCCGCCGAAGTTGCGAAGGCAGAAAGGTCAGCGAAGGAAATCTCAGCCCGCTTGGCGAAGCTCAAGAACTAAGCTGGATTTAGGCGTTCCTATTTTTTAACCGGCTTCCCGGCCGCCAGCCAGCCGTTGAATCCAGCGTTCAGGTGGAGCACTTTCTGAAACCCGAGTTCCCGCATTTTCACCAGGGCCTTCGCGCTTCGACCACCTGAACGACAGTGAACCAGGTAAGGCTTCGATTTGTCCAGTTTCGCGAGTTCGTCGCCAAACCCCGCCCCATAAAAATCCAGATTCGTCGCCGAAGCGATGTGGCCCTGTTCGAATTCTTGAGCCGTGCGGATGTCCAGAACCAGCAGCTGCTCAGACTCCTTCGCCAGCAATTGAGCGGCTTTTTCGACGGTTACGTCGCTGATTTCCGGCTCTGCGTGCGCCGAAAGCGACGTGAGAAACAACAAAATGGTAGCAGCTGAAAAAATCTTCATAGGTATCGTTTCGGTCCGCGCCGGCCATTCGTCAAGAGAGTCAAAATGAGGATTGCGTTTGGCGGCGACCCTCCTCATGCTGATTGAAATCCAGTCATGAACTCGTCGACCCTCTTTCCCACCTCTGTCGTCGGCTCGATGCCACGGCCCGCTTACGTCAAAGACCTCATCTTTGGCGACGATGTCGTTTCAGAATCGGACTACCAAACTCGACTCGACTCGGCGATCAGATTCGTCGTTGCGCTTCAGGAACAAGCCGGGATCGACGTCGTCACGGACGGCGAGTGGCGGCGGAAATCCTACATCGGCGTGATCGCGGAACTCGCTCATGGTTTTGAACTCAGCCGCACGGCCGATGGTCGGCCTATGACCGTGGTCGTCGACAAACTCGCGCCGAAAACGCCGGGCTTCATCGCGCGTGAAATCGAATTCGTCCAATCGATCACGACGAAAAAAATCAAAGCGACGTTGCCGTCCCCCGCGCTGCTTGGCGAGCGGATGTGGGATCCTGACAAGTCCAAAAATGCGTATCCGAAACGAGACGATTTCGTCCGCGACTGCGTTCCAATTCTTCGCCGCGAAGTCGAACTCCTCATCGCCGCTGGTGCCGACGTTATCCAGATTGATGATCCGCACCTTTGCCTCTTCGTCGATCCTGAAGTCCGCGCCAGTTACGACGATCCTGTCAAAGCCGCCGACTTCGCCGCGGAGGTCGTCAACGACGTGATCGACGGGACTGGCGACGCGAAATTCGCCGAGCACCTTTGCCGTCGCGCTGGCGGCCGAGCTCGCGGAGACGTCGGCCACAAAGGCGGCTTTGACGCGATCATCAACCAGCTCAACCGGCTTAAAGTTCATCACCTGACGATGGAGTTCACCACACCTGGCGCTGGCGATTTCGAGGTGCTCAAAAACCTGCGTGAAGATCTGGAAATCGGCCTCGGCTGCGTCGACGTGACTCCCGGCAAGATTGATTCGGCAGAAACAATTGCCGAGCGGGTTCGGCAGGCAGCTAAGGTGATTGATCCGGCTCGAATCACGCTCAATCCGGATTGCGGCTTCGCACCGGGATCAGGCGCGGATGTGCCGGTCGACGAAGCTTATGCCAAGCTTCGAAACGAGGCAGCAGCTGCTGAATTGTTACGGGCGGAATTCGGTATCGCTTGACGTCGCCGAACGATTTCTACTTCGGCGAAGACTCGTTGGCGCTCGATTCCAACGCGTCCATCCATCGTTGAACCTGGATCGCATCGGCAAAAGTGGCTCCGACCGGAACGGCCTGCATACCGCGAGCGACTCGGGAGAAGCAGCGGAGTTCTTCGGCCATCATTCCAGTTGGGCCCGAAGCTGCGGCGCGAATTTCGAGTGCGAGCGGCCACTCTGCCTCGTCAGCCCACACTTGAATCGGCCGTGGATTGGGCTCCATCCGCGCTGACCAACCATCGCCGAAAACCTCGGTGCGGTCGATTCCTCGCGGCGGCATCCCGGAAGGAGTCAGATAGGAAGAAGCGAACGACGCGACTGGCCCGTGTTCCCACTTGAGCTGAGCTAGAGCGAGGTCCACATCGCCGTTAGCCGTTCGATGATATTGAGCGCTGAAGTGGATCGGCTCAGCACGATCCACTAACACCTGCACAGAATAGAGGTCGTGAACCATCACGGAATGGAGCGGATTTTCGCCGCTGAATTGTCCAATGATGCTCGCCGGGCGATGCCGAACGTTGTCGATGTACGCGATAGGCCCGCGCTGAGCGACCTGTTCCCGGAGTTCTTGAAACTCGCTGTTGAACAAGACGATATGGCCGATCATGAGATTGCTTGAATCCTCGCGGACCAGGGAACGCAGGCTCTCTGCTTCGCTCAAATTATCGGCGATCGGTTTCTCTAGCAGAACCGTCTTGCCCGCTTCGAGCAAGGTCTTCGCGATCGGCACGTGAGACGCCGTCGTGCAGGCAACGACCCAGGCTTCGGCTTCGCACTCGGCAATCGCCTGCTCCAGATTCGTCCAGCCAGGAACGCCGGGGATTTCCTCGGCTAACGCGTCGAGGCTCGCCTGTCGACGACCAACGAGGCCGGTCAAATCAGCCTCGGCCAAACCGGCGAGCGTGAGCGCGTGCAAACGGCCGAATCGGCCAAGGCCAATGACGCCAATCTTAATAGGTTCGTGATTCATCAAACTAGCAGCTGCTGGCTCACTTTGATTCTTCCGATTCAGGATCAACCTCCTCAGGCATGCCCTCAAGTGCGATAAATTCGTGCCCCAGGCCTTTCTCTTCATCCACGTTCCAAAGCCGAAAACCCATTGGTCGTTTGTCGAAATTCTTACTCGTTGTTTCGCCGTTAACCATCATGATTCCTTCATAATCGTTCTCAACCAACTTATGCGTATGCCCGGCAAGAAACGCGACGACGCCGTTCTCTTTGCACATTGTCAGGATCTCTTGCCGCTTCTCCAAAGGAATATTGTAGTAATTTTCTTCCTCATCGGGCTCCTTTACGAAAAGCGGGTAGTGAACTACGATCATTACCGGAGAGCCCTTTGCCTTTGCTGATTCGAGAGTCTCCTTGAACCAGGCGTCGTGTCGATCGGACTCGCCCTCGACCTGCACTTTCCAAAGTTGGGTGTTCGCCACGGCGATCGTATAACCCTTGTGCTCAACAGTGTAATAATCCTTTCCGATCGTCTCGCGATATCGCTGAAGGCTCTGCGGCGTGGGCACGTTCCCGACATCATGATTTCCGGCAGCACAATAACAGGGTAACGTGAATCCTTTCTTGATCGCATTGAAATCGGCGAAGGATTTGTCGCCAGCCGTCTGGACCAGATCGCCGCAGATCACGACGAAATCCGGCTTCATCGCGTTGATCTGTTTGACGGCGAGTTTGAAGGCCATGACGTCGTGCTCGTAGCCGCCCATGCCCAGTTGCGTGTCGCACATCTGGACGAAAGAGAAGGGAGCTCGCTCCGGCGTTTTCTCATCGGAAAAGAGCTGTGTCAGGAAAACGGTGGTGGTCAGCGCGAGGGCGCAAAGCAGCGGTATGGAAATTCGCGCGCGCAGAAATCGGGTCAGTCTCATCATGAGATGCTAGCACAGAGATCGTTGGATTGAGAACTTCGATTTCGTCCAGCAGCTGCTGAAAACCGCGAAACCACATCGCCCTTAATGCGAAGATGTTGCTGGACAGCGTATCGGATGGCGAAATAGAGTTCTCGATTATGAAAAAGTTAGGAATCGCCGCGATCGTATCGATTGCGCTCAGCCAGTTCGCTTTGGCCGACCTCAAAGTTCCGAGTTCCGTTTTCGGGATGGAAGAGCTTGAGGAAGCAAAAGCAAAAGCAGCCAAAGACGAAGAGCCCTTGATCTTCGTCTACACCGATCCGGGCACAACGTGAGGCCCCTGCCTGGCCACCAGTTCGGAGGCCTTCAAGTCGTTTCGCAGCACCGGAGTCGTGGTGTTTGCGAATTCTAGAACCGATACATCCAACCTGCCTGCTGGCGTCAAAGAAGTTCGATCAAAGGGAGGAAACATCATCCCCATGGTGTTCGTGACCACGGCGGATGGGTCCAAGGGTATTGACGCGATTACTTACGACTCGCTCAAGAACGACATGCGCAACGCGGTGCGTTCGCTTCGGGATACGCTCAAAACTACCGACGTGCTCGGCGGCGAGTCGGCATCTGCGGAAGTCGAAACAGCCGAAGAGCCCGTCAATGCAATTCTGGCTGATACGCAGGCATGGACAAACGCCGAGGGAACGACCATCACGGCCGCGATCAGGACGGTGAATGATGGCGAAGTCGAGTTCATCATGGCGAACGGCAATTCAGTCCGTTATCCGCTTGAGAAACTATCGACCGAAAGTCAGACGAAAATCGCAGAGCTTCAGGCTCCGTAATTTTAGTCTAACAATCATCTTTTTTGAGAAGCCTTTCGGTCTTAATGGCCGGGAGGCTTTTTGCTGTCCGGGTGATCGGCGTCAGCAGCTGCTGGCAGTTCGTGCTCGGTTGAGAATTTCATTCCTCCGGATTGAGCGGCAAAAGGAAGTCTAGACTCGGCGGTCCCTTGGATTCGCCTGACATCGAAACTACGGAAAAAATAAATCCGACGAACAGGAGAACTGCGCCGAGTCCGAGGAACAGGATCGTCCCAAACAAAGCTTCGCCCAAACCTGCGTAGAATGAGGCGGTATCGGATCCTCCGCCGATTCCGAGAGTGCTGAAAATTTTCAGCACGGAGACGCCGAACGCTAAAATCGCTGAGGAGACGCAACAGAGCGTCAGCGCAAACAGCGCCTGCTTCGCGGCCCGTCGTTTCGGCTTCGTGCCGATCGCGCCGAGGATCACAAGAATCAATCCCATGATGGCAAACCCAAGAAATGGGAAAACCCAGATTCCCAACGTTTGAAAGTGTAAGAAAAGCGGTTGGTGTGATTCGGCCATCTTGAATGTTAGTTGGATCAGCGCGCGTTGAAGCTTCGAATGAAATGATGAATGAACGTGACGAAGAACGGCAAAAGCGCCACGGCTGAATACAGGATTAGAGTGGTTAGCGTGCCGGAAAGATGGCCTGCCAGTTCGCCGGGATTCGATTCGCCGCTGATCGAAATGGTGGATAAAAAACGGCAGAACCACGATAGCGAAGCGGCAAACCCGATCAGCAATGCGAGTCCGCCCAGAGTGGTCAGCGCCTTAAGACAGGACTCACGTTTGGCACCTTGAAACGCGAAGGTTAAACCGATGAGAGCGAGGCCAGAACACAAAAGAATCAGGAGAATGACCAAGTTCAGAGTTCCTGCCTCCATGAACAAGCGGAACAAGGTGTTTGGGGAGGCAGGTCTGGGCGACATAAAAAGAGGATTTCAGATTTGGGTAGGGAATTCGTTTGGCCCTCCGGCAATCGTGGGGCGGTTGGATCTGCGATCAAGTGATCGTGATGAGCCGGAAAAAGCCTCTCAAAGCGATTGTCTGGCTTGAGGCGGAGTGGAAATCGGCTAATTGCCTCGATTTCATCTCTTGTGTCCGACGCAGAAAACATTTGACGATTTGGTCTTGGAGATCAGCTTGTCCGCCCTATGAAAAAGTTCATCCTATTAGTAAGCTCGATGGTCCTGGCCTTCGCCCCCGCGGTGATGGCTGAGGAGGTCACCTTCGTTGCCAGCATGACTGGCGTGACGTGAAACGGTTGCAAAACGTTCGTCAGTTCGGCGTTCAAAAAAGTTGGAGCTAGTACCGTCACCGTTGAAAACGGCGAAAAAGCCGGTACTCAGAAAGTGACAGTGGTTTTTGCCGCTGCACCCGAAAAGGAAATCACGCTTGCGAAAGCCAAAGCAGCTATGGAGCCGCAGGCAAGCCGCTTTGTCGTTCAGAAGTGGTCCAAAGCCAAGTCTGACTGAAGTCCTGGTTTTCTAAAATCAAGATTTTCTACAGAGGCCTCGTTGCGAAAGCAGCGGGGCCTCTTTTTTTGTTGTCTCAACCCGCCGCTTGGGGAAACCCCTCCAACGTTGCGCGGAGGATTTCCAGGATCGTCTTGCGTTCTAACGGCTCGAGGTAGGCGTATCCTTCAACCGGCTCTTTCGCCTCGAGAATCTCCAGCAGCTGCTGGTAGATCGCCGTCTTCAGCTGCTCCGGCAAACTGGTAAACGTTTGCGAATGAATCATGTAGCTGCAGCGGTACTCGAGTAGGCGATCGCTGAGATTCAGATCGCGAAGCGAACGGCCTTTCGGATCGGCCTTGCGGTCAGCGAGAAAGACCTTTTGAAACGCTTCGTCTCCCTTGATCTCGTGCCCACCCAGCGGGGCCTCGGTTTTGAAGAGCAAATAATCGACGGCACGGCGGGCAATTTTGGCCATGTCCTTTTCGAGCCTCTCGCTCCCGTCGGCGATCGCCTGGCGAGCTTTGTAGTGAGCCTCCATCAGCTTAAAATGCATGCTGATCTGGTGATCGAGGGCCAGCAAGGCCGTCATGTCGCTGGTTGAACGCGGGTACTTTCCGATATCGAAAAGTCCCTCCAGCGTCTGCAAATTGTTCGACTTGCCGCGATCGATGTTGACCTGGCCGCCGTCTCGACTCGCCAGCTCGTTCCCCATGTGATGAAGATTGGCGTGCCCTCCGGTGACGTACCAACCGCCCCAGCGATCGTGCAGCTCGACCTCGTGGCCGATACGTTCGAACGAATTCACGCTCTTCAGCCTCCGGCCATTCGCGTCCTCAAACACAGACCGGCCGAGAAGTCCGGGTAGAAAGTTCGTGGCGCTCCCAGCGTGACACCCGATGCAATTCCGGGCGCGAGTGAACATCGGCCCTTCGGTTTTATCGAGCGGTCGCTCAAAATAGAACACCGCCCCGAGTTCCGGATCCGAACTGGCGATCTCGATCCGCGCCCCCGGAATGTAGCCCAGGTAAGTGTCCTCATTGAAGTAGATGGCGCGGGGATTCGCGCGAGTAACCGCATCTTTTTGGAGGCTCGTGCGCGAAAAAACCATCACCTGAGACTCGGCAGGAATCTCCAGCTCCTCGAGCAAGCGATTCAGCAGCTGCTGGCCCTTCAACTCCAGGCTCTCGCCTTTTCCTTCATTCACCCGGTCAATTAACCGAGTCATCGGATCGGTCAGTTTCGCCGTCCAATAGTTGTGTGGAGGCTGATCGATGTCGTTAAAAGTCTGCCCGGAGGCCGCGTTCGCGAAGGACAGGCAAGTGGCTGCTGTGATCAAGAATGTGCGCATATCAGAAGAATTTCGAAACGACATTCTGGACCTCGTTTCTCGCGATTCAAACGAACTCTTCGCGCTTGATTAACCGCAGATTGCTACAATTGCTTGATCGCCAACGGAACACTGGCATCGGGAACTTCGTCGACGATCAGTTGAAGCACGTAATCGGTTTCTCCGTGAAATTCCTTATCAAAGAAAGCGCCAGATTTCTTTGTCTTCGAGGAAATTGGCATCGAAAGACGCTTCCCCCGATTGGTCTACCGCTTCTCCATCGGGATCGATCCACCGGACATGATCCGGTGAGAACCGATCTCTTCGGGCCCGAATCGGAGTTTGGTCGCGATTGCAATCGGGGGAGACAATCGGAATCGAAAATGAAAATCAGATTCGGCCGGCAAGTTTGTCCTCGATCGCCCGCACGAGTTGATCGGTGGTGACCGGTTTGCCGATCATGATGTCGTCGCCCGATTGGACCACGGCACCGGGGTTGGTGTCGCCGGCTTCAACTAGCGCTGTCAGAAAAATGACATGCGTGTCTTGAAGCGCCGGTGATTGCTTGATCAGGCGCTTGACGTCCCCGCCGTCCATGCCGGGCATCACGATATCGAGAAGAATGATGTCCGGTTGGAATTCTTTTGCCTTAGCCACGGCGTTTCCGGAAAGGTTTTCGATTTCGACCTCAAATTTGCCGGTGGCTTCGAGGTTAATTTTAACGACTTTGGTAAGGGCTACCTCGTCATCGACAAGTAGAACGCGTTTTTTGCTCATGATTTTGGAATTTGTGTAGAGGGAGAGGGAGGACCAGCTGCTGTGTGGAGCGCGGTTTCGCCACGCAAAATGATTTGAGCCCGAACTCCGGTCGGATCGACATTTTGAATGCGAAGCAGTCCGCTGTGAAGATCCATAATGGTTTTGCTGACGGAGAGCCCGAGGCCGGTGCCTTTACCGGTTGCTTTCGTGGTGAAAAAGGGATCGAAGATCTTTGCGAACTTGTCTTCCGGAATGCCGCTGCCGTAATCGCGAACTTCAACGACCGTGACTTCGTCGCCGCTGCGCAGATGCTCCAATGTGCGCAGCCCTTCATTGCGCATGAGATCGCCGAGTTCGCCAGCATAGGTTCTGATCTTGATTTTCCCTCCTTCGTCGCTGGCGTGCATCGCGTTGATGAGGAGATTGACGATGACCTGTTCGATCTTGGTCGGATCGAGGCTGACAAGAGGCAATTCGTTGTCGAGTTCGCGCATCACTTCAATTCCGCGAGAGCGTAGATCTGGCGCGACGAGATCGATCGCGTAATGGGTCAGCGTATTCAGGTTAGCGAGCTTGAGTTCGAGTTTCTCGTCCCGCGAAAAGTCTAACATGCCGCTGACGATTTTCGTGGCCCGCTGAATCGCGTCCTGCATCGTTTCGCGGATTATGGTCTCAGCTTCATCTGATTCGTCGCTGGCCCGCATTTTGTAGAAATCTACACAGCCTTGGAGCATCCCGAGAGGGTTCTTAATCTCGTGAGCCACGCCCGCGCTGAGGCGGCCGAGCGACTCCAACTTGTCCGCTTGAATCAACTGTAGCTGAGCAGATTTGAGGTCGTCGTGGAGTTTCTCCATTTCGACGCTGATGCGCTTACGTTCGACGGAATGGAGGATGCTGCGCATCAGAAACGTCGGGCCGAGCTGGTCCTTTGGCAGAAAGTCCTGGGCACCTTCTTTGACGAGTCTGAGCCCGAGTTCGTCGTCGTCCAGACCCGTCAAAACCGCGATGGCTGCGCCGGGCGCCACTTCCTGCAAGGCGAGAAACGTGGCTTCGCCTTTGGAGTCCGGCAGGGAGAGATCGGCGAGGATCACGTCAAAGGCGTCGCCGTTTTGCGCGGCCAGCAGCTGCTGACAGGCGTCGTCGACTCGGATCGCCCGGCTCAGTTCGTAGCGAGGCGCGCTTGTGGCCATGCTCAAGTATTCCTCGACCAGTTCAAAATCCGGGTCGTTGTCCTCAAGGCAAAGGATCCGGAGGGGCTTGCTTTCGGCTGGCGTAGAATTATCCATGGGGCGTTGCGGCTTTGTCCGTTCTCCTCGTTCAGTTTTGATCGCCGCCGATCTTTGCAAACTGAACAGAGTTCCAGAAATTGATCAGCGACCGCGCGAGACTGAACATCTCTTTGAGGTTGGGAGGTTTAACGATGTAGCAATTGCCGTTCAGTCGGTAGACTTCCGCGATATCCTCGTCGGCGCTCGAATTTGAAAGTACAATCACTGGGATCTGCCGCAAGTAGGGATCCCCTTTCATTTCCGCGAGCACCGCGCGCCCGTCCTTGATCGGCAAGTTCAGGTCGAGAAGCATCAAATCCGGCGCCAGTTTTTCCTCAAAGCCATTTTGGCGCCGCAGGTAGTCAAGCGCCTGAACGCCGTCGCCAACGACATCGATTTCTACGTTTTCAGTGGTCTCCTCAAAAGCTTCCATCGCCAATTCGGCTTCCGCTGGGTCGTCCTCCACCATCAATATTTTCATTGCCCAATCGTTTTTCCTCTAACACACCTTACCGGTAGTCTAAGTCCATTTTCGGCATTAGGTGTTCAATTTTTCATTTCGTGACCACCGGCGAGAACTGAACCCGCTCGCCCCAGAAGCTCTTGAGCGACTCCACGAAGCCAAACATTCCCTGCATGTCCGGTGGCTTGACGACGTAGCAATTGCCGTTGTTCCGGTAGACATGCGTGATGTCGTCTTCCGAATCGGAATTGGAGAGCACGATCACAGGGATGTGCTTCAGCTCTTCGTCGGTCTTGATTTCGGCCAACACGGCGCGTCCGTCCTTGCGGGGAAGATTCAGATCGAGCAGGATCAGGTCAGGCAGCTTGACCGCTGCAAACGGATCCTCACGCCGCAAAAACGCCATCGCGGCGACGCCGTCGTTAACGACGCTCACTTTCGCGCTGGAATCCACCTGCTCCAACGCTTCCAACGCCAATTCGGCTTCCGCCGGATCGTCTTCAACCACTAAAATATTCATAACTCCTGCCACGTTCTTCGTATCCTTCCCTACAGCCAATTCTCTTTTAGCAAAAAGCAGGCGATTCGTCCACCCTAATCTTTCTTTTGTGGTGAGGGAGTTTTTGGGTCGCGAGAAACACGCGGCGCAGACTGAAAAATTTCGGTCAGATTCGAGAAATGTGCGAGCCGAGACAATTATGCGGAATTTGACTAGTCCCACCGGGATGGAAGACGATTCGCGCGCGAAAACGCGCTTTCGGCACTATCCGGGATTTGCTACCGCATGCGGCCTGAAAACTAAGCCGCCTCCAGCGAGAAGCTGAATTTCGCGCCTTCCCCGAGTTCGCTCTCGACCCGGATTTCGCCGCCGTGGCGCTCCACAATCCGCTGGCAGACTGCGAGACCGATACCGGTGCCCTCGACTTCGCGGTTGGCGTCGAGCCGTTTGAAAATACTGAAGATCTGCTTTTGAAACTCCGGCGCGATCCCTGTGCCGTTGTCCGAAACCTCGATTTCCCAGCGGCTCTCGTCCTTTGAAAATCGCCTGGCGGTGACTTCGATTCGTGGGGTGGATTTGCAGAATTTGAGCGCGTTGCCGATCAGATTCTGGAGCAACTGAATCAGTTGCCCTCGGTCGCCCATTACTTTGGGCAGGGCCTCGCAGCCGACGATATCGGCGCGCGTCTTTCGAATCGTAATCTGGAGGTTGCTCAGCGCTTCGTCCAGAATTTCGTCCAACTCCACCGGCGCGAACTCCTTGCCGCCTGTGCCGATGCGGGAAAAGTCGAGCAAATCAGTTATGAGTTGGCGCATCCGCAGGGCCGCCGAGGTGATGTGTTTGAGGTAGCGTTCGCCCTTCTCATCGAATTGCCCGCCGTAGCGACTGCCGAGCAGATCGCAGTAACTCGAGACGACGCGGAGCGGTTCTTTCAAATCGTGCGATGCCACGTAGGCGAACTCGCTCAACTCGCGGTTGCTGCGCTTCAGTTCGGCTTCGAAAAGCTCTCGCCGCTCTTCGGCCAGCTTACGCTCGGTAATATCCAGAGCCACCACGACCGTCAACAGACCCTCGGGCGAGTCGATCGGCGCGAGCGAAATTTCGACAGGAACGAGGCTCTGGTCACTGCGGCGGACGTGGATTTCGCGGTCCGCGCCGAGTCTTGACGGCTCGGAATCCGTCGTGAATCTGGCGAGTAGCTCAGGGTGCCGTCGACGCACATCATCCGGAACCAGCTTATCCACTGACTCGCCCAGCAGCTGCTCGGCCGGATATCCAAAAAGATTCACGGCGGCTTCGTTGATCAGTTGGATTTTTCCATCGTGATCTACCGTGAAAACCGCTTCCGGCATCGCGTCGACGACTTGTCGAAAGCGCCTGTTGCCGAGGAGTTTTTCGCGTTCGGCTCGAACCCGGAAAAGCACGGCGAGCAGGCCGGTCAGGCTCAGCCCAAAAGTCAGCGAGAGGGTCGGCCCGATGTCGCGGCGTCTCAGGGCGAACTCCCGCCCCGGGCTCATCTCCATTCGCCAGACCCGACCGCCGACATCGAATTCCCGCGTAAATTCCGCGCTCCCCGCCAAAGCCTCTGCGGGCCCGAGTTCATGCAGCAGTGCAGGCTCGCTGGAACCGGTCGCGTCGAGCAGGCGGATTCCGACATCCGAAAGCGTCAGCGGATTGACTGCGGCCTTCAGCAGTTCTCCAACGCGAATCACGCCAACCGCAAATCCCCGAGCCGCTCGCGGCTGCGCCGTTGAACCGCGTTCGTAAACCGGCCAGAAAATGAGAAATCCCGCCTGAGCTTCTGTTTCCTGAACGAGCGAAATCGGTTCGGTCGCGACGGCCGTTCCGCTGGCCTCGGCCTGTCGCAACGCCTCCCGCCGAGCTGGATTTGAACCAAGATCGAATCCCGCCGCAGCTTCATTGCTGGCCACCGGTTCGAAGAAATAGACTGGAAAATAGCGCTCCGCCTCGGCCCTGCGGATCAGCGTTCCGTCGGGTGCGCGTTCGGTGAATTGAAATCCAGCCGCATCTTCCATCGCCTCGCGGTCGCTGGCCGACACGTTGGGTATCCACTCCAGCGCTTGAATCACTTCGGTGTTGGCGAGCATCGGCTCGACGAACAGCCGGAATTCCTCGCGGTCGACGGTCTGCGAGCCGTTGTAGAATCCGACGATTGATTGCACCCGGAGCACGGATAGTTCCACCTCGCGGACCACGGCGGCGTTCAGGTCGCGGGCCCGAGCCCCAAACTGGGCGGCGATGCGATCGCGCTGAGTTTTCCGTTGGGAGTTCCAGACCGCAAACGTGGCGATGAGTCCGATGAGGACGATGATCGGGATTGCCGGGAATCGGCGGCTGGAAATTTTGAATTTCATCTCGATGTCTGCTCTAACTAAAAGTGAAAACGCGCCCCAAAGGCAACCCCGCCGCCCTCGCTTCCCGGGCCGGCGTCTTCGAATCCGTTGTAGCGATATTCGATCAGATCCGCCGCAGAGCCGATCGCCAGCGTTCCGTAGTCCCGCGAGTCGAGGTAGTAGGAAATCGACGACGATGTTTGAATCCGGGCATCGGGCGCTGGCACTTTCCCGAGGGCAAGCCCTGAGAACAGAAACGCCACAACCATGGTCAGGGCGGAAAGTTCAGTTATCGCGGAGCGCCTCATTCTGAAACAACGGTGCCAGCTGACCCCGGTTGGCAAGCACAACCCGGCGGTCCACCTGGTCGTTGGTCGCGAGGTCGTCTCATCCAAGTGGGGGGCCTTCATAGAGTGCGATTCAAGCGCGCTGTGGAGCGGAGGATAGATCAATACCCGCGTTTAACGCTTCCGTCGAATGCTGAAAACGACCCATCCATCCCTGTTTTCGGTCGTAAAAATCAGCGCGGGCAATCCGTGGGTATGAACCGATTTGACCACGACTCTCACGCGTCCAAGGTCAGCGAGCCTGCTCGCGTGAATCAAGCCAAGCGACGACATCGTCCATCGAACCCATATCCATTGCCGCGCGCGAAAACGCGCTTTCGGCGCCATCAGGGATTTGCTACCGCCTGAGACCTGAAAGCTAAGCCGCCTCCAGCGAGAAGCTGAATTTCGCGCCTTCCCCGAGTTCGCTCTCGACCCGGATTTCGCCGCCGTGGCGCTCCACAATTCGCTGGCAGACCGCGAGACCGATACCGGTGCCCTCGACTTCGCGGTTGGCGTCGAGCCGTTTAAAAATACTGAAGATCTGCTTTTGAAACTCGGGCGCGATCCCTGTGCCGTTGTCCGAAACCTCGATTTTCCAGCGTCTTTCGTCCTTTGAAAATCGCCTGGCGGTGATTTCGATTCGCGGGGTGGATTTGCAGAACTTGAGCGCGTTGCCGATCAGATTCTGGAGCAGTTGCATCAGCTGGCCTCGGTCGCCCAGGACCTTGGGCAGAGCCTCGCCGCCGACGATATCGGCGCGCGTCTTTCGAATCGTGATCTGAAGGTTGCTCAGCGCTTCGTCCAGAATTTCGTCCAACTCCACCGGCGCGAACTCCTCAACGCCCGTGCCGATGCGGGAAAAGGCGAGCAGATCGGTGATGAGCTGGCGCATCCGCAGGGCCGCCGTGGTGACGTGTTTGAGGTAGCGCTCGCCCTTCTCATCGAACTGGCCGCCGTAGCGGAGCGCCAGCAGGTCGCAGTAGCTCGAAACGACCCGGAGCGGTTCCCTTCAAATCGTGTGACGCCACGTAGGCGAACTGGCCTAACTCGCGGTTGCTGCGCTCCAGTTCGGTGGTGCGCTCCTTGATTTCCTTCTTGGCGCGGGCGCGCGCCGCTCGCATCGTGTTGAAGGACGCCGTCAACTGTCCTAACTCATCGTCGCTCGTCACCGGCAGATCGTGATCCAGCACGCCGCTGGCGAACTCTTCCGTCGCCCGGGACAAGGCCGCGATCGGCGCCGAAAGCCGCGCGGCGCTTCGCCGGGAGACGAGGCGCGTCACGAAAAGCATCAGTAGAATCAGCGACACGGCGCCGGCCAGCGCGGCGTTGCTGATCGCGGTGACCTGCCGCGCGTCGGCGGCCATCAGCGCCCGTTGATCGTCGGACATCTCGCTCAGCACTCGCGTCGCCTCGTCGGCGGCTGGAATTGCTTCGGTTCGCATCCGGTAAAGCGCGACGTTCCAGCTCGGGCTTCGCCGGGCGGCGGCCACATCGCGCGAAACGGTCTCGAAAGCCAGCAGCTGCTCGCTGATGAGTTTCGCCAACGCCGCCTGCTCCGGATCCAGCTGACGGGCGCGGCCCAGCAGTTTCGGCACGTAGGTCAGCTCGATCACGAAGGCTTCATAATCGCTCTCCAATCCGGTATCGGCGAACCGGCTCAACAACGCGTGTAGCTGAGCGAACGCAGCCCGAAAATCCGCCAGCGCCGCGAGCCGCCGAGCCGAACCCGATTCTGAACCCGAGCCAGCCGGCCGGTTGCGTTCCATCGCGATCATAGCGTCGATCGCGCTGGAAATCTCCTCGGCAATCGGCCCGGCATCCTGCGACATCTGCACCCGCGCCGGTTGATTGCCCGGAGTTCGGGCCACATCTTCAATCCACCATTGCGCCTGCTTCAGCCGCCTGAGATGCGCCCTGGCCTCCGCCAGCCTTTGTACGTTGTCAGGATTGGTCCAATCAGGGCTCAATTCTTCGAGCCTTGCGATCGCGGGCTCGACGTCTTGCTCCCAGGCCTCGGCGCGTTGAGTTTTGAATTCCGGTGAACCAAGCGCGACCCACCCCCGCAGGTCCGCCAGCGATTGCGCGACTCCGGCGAGGGCCAGAGTCGATGCCTCGGCGGTTGGCGCACGTAGTTTGGCGAGCCGTCGCACGCTGGTGCGCAGCCCCGCAATCACCAGCAACGACACCAGCAGCATCCCCACGCCAATCGCCGCGATCACGGCATGGGATCGGATCAGCCGGCGTCGCAACCCGCCGGATGAAGAAGATGAAGCTGGTTGCCCGGCGTCGGTCATCGTTCCAACCACTCGGGATTCTTCGCCGACAGTTGACGGAGGGAACTCAGCTGCGCCTCCAGAATGCCAGCACGCTGGTAAACATCGGAGGGAAACTTTCGGCCGGGAAAATAGGCCTCGCGGGGAGGCGTGGGGTCCGGCAGTTTGGCGTGGAGGTGCGCCAACTCGGATACTAACAAGGACGCAATATCGTAAACGTCGCTCGGCGCCGCCGCGTCGATCTCGACCTGATCCGGCCGCTCCAGATCCAACGACTCCAGCCCGGAATTCAGGACGATTTCACGAATCGCGTCGGTGGCGTCCAGCAGGCGCCCGTAAACGTCGCCGGGCCGTTTGTTCGGTTCGAACTCCGGCGCTTTCGGCATCGTCTCGGCTTCGGGGAAGCGGCCCAGCAGCTGCTCGCAGAATCCGATCGCAACGGTGACCTGCTCGAAGACGTCGCTTGGCGAGAAGCGGCGTTCCAGCAGCAGATTCAACTGACGGTTAGCCTGAACGATGGCGTGGAGGTGCGCCAACTCGGATACTAACAAGGACGCAATATCGTAAACGTCGCTCGGCGCCGCCGCGTCGATCTCGACCTGATCCGGCCGCTCCAGATCCAACGACTCCAGCCCGGAATTCAGGACGATTTCACGAATCGCGTCGGTGGCGTCCAGCAGGCGCCCGTAAACGTGGCTGGGCCGGATCTCGCCCGCAGGCAGTCGCGGCGCTCCCCGGGCGCGGCGCTGGGTCTGCTCGAAGGCCAGCCGGTCGGCCTTGCGAAACAGGGTGATCGCTTGAAAAAACACCTCGCGCGGTTCCGCGCCGGAGATTCCTAATTCCGGCCGTTCGTCGCGAGGTCGTCCCATCCAGGCGCGTAGCAACTCCAGTTCCTGTCGTACGTGGTCGACGTGAACGTAGACATCCGGCGGCTCGATCTCCTTCAGCGAGGGAGGGGCTTGGGCCTGCGTTGACTCGGCGGGCAGCAGGGCGAGCACGGAGAGCAGGAGGAGAGTTTTCATTGGGTTCGATTCACGCGTGCTTTGGAGAAGGAGGTCGATCAATACCCCGTTCAACGGTTGCGCGCGTGCCCGGCCGAGCGCTGATGAAATCAGGCAGACTAGCCTGCCTGCTCGCGTGAATCAAGCCAAGCGACGACATCGTCCATCGAACCCATATCCATTGCCTTCTCTCCGAGTTCCAGCAACTCATCGAGAGCCAACTTGGAAAGGCGCTTTGCTACTTTCGGAGGAACGCCGCTAAAAACTCGATCGAGCATATTGGTCAGGATCTTCAAGCTGGCTTCCCGGCCCTCGGAGCGGCCTTCAACTCGGCCTGTCTCAATGCCGTGGCGTTCGATGGAGGTTACGTAGGGCATGGTTTTGCTTTCCTCGAATTCTATCAACTCGCCGCGAAACTGCAACGACAGATCCTCGCGGAGTTGCATCATGTGATCGACCAACCAGTAAATCTCGCGCACGTCGTTCGCGGTGTAGCCGCCTTCGTAAAGGCTGAGAATCAAGTCTTTCTTCGCCCGATATCGCCCAATCGGATCGCCGGCGGTCCTGAGCGCCGCGATCTGCGCCCGGGCTACTTCAACGGGCAGCGAATGAACGCCTTTCCAATCCGTGTCCAGCTTCTCGATCAGCTTACAGGTCGGGAAACGCAGCTTACTTTCGAAGTCGTCGCC
>JBLHKS010000139.1:0-19121 GCA_047620505.1 Verrucomicrobiales bacterium | reverse complement strand
TCGCGAATAAACTGGTTCACCTCGCTTTGAATACAGCCGCTCAAACAGATGATTCCCTCGGAATACTTCGCCAGCAGCTGCTTGTCCGCCCGCGGCTTTCGATAGAACCCATCGAGGTGCGCCAGCGACACAATTTTCGTCAAATTCGCGAACCCCGTCGCGTTCTGCGCGAGCAGCGTCAGGTGCGACGTTTTCCGCTCACCTGGTTTCTTCGATTTCTGCTCCTTCGGCACCCCCGGAGCCGCCAGATAAATCTCACACCCGACGATCGGATTGATCTCGTGCGCCTTCGCCTGCTGATAAAACTCGACTGCCCCGAACATGTTGCCGTGGTCGGTCATCGCGACTGCGGGCATCCCGAACCGCTTGGCCTTTTCCATCACGTCCTTGATCCGAGTCGCCCCATCAAGGAGCGAATATTCGGTGTGCAAATGAAGGTGGACGAAAGAGTCGGAACCGGCCATAACACGACCATAATTCCCACTGCCGCCGACGCAATCAGACGGCACGATTTTCTTGCGCCTTCCCACCTTGCTTGGACGCCCGAAACTGCTAATCTCTCGAAACATCGTAGCTGAATTCGCCAGAATTTCGTCTGGTCGCGCTCGGTGGGCGAGCCGCCCGATTTCAAGTAGGGCTTCGATTTGCCAACGGCATCCCGATTTTTGTCATCCCGAGCCTGCCGAGGGACCTCAGGAGCAGGGATAAGGGTGAACGTAAATCAATGGCGTCGCTCACGCCTTCAGCGGAATTCGTGGCGCTGCAGAGTGTAGGGCGTCAAACGTCATCGCAGAGGTCCCTCGACAGGCTCGGGATGACAGCGAATTCCGCTACGTCGCGACCTGTTGCTCTCGAAGCCGCGAAGAACTTGTTAAAGCCGCCCCGATTACGGATGAAATTCGACGCCTTGGACAAAAACCCGCTTCACGTCCAGATCACGGCTCAAAACCTGGACATCGCCCAGCTTTCCGGCTTCCAGACTGCCGATCGAATCGTCCATCCCAACGCGCTCGGCTGGCGTCAGCGTCGCCATCCGGAAAACCTCGGGCAATCTCCCGCCCGACTGCGCGTACATCACGCGAATCATGTGATCCATGCCCTTGACGGTGCTCGCCAGACCGGTCTTTGGCGGAAGACCGACGCCGACCCTGCCATTGCTCAAAAGCGGCTCGCCGGCTTCGAGCGGGCCGATCAAATATTCGCCGGGCGGCATGCCGACAGCACGGCTGGCGTCGGTCACGAGACAGAGCCGCTCGGGGCCTTTGAATTTCAACGCGAACTTCAGTAATTCCGGCGCTAGATGCTCGCCGTCTGCGAGGACTTCGGTGCTCATTTCATCCTCGAACAACACGAATTCGGCCATGCTGCCCTGGTAAGGCGGCTCAGTCCGTTGCCGCACGCTGTCGGTGCTGCTCATCGCGCACCAGAAGTGGTCGACGTGCCGCAAACCGGCGTCGAAACCGCGCTGCATTTCGTCAAACGTCGCGTTCGAATGTCCGCAGGTTGCGAAGATTCCGTGATCGGCGCAGGCGCGGTAAAACGCCTCAGCACCCGGCAATTCCGCCGCGCAAGTCGCGATTTTCACGATCCCGCTCTCGCGATCGAAGGCTTTGGTGTATTCGTCAGGATCCGGATCGCGTTCATGCCCGGCCGGATGCGCGCCGACTTTACTGCTGGCGAAGTACGGCCCATACCAGTGGACTCCGGCCAAACGCGCATGCTCGCCGGGATTCCAGGTTTTCTGGACGGCCTCACAGGCGTCTAGCATTCGCTCCAGATGCGCGGGCGAGCCTGTCGTCGTGGTTGGGAAAATCGTGGTCGTGCCGAATTTCGTGTGGCCGGCGATCGCGGTCCGGACAGCATCCGGGGTTCCGTCCATGAAATCCGCGCCGGAGGCCCCGTGAACGTGGAGATCAACGAAGCCAGGCGCGATGAATCCACCTTCAGCGTCGATGATTTCGGCGTCGACTGGAAATTCGGCATCGGCTTCAGGACCGGCGAATGTGATCCGTCCGTCTTCGATTACGACGGCTCCGCTTTCCAGCAGCTGCTGGGGAAAGATCAGGGTTCCGTTGCGGAAAACGGTTGGGGAATTTTTCATACGTAAATTGGCTCGCGCTCAACTCTCCACGTAATCCAAAGGCGGCGGCTCCCAGATTTCTGCTTCTTCCTGACTCGCGCCGAATGCTCTCAGGACGTTTCGGCCGTAGCGCGTGGCTCCAGCGCGGAGAAGTACGGGGTCAGCCGTAGTTCGATGAATTGTCTCCTCTTCATCGATGCCGAAAGTCGCGACATTCGCGCCACCGGCGTTCGCTATCGGCTCGCCACCGAAAACGTATTCTCGCAAACGCCGGCTCACCGCTCCGTGAATTTTATAGGCCTCCTTGACGTTCGGAGCGCCACGAGCGGCGATGAGATTGAAGAGGGTTCGCTTAGTCCAGCCGGGGTCCGGCGCGATGTAGTTTGCTTCACGCGAAAGCAGGATCAGGATGTCCGTGCAGCCGTTCGCGAGCGCCTGTTCGATCGGAAACGGGTTCACGAGCCCGCCGTCCATGCAGTGCCTCCCTTCGATTTCGGTCGTGCGGTTGTAGAGGACTGGAATTGAGATCGCGGCTTTGATGACGTCGAGAAACGGGGCCTTGGTTTCGCTGGTGTCGATCAGGATCGGCTCGGCAGTTTTTGCGTCCATCATCGCGGCAAAAAATCGGGTCGGGGACGCAAGAACGCGATCAACGTGGAGCGGTTTTTCGACGGCGACGATTCGATCGACGACGTGGTCGATGTCGAGCATTTTCCAAAATCGCTTAGGATTCAGGGCCTCCTTTTTAACGAGGTCGGTGTAGTAAACCGAAAGCCCCAGCGGTCCCTGGCCTGAAAGAAAATAACTCACGTTCGTCACCCCGGCGGAAGTCGCGTAGGCGTGATCGAATAAGTTCGTTAGCCCCAGATGATCCAGCGCAACGGTTCCGCCAGCGCTGCAAACGCCACGCATGCCGCCGCCTTCGAAGATGAGGGCGATTTTTCGGCCATCTTGCTGAGAAGTGATTCCTTCTGCGCGCGCACGGAGCGCGTCGATCACGCCTTGGGGGTTGTGTCCGTAAAATCTGGGTTCCATCAGCTAGAAGAAAACTTCGACCGCAATTCCAGCAGGTTTGCAACGGTTAAATCGGGTTCGCAAGGCGCGAGTTTTTCAGCTGAGTCGTAACCTGTCAGGACGGCGATCGAGGTGATTCCGGCATGCTGAGCGGTTTCGATGTCGTGGCGCATGTCGCCGATGAAGCAGGTTTCCTGGGGCGCGAGCACATTTTCAGCCAGCAGCTGCTGGATCACTTCGCGCTTGTCGCGCACGCCGAGGTAGAGACGCTCAAACCAAGCGCGTTCGAATCCTAACAGGTCCGCTTGTTCGTGGAAATGCTCAGCTGTCGCGGCACTGAGAACGAAAAGCCGACGCCCGGGCCGAACGTGATGAACGAAGTCGAGCGCGTGCTCGATCGGCTCAGCCTCGCGCTGGCTAAGCGGGAAGAATTCGCGGTAGAGCCGTTCGAGGTCGTCGTGAGTCGCGAGAGGAGCGCGGTCTTTGTAAAAACCGGCGAAGGGCAGCTCGAATTCGGCGAGAAACTCTGCTTCGCTCACCTGGTCAACGCCGAAGTGATCGAGAATCCGGTTGATCGTGTCCAACACCGGCGGCAGGTCGTTGCAGAGCGTGCCTGACCAATCGAAAATGACGTTCCGGAACATCTCGAAAATTCAACCTCCGACACGAAAACGAATTCCGCGAATTGCCGCTTTTCCGAAGCGTTCCTGGAGCCTGCGGAGGATTTCTTTTTTGTGGAAGCGCTCCAAATCATACATCAGCGCCGGCTGGATGACCGCAATGATCAGCTGTCCGCGTTGCAGCTGTACCGGGCGTGAGCCGCCTGCGTTGGCCGCTCCGACGATCCCCTCCCAGGCCTCAATCAACTGGTCCTCGATCAGCCGCTCGTTCAGGCCGAGGTCGGCCATCTGGCGATCGATCGCCCGGCTGATCGGCTTGGGCGCGAAGCCTTCGCGCGCGTTTCGATAACGGCGAAACTCAGCTTCGCGGTCCTCACACCATCGAGCCCAGGTCTCGAGCATTTGATCGCGATCAGCTCCTTCCATTTCGGAAGGTGGCACCGAAACCGAGTTCGCGCCACCAGCAGCTGCTGGAACGCGCGATTGGTCAATCCCCGTCGTCGCCGATCGCCTCGACCGGGCATCCTTCCATCGCTTCGGCGCACAGTTCCCTCTCATTGTCCGTCTCGGGCTGCTTGTAGACGAAGGAATAACCACCTTCGTCAGAGCGCTTGAAATTGTTTGGCGAGGTCTCGCGGCAGAGGTCGCAATCGATGCACTGGTCATCGACAAAAAACACGCCGCCGACGTTGTCCTCCCACTTGTGTTCCTGGTCTGCCATCGTTAATTCTGGTCCGAAAAAAATCGGGCGGAGAGTAGCTTCAACCACACGAGGCGCAATTTCTTTTTAAGACTTCCGCTTCAAAGTCGGTTCCGGTTGAATCGAGACGTTTCTCCAGTATTAAAGATGGCTGACGAATTTCGAGCATGAACGCCGAGCCACCTCCTGACGAACGACTCATCCCGGAAGAGGGCTGGCATGTCCTCCATGTTTTTTATCATATCGACCACGCAAACTGGTCGATTCTGAGCGAAGCGGACCGTCTCCAGGCCAAAACCCACCTGACGGAACTCGCCTGGGAAATCCGGACGCACCCGAAAACCCAGTTTCTGCTTTTCAGCATCGTTTCGCCGAAGGCGGATCTCGGATGCCTGATTCTGACGCCGGATCTTCACGACCTGAACGCGTTCGAGAAACGCCTGACCCAGTCGCTCGGCCCGGACATTCTCACTCCCGTCTACAGCTATCTTTCGATGACTCAGCGCCAGGCGGATCTCGAGCCTGATTCGGTTCGCGACGAGCAGGATCTGAATCCGACGATGCCGGATTGGAGCGTCGTTGCGTTTTATCCGATCGCGATGCGGCGCTCCACGGACAACAACTGGTTCACGCTCGAAGCGGCGGCTCGGCGCAAATTGTTGGAAGCGCATCGAGAGGCGGCCAGTCCTTGGAACGGGAAAGTTCGGCAGATGATCACGGGCTCCACCGGGCTCGACGATGCGGACTTTGGAGTCACGCAATTCGCGAACGACGCGACCCACGTTCGGGAACTCGCGGCTCGAACACGATTGGAAAAATTCAGCTCGGTCTACGCCGAATCCGGCGAAGTCTATATCGGAATCCAGCTTGCGTTGGATGAATTGTTTCGCCGCCTCGGGATCTAGCATAAAGTCAGCCTCGTGTCCCAGCCTCTCCAGATCGCAGACCGCAAATTCGAGTCGAGACTTTTCCTCGGCACCGGCAAATTCAGCTCAAACGTTGCGATGCGAGATGCGCTAGCAGCTGCTGAGACCGAAATCGTGACCGTCGCGTTGAGACGGGCGAATCTCCGCGAAGAACACGATCCGTTTGCCGATATTCTCGACTTCATCGATCGCGAAAAATATCTCGTCCTGCCCAACACCAGCGGCGCGAACAACGCGGAAGAAGCGGTTAGGCTCTGCCGGCTGGCTGAGACTGCGGGACTGCCTAAATGGGTCAAGCTGGAGATCCATCCAGACCCGAAATATCTGCTTCCCGATCCAATCGAAACCTTCAAAGCAGCCGAGCTGCTGGTGGCCGAGGGCTTCACCGTCCTGCCCTACATCAACGCCGATCCGGTGCTGGCGAAACGGCTTCAGGATGTCGGAACCGCGGCCGTGATGCCCCTCGGATCGCCGATCGGCTCAAACCGCGGACTCGACACGCGACGGCAGCTCGAAATCATCATCGACCAGGCGACCGTTCCGGTGGTGGTCGACGCCGGAATTGGTGCGCCGAGCCACGCGGCGGCGGCTTTAGAAATGGGAGCCGACGCGGTGCTCGTCAACACGGCCATCGCGATCGCGCCCGACCCTTCGGCCATGGCGAGCGCCTTCAAAAAAGCAGTCGAAGCCGGTCGTGAAGCTTTCGAAATCGGGCTGGGCGAGACCTCCAACACGGCAAGCGCGACCAGCCCGCTGACCGCTTTTCTTTACCAGAAACCCTGATCGTCCATGGCCCTCCTCCGCGTCGAAGACCTGACCACGATTTACAAATCGGGTGGCGTTTTCTCACGCGAAGAACGCGCCGTCGACGAGGTCAGTTTTGAGGTCGAAGAGGACCAAACGGTCGGAATCGCTGGCGAAACTGGATGCGGAAAGACGACCTTGGCGCTGACGCTCTTGCGAATCCGCAAACCGAAGAGCGGCGTGGTTTACCTGAATGATCGGCCGATCCTGAAAATGCGAACGGGGCGTTTCCGACACCTTCGCGGCGATCTCCAGATGATTTATTCGAATCCGGACGATTCATTTCGGCCTGGCTGGACGGTTAAGCGGCTATTTTCCGAAGTGCTCCATCTCCATCAGCGCGAATTGAGCCGGAAGGAGAAAACCGATCGAATGATGTATCTTCTCGAGGCAGTCGGCCTCAACGATCAGGTCGTCAAACGCCGTCCCAACGAGCTGAACCTTTTCGACCGCCAGCGCGTTTCGATCGCCCGCGTTCTGGCCGCTCAACCGCGACTTTTGATTTGTGACGACCCGACGCGTTACCTCGATACCGTCAGCCAGGCGCGGATTCTCGACATCCTCAAAGACGTCCAGCTTCACTGGAAAGTGACCCTGCTTTACCTCTCCCGCGACTACGCAGCCGTCGATCACATGAGCAATTTCATCCACGTCATGAATCGCGGCAAATTCGTCGAATCCGGTCCTCCCGACGAACTTTTTCACTCGCCACAGCACGAATACACCCGGCAGCTGCTGGCTTTGAGCGCTGCGTAGTCGACAAAGCGAATAGACTGACTATAATCCCCAGCATCCCGCCTCCCGACCGCCCATGACACCGCTATTTCGCAAATTTCTGGGGATGAACTGGTTGCTCGTCCTCAACATGTTCGCCCTGATCGTCTTCGGGGTGATCTGCATTTACTCAGCCACCAATTTCAAAACCGGTGTAGTCCATGGAATCTGGAGCAAACAGGTCATTTTCTGCGGGCTCGGGACGCTGTTTTTCATCGTAGCCGCGCTGCTCGATTATCGATGGGTGCTCTGGGGCGGGATTCCGCTCTACATTATCGGGATCGTCCTTTCGATCGCGGCGTTGCTCGGCGTCGGCGGCGGAGACGGTGTCGCAGCTCACAACGCTGGCCTCGTGATCTTCGGGATCAACGTTCAGCCGTCTCAGATCGCGATCGCAGGCGGCATCATCGTCATGGCTCTGGTGCTGGGACACCTCCACAAAGTCCATCCCATCTTTCGACACCACCTCCTGCGCCTCGGCATCGTCGGCGTGGTCTGCATGGTCCCCTTCGGGATCGTTTTGCTTCAGGGCGACTTCGGATCGGCCATCGTCTGGCTGCCGGTCGCCTTCTCAATGCTCCTCGTCGGCAGCATTCCGTTTCGCTACATCATCGTCGTCTCGCAGATCGGACTGGTGCTGATTCCGTGGGCTTACTTTTTCGGTTTGAAGCCGCACCAGAAAGAACGGATCGAAGTCTACATCAGCTTGCTGCTCGATAAGAAAGTGGACGCCCAAGGAAATGCCTACGCGGCGATCAACATCATGAAAGCCGTCGGTTCCGGCGGATTTAACGGAAAAGGTTTCCTCGCCGAAAAATCGGTCAACAACCTCGGCTTCATCCCGCAGGTCACCGCGCACAACGACTTCATTTTCGCCGTCCTGGCGGAAGAATTTGGATTCAAGGGGTCGATTTTGCTTCTCGCCGGCTTTGCATTGCTGTTGATTCAGATGCTTTTCATTGGGTTTTACAGTCGAGATCCCATCGGCCGGCTCATAACAGTCGGAGTTGTCGCGTTGTTTTTCGCTCACATTTTCCAGCACGTTGGGATGAACATTCTGATCATGCCCATCACTGGAATTCCCCTCCCCTTCATTAGTTACGGCGGAACTTTTGCCGTCATTTGCATGTTTCTGGTCGGGATGGTCCAAAGCGTCTGGGTTCACCGGCTGATCGCCGATGCTAACCAAAGATCGAGCGGCGGAAACGCGTTTGAACCCCCGGCCCCGAACTTCGGTTAGATTGAAAGGCTCGAAACTCGCGGCGGCGTTGCTTCAATCCTGGCGATGGTTCGTGTTCGCCGCGATCGTCTGGATGATCCGCGATCATCACGTTCGTGTCGTCGTTCAAGGCAGCCGCCCGATCACAGTAACCGAGGTCCGCGAGTTCCTACCCGAGACCTTCACCCTGAAAGCAGACGCCGGACGGCGAGCCGGGTTGTTCGCGGTTGATCGCGGAGGAACCGTCATCGGTTACGCCGCCCGAACGATGCCTCACTGCCGCGAGATCATCGGTTATTCCGGCCCGACGGATGCGCTGATGGTCTTTGACGAGCAGGATCGAATGCTCGGAATCGACATTCGACACAGCTACGACACGCCGAGCCACGTCGAAATGGTCGAGCTGGATTTGATCTGGATGGAGACCTGGAACAAGCGCACTTGGGGCGAAATTTCGGAGATGCAGGACCTTCGGGCTTCGAAAGTCTGGGGAGTTTCCGATTCTTCAAAAACCAGCGAGGCGTTGGCGAAAAGCATCGCCTTCCGCACAGCAGCTGCTGATCAGAAAGCGGTGACTCCAGACCGATTTCGCTTCCGCTGGCAAGACGCCGGGCTGGTCCTAGTGACCTTGGCAGGGCTGGCGCTCGCCTTCATCAAACGGCCCTGGCTTCAGAAGCGCAAACTTTGGGTTTCGATCGGAATTTTCGTCTACCTCGGGCTGATCAGCGGAGATTTGTTAGCCCAATCGATGGCTGTAGCGTGGGCGGAATCCGGCATTCCCTGGCGAGTCGCCCCTGGCCTCGCGCTCCTCGCCTTAGCCGCGTTTCTCGTCCCTGGAGCCGCGAAACACCCGGTTTACTGCACCCACATCTGCCCGCACGGCCACGCTCAGCGCTGGCTCATGAAAGTCCTCCCCGCGCGCTGGAAAATCCGGCTTCACTCAGATCTGAAGTGGGGACTCAAATCGATTCCGGTCCTGCTGATCGCCCTCGTCCTGCTAACCACATTCCTCAAGATGCCGTTCGACCTCGCCGGAATTGAGCCGTTCGACGCGTACCTCATCAAGTCAGCCGGAATCGTCACCATCGTCGTCGCACTCGTCGGGCTCGCGTTTTCCGTCTTCGTTCCGATGGGCTACTGCAAGTACGGCTGTCCGACCGGCGCGATTCTGGAATTCGGCAGGCGCAGTCGATTCGGCTTGAAGGACATCATCGGAGCGCTGGCGCTTGCGGCGACTTTCGGGCTCTATTTTTTCTACGATTCAATCCGACTGCTGCTGATTTAATCAGCGAATCCTCCGAAGCCTTTGCGCTTCAGATTCCAGCTTCAACGGGAATCTTCGACCATGTTTTTCGGTTAGCTCCCTGATCGAAACATCGTAATGATCTGCCGGAATCCAATCCCCGGTTTCGGCTTCGCTCGGGCGGTAAGGCCAGAAATTTTGCCCTCCATGGAGTTCGGTCGCAGCACGGATGAAATCCAGCTCAGGAGTCAAATTTCCAGCCCTGAACCAGATTCGAGTGCGCGGAATCCGGATATCGAAGAGATCATCGACGTCACGTCCATTCGGCGCTGTCGGCAGGCCCTCGATCGCGAAAGTTCCAACGCCAAGTTCCGTTTTCACCTCAATCGTTAACGGAGTGTCGTGCCAGATTCCGATTCCCGAATCCATCACCAGCAGTTGCCTGGTTTCTCGAATCACAGGTGCCATTTCGCCCTCGACGCGAAAGCCCGTTCGTCTGTCGGTGACCGAGTCGACGAGATTCTCAGCAAGGTCAGCCGCTGAGGATTTCTGGAAAACCAGCCGCAGCACCGGATGCCAGATGTTGGCTTTGCAAATCGCGAGATCCAAATCATCCGCGCCGAAATCCAAGAGCTGCTTCTGAGGAATTGGCGCGAGCGAATTTGGATCAAAAAACTCTAACATTTCGACAGCTCCCCTGCCTGGAGCGATCGCGTCCCCGCCCGCAGGCACCGCAAGCGAGAAAGCGAGCAGCTTCAATCCGGAGTCAGCGGCAGTCGATTCAGGATTAGTGTTAGCGTCTTCAGAAACTGCCGGGCGCTTCAATTCTTCGGCTTTCGTAGGCGCGATATCGGCAGGCAGCGGAAGAAAACTCGGCTGATCGCGCTCGCGCTCAATCAACGCGTAGGCCTGCTGTCCGCAGACTGCGGGAATCTCCAAAGCCTTTTCCAACCGCCAATCGCGGATGATCCCGGGAATCTGAATCAACCAGGGAGAGGCCGCTAGGACGACGAGCAGCGCGACCCAGAAACCTGGCCCCACTGCTTTCTTCCGCATTTTCTCATTCTCAGATTCCGTGACTTCGTCCTCGTCACCCCAGTTTCGAATCGCCATGCGCAAAAATGGCTCAACGATCACGACGCGGCAAGCCCTCGTTGCAGCCGCCTGAATTCTGACATCGAAAAAGCCGTCCATGGCTCCACTCGCGCCAGCAGCTGCTGGTCGACAAACCTCAATTCGCGGCGACCCTTCGCTCTCCCATCATGCTCATCCAGATCATCGAATTTTTAGCTGTCATTTCAGCGGCCGGCTTCGGAATCCTTCTCGCGCGAGGCAAAGAGATGGATTTTGTCGGAATTTACACCGTCGCCCTCGCAACCGCGCTCGGCGGAGGAACGCTTCGGGATGTCCTTCTCAAGCGCACCGTTTTCTGGATCGACCAGCCGTATTATCCAATCTTAATTTTCGTGCTCACCATTCTCGGCATGACTGCGGGGAAATTCATTCTCGACGCCGAGCTAAAGAAATTTCTGCAAGTTCCCGATGCTCTTGGGTTAGGTCTTTTCGCCATCGTCGGAGCCGCCTACGCCTGGGAATCACTAGAAATGCCGGGCATGATACTCGGCTCAAAAATGTTCGTCTGCACCCTCTTCGGCGTCATCACTGGATGTTTCGGCGGCGTGATTGCGGAGGTGATCTGCAACGAGGTCCCCAGCCTGTTCCGCAAAACCCCGCTCTACGCAACCTGCGCGTTCGTCGGATGCTGGGTCTACCTTTTGCTCGCACAAATTCCAGTATTGGCTTCTTCGGCCCCCGTGATCGGAGCCATCTTTATCATCGCGATCCGCCTGATCGCTTTGCGATTCGACTGGACGCTGCCGCTTGCTTCACCGGCACCTCCGCCCACGAAAAAGAAGCAGAGCAAAGCGCCAGCGAAGAAGAAATCTACAGCGAAGAAAAAGTCACCCTCGCGAAAGCGAGCCAAGAAAAGCTGAGCGCCTTCGATGAGCCGAACGGCACTATTTTCGATCCTGACGCTATTCGCATTAGCGATTTCGGCTTGGGCTTACGATTTTAGTGCGACTTTCAATTTCACTCCGGAGGTCGCGCCGCGCACGTCTCTTGAGATCGAAGGACTTCGGATTGAATTCCCGGAGGACGAGGCCGACGTCGTCGAAAACATCCAGGGCCGCCTACTTTGGCTGCGCGAAACACGGCGGGCACAAATCGAGGAGGAGGTCCGGGCGTTTAAGACGCTCTTCAACAATCAGGACCTCGGTAAATCGATTCGCGGGACGATCGCGCAGCTCCTGGCCAAAGACGATCTCCGCCCGGGTTACGAAGCGCGTTTTGACGCCGCCGTGGCTGACTACGCTCGGTTTGGCGATTGCTGGAAAAACTGGAGCGGAGATCTCGGCATCGTCCGGCTTTACAGCACGATCGAAGCGAAAACTCTATACCTAAAGAAGCAGCTATACGTTTTCGATCAGATTCGATACGCCGTTTCCGGAAAAGAATGGGGATTTTATCCTCCGTTCATGGGCGATGGCGTCGGTCTGGATTCTCTCATTATTGAGCCGGATGAAACCAGCCCACTTGAACTCGACTTGCTACTCCTCTATCGGCCTGGTCGCAGCGCGGAATTAATCGGTGCTTCCACGCAGGAATTCATTTCGGTGATTCCAGAAACGATGCGCAGCGGCATGGCCAACAAGCTCGCCAGAATCGGAGCCGACTGGCTCAACGAGCGGCTGATCTGGGATGAAATCGAACCGATGTTCAAGAACGACCAAAGCATTTTGGAGCACGCTGTCGGTCGATATCTGTTTTCTGCACTGCTCCACGCAAGGGATGGCCAGGAAGCTTTCGTCAGCCGGATGGCGAGGATTTTTCAATTCGTGCAACGCGAAGGCCAGACTCTCGAGCAGTTCCGCGCGGATCTTGAGAGTCTCGAAATGCGCGCCGATCACTCGAAATCCCACCCGCATAAGCGCAGGCTCGTTCGCGACCTGACCGCGTATTCGCTGATGAAATTGACCGCGGAATCTCCCGGGGTTTTTCAATCGTTTAAAGCTAAGGGAATCCAAATTTCCAAGAGTGGATTCGATTGGGCGACGTTTGAAGCGGCGCTCGACCGCTGTTTCGGCGGTGAGCTGCTGCTGGCTGCAACGTTCGAGAAAGAGCGACTCGCTCTCGTTGAATCTCTGAAATCGCGGATCGCTCAAAAGGCTGACGAGGCCAATCCGGATGCTCATCCTCTAGCCGAATTGCATCCGCTTCAAGTGTCGCGAGTTTCTAAAACTTTCGGCGAGACGACTTTCACTTTTCCTCCAGAAATGGCCGAAGCCGTCGACGAGATCGGGGCCGAATTCGCCGAGATCTTTTCGACTGGCCGAAACGCGATCGCGGACACGCTGGATGAACAGGAGCGCGTCGAGATTCGATTCGAAGAGAAAGATTTCGCCGCTCTGCGAGCCTACGGGACCGACGTCGACCCGGAAATCACAAAAGCATTTGCTGCCTACGGCGAAATGTTCGCCAATCCCAAAACGGTGATTCTTCGATTGGTCGCAGGCCGGAAAGTAAACATCTGGCCGAAGGCGCATCTCCGCGAAATTCTGAGCACCGATGGTCACGAGCCCAGTTTTGTCTACGATTCAGAGAGCGATACAATCAGCTATGTGTATAACTTTAACGCTAATCCGAGCGCGATTCAATCGCTGACGCAAAAAGGGCTCGAATCCTCGATCGAGAAGATTATTCCAGCATTGGAATGGCCAGTGATTCTTCCAGACGATTACACGACGGACGCCGGAGTCAGTTCGATGGTTAAGATGATTCGCGAAAAGGCCGACGATGCGCTCAAAGGCTACCGGGAAGCTGATCCAGATCATGCAAAGGGGATGCTCGGCGGAGGGCTGCGGTTCATGTCGCCCGAAATCGCCACATTTATGGCGGTTCACGAAGGCGTCGAAATTTTCCTGGTTAACCGGGTGATCGCAAGCCCGGATCGCCGCTGGTTCTGCGATGGCTTGGCGAACTGGGTTGCTATGCAGGAACTCGATCGTCGCTTTGGAGACGGTGCCGGAAAAGCAGCGTTTGAAGCAGCCTATCCAAGCGAAAAGCTCACTCCTTTGGCAAGCAAGGTTCAAATTCTGGATTGGCTGGCACTGGAAGACGTCAACAGCGCTGAAAACCAGAACCCCGAGATCGAGGCCGCCAGTTACTACTTTTCGACTCTTGCGTTGATCGCCGCTCTTGAGGGACGGGACGCGACTTTTCTGAAATCGTGGCTTGAGGAGATCCAGAAAACGCCCTGGAATCGCACGAACACGAACACTGTTATCGCAGCATACGATAAGCTGGCAAGCGGCGATCTAAGGACGCTCCTCCAGTCGGTCACGACCGCCGAGTAGCGCCCTCTATTCTGGATCCCGCGTTTTCAAAGCCTCCGCCGGGCCGAGAATCACAAACCCGGAAAAGCGAATTTTACCCGAGCGACTCACCTTTGCCGTCATCCCGCCTTCAAGAAGGCGTTGCGTAAATTCGTCGTTTGCGCCAGCGAGTAGCTTCGGATCATTCGTCAGGTCGAGTTCGATCTTCAGCGGAAATTTGAGCGCCTCCTCTCTTTGATAATTGAAGCCAATTGTGAATCCGTCAGGATAAGCCGTTCCAACTCCCCCAGCCTCTTTCGTCGCCTTGTACTCGGCGGGAAATTTCGCCTTCGACCGCTTCAGCATTTCGTCCTGGCACGCTGCGAGAAGGTCCGTTTGCTCGACTTTTCCGTTCTTGCCGAGATCGATGAGAATCAGCGCGCGGGGGAACCATTTTCCGTCCACCGTCCACAGCAGCTGCTGGCCGTCCTTGCTCCAGGAAGCGTAGAGACCGCCGTGATTCATCTTCTGATATCCGGTCTCAGCCTGAATCGTGTGAACGACTCGCCCCGTCGTGACTTCGACAATCGCGTTGCTATTCTGCTCTTCGCCGTGATCCCAGTCCGGCGCGATCACTCCGAATTTTCCGTCTGGCGACAGCGTCCCTTCCGCGATGACAAATCCTTCCGGGATCTCAGCCCAAGCCGAAGAGATTGAGCCGAAAAGTCCGAAAATAAGGGCGATGATGACGCGATTTTTCATGGCTGAATGTAGCCAGGATCGGATAATTGGACATTCCTTTATCATGACCACACGCCCGATCATTCGCCCATGTCGGCCCGCGGAAGACACCGCCGCGATCGCCGAAATCTACAATTATTACATTCGCGAAACCGTGATCACTTTCGAAGTCGAGCCGATTTCAGATGTTGAGATGCGAAACAGGCTCGAAGCGGTCGCTTCTGACTATCCGAAATTCGTCAGCGAGGCCGAAGATGGCGCGATCACGGGCTACGCCTACGCTCATGCCTGGCAAGCGCGGCACGCCTATCGAAAGACCGTTGAGCTTAGCATTTACCTTGATCATGAGGCGATCGGCCAAGGGATCGGGCCGGCGCTCTACGCTAAAGTGATCAGCGAAGTCCGTGAACGCGGTTTCCACGTCGCGATTGGCGGACTGGCAGTTCCGAATGCGCCGAGCGCTCGTCTGCACGAGAAGCTCGGCTTCAAAAAAGTCGCCCACTACAAAGAAGTCGGGCGAAAATTCGAACGCTGGATCGATGTCGAGTACTGGCAGCTGATGCTATAGGAAACTTCCCCAAGCTAACGGCACTTCGATCCCTATTGCTTTGCAAATGGAGACCGCGTATTCGCCTTTCGCTACGATTGGAATCGGAGACCCTGTAAAAAGGTAAATCCTCTGCTTTTTCGGATATAGCTGAAAATGGCAAATCTTTTCCAAATTGAGATATCGTAACTCTGCATATTCAATTGGTTTCATTTTTTCTTCTTCTTATCCTTTTCTCTAGCAGGCTTGACGCCGAGATCCGCGAGGACCTTCGACTTCAGACTCTTTGCATAGTTTCCAACGCGCTCAGGCGGACTTGCGGGCTTGTCCGAAGTCGCGACGAGCGTGTCCACGGCTGGTTTTGCCACTTCACCGAGGTAGTCGATTGCGTTCCAAGCTGCGATTCCCAAGTAGGTATTGCCCTCGGGTTTGATGTGGCCGAGCAGGACTTCCATTGCTTTCGCAGCATCATCGTCAGAACCGTAACGGCCGAGGGATTCGGCGGCGATAATCTGGACAATCGGCGATTCGTCCTCCAGCGCAGCCAGCATCTGCTGGTATCCGGCCTTGAGACCTGCTTTTTCCTGGATCAACAATCCAACCGCTCCCCAGTATCGAACCGCGCTGTCTTCGGCACCTAACAAACTGACAACTTCCGGCAATTCGTCAGCTTTGGCCAGATTCGCAAGCTCCGCAGCCGCGTAGATGCTTTCGTGATCAAACAACTCCGGATCGTGCCCGACTTCGTACGGCGTCACCCCGGCTTCAGCGGCGCGATGATGGAATTCCCATTCGGCCAACAGCCCAACGTCCTTGACTTCGGCTGACCAATCCGCATGAGCCTGACGCATCTTCGCGAGAGTCTCAGCGTGCTCCGCAGACCCCGCTAGATTGTTAACTTCATCCGGATCTTCCTGGAGATCATAGAGTTCTTCCGCCGGTTTTGTCTGCCAGAAATGCGATTGGGCTTCGCTCAACTCGCCAGCGTGGAACATGTCGTGCCAGGTCTGCGTTGTCGGCGTGACGAACATGTATTGAATGTATTGGCCGTAAAGTTTGTGCGGCTTGTAATTGCGAATGTAGTTGAAGCGCTTGCCGCGGACTGTCCGAACCATGTCGATCCGCTCATCCATCCGGTCGCGAAATCCGTAGCCAAATTCAGGCTCCTCCGTCTCGAATTTTCCAGCGAACGCGAGGCCTTGCATCCACTTGGGCGGCTCGGTACCAACGATACTCAGCAGAGTCGGCGCGAGGTCGATAAATCCAACGATCCGATCGCTCACTGCGCCCGCTTCGTAGCCTTCCGGGGCGAGGTGAGCCCACTTTTTCGGAAAGTGAACGAGCATCGGCACATTCAGACCGGAATTGTAAGGCCAGCGCTTGTGCCGCGGCATTCCCGAACCGTGGTCACCGTAGTAGAAAACGATCGTGTCATCGGCGAGGCCGGCTTCCTCGAGTTCCTTTAGATTCTTACCCACAAGCTTGTCCATCATCGTGATCCGATCGTAGTACTGAGCCCAATCGCGGCGAACTTCAGCCGTATCTGGATGGTAAGCGGGAATCCGAGCACCAGCCGGATCATGAATCTGGTCTTCAGGCGAAATCGCGTTTCGAATCTGGCTTTCGTGGCTGATCGTGTGATTGAAGATAGCGAAAAACGGCACGCCTTCCGGACGATTCTTCCAGTGCCCTTTCTTGCTGGATTCATGCCAGAGATCGGCCGGCTTTTTGAGGTTGTAGTCCTCTTTTGAGTTGTTCGTGCAATAATATCCTAACTCTTTGAGAAACTCGGGATACATTTTGAAGTCAGCAGGCAACTCAGCCATCGAACGCATGTGCATTCCGCCAGATGCGGGCGGGTAAATTCCGGAAATGATCGTCGTCCGAGCGGGCGCGCAAACCGGGGCAGTCGAAAGCGCGTTGACGTAGCGCAGGCTCCGAGCGGCAAGCCCGTCGATATGCGGAGAAACAGCGTAATTGTCGCCGTAGCAGCCGAGTTCGAGGCCGTTGTCCTCGCTCGTAATCCACAGAATGTTCGGCAGATCGGCCGCGCCAGCAGCTGCTGGTATCAACGCAAGCGAGACCGACGTCAGAAAAGCAAAAAGGGGCTTCATGGCGCTCAGCTTTAGCAGCCTTTCGCCTCGAAGCACGGATTTTTGCCAACGTCAGGCCGCCTTCACTAATTTGCTCGAACTTCATCCCAACCTGCCCCTCCCCAACCGGAGAAGGGCCCCGGGCTAAACGAGCGAGCGCTTGGGCCCTGCTCGCGACGCCGCCCGAGGTACCTTCAGTGTTGGGCCGGAAGTGAAGGTTGCGCCCGTGACGCCGCCTCCCCTTCTTTCCTGGTTGGTTGGGATTCGTTCACCTTCTCCGGCGTGAATCGGGGCCTGAAATCGAGTTCAATCATCTGAATTCAACTCCGGTTCACCCTCTCCACGCCCGGATGAGGCGTCAGCCGAAGACGAGGCCGATTTCTCGGGAAAATCGCCGTCATCGCCAGCTGGCGCGCCATCCTTATTGGCTTGGGTTTCATTGTTTCCAGGTTTTGATTCCGGTCGCCGAGCGCTGTCGCTCGAAACCGGCGTCAAATTCGTTGGAGGGAGACGAGCCTCGTCACCCATGATAATTTCGATGGCCTCCCCATCTCCAAAAACCGGCGTCGCCTCGATATTCGGGTCGCTCGCAGCCCCCGGAGCTGCCAGCAGCTGCTGATCGCCGCTCGGAGTAATCGGAATCGGGTCGGGCTCAGGAAGCACAGCAATCTCGGTAGCCCCATTCTGGCTCGGAATCGCTGCTGCGACCTGCGATGAACGTTCAGAACCAGAGTTTCGATCTGGAAAAGCGAAAAACATCACCCCAGCGATCGCGAGCGCGACGACGGCGGAAGTTACGGTCGCGATTGCCGCCATTCGACCGACGGCCATATCTGAAATCGTGTCCGAAACGTCCAGAAGCCACTTATAGAAGGTGTCCCCACCGTTTCGCAGTTTCTGGGCTGCTCGCGAACTCGGAGAAAGCGCCGGTTTCGCCCAAATTTCGTCGGTCGCGCGGAATTTTGCGCCTTCGCGCAGCGACTGCTTCAAGCCCGGCAATTTGCTGCATCGCAAAACCGATCCTTCCGGAATGCCTATGACAACGGTGATGCTGGGGTCGCGTGCGATCTGCGCCAACACTCGGGTAAACTGCTCGCGTTCGCCCTGCGGCGAGAGAAAAATCGTATCGAAATCGTCGACGATCAGCACCCGGCGCTTTGCGGGCGAAATGGTTCTTCGAATCAGGGCGCGAATCAGAATTCCCCACTGATCAGGAGCGACGGACTCGAGTAATTCAGTAGTCAGCCCTGGAAAAGATGCGCTCAAGGCCTCCGCCAATGACCCAAGAATTCCGCTTTCCAACTCGGGCGAAAAAAGGATCGCCTGAGTCTCTTCAGATTCGAGCTCCAGCTTGTTCAGGAGATCCCGCTGAAGATACGCGCTGAGTTCCAAGGCCGTTTCGCCAGTGACGACCAGCGGGGCTGGCGTCTCAAAAAAATCGATCATCGACGCTGATTCCAAATCTGGCTGGGTTTCAGTCGAGACACTGTCGACGACCGCCGAAGTAACTCCTTCAACCTCAGAAGGTTGAGACAGAGGCAAATCAGCTGGCTCGTTGGATGAAATCATTGAAAGTGCCGAGAGTTGGGGTTTTTGGCTTGTGCGGATCATTAACTTGAACTTTTTAGCAGACAAGTCTTATTTTTTAGAAAAATAGACAATTTGCGAATCCTTAAGCTGAAGAATTTTTGAAATTTAAGATAACCGCAGGAGCTTGTCTACAATTAGCCTTGGTATTTATTGAAATTATACTAATGCCGCTCGGGCAGAAATGATCGCTTGAGCGCAAAAAGTAGGATGGTGCTTCCAGCCCGTCCCTGGCATAGCTCGGCAGGTCGACCGGCGGACGGGCTGGAAGCGCCATCCTTGTGTATTGAATCGGGTTATGATTCATCCGTTGCCTCGCTTAAGAAGCAACGAGCGAGCGGGTTGCAACCCGCTCGCTCAGAAGTCAGGGAGTTCGTCGCCATCCTCGGAGCCATTTGAG
>JBLHKS010000138.1:0-19251 GCA_047620505.1 Verrucomicrobiales bacterium | reverse complement strand
CGGCCGGATCTGGCCAGCTCGACTGCCTGCGCTTTGAACTCTTCGGTAAATCGTTTTCGCGTCTTCTTCATTTAGTTAGTGGGTTATCCACTGGTCCAGGAATCTACCGCACCTCAGAAGGCTCTCGGCGGCTGGAAGCCACCACTACAGAGCCCTCGCCACCGATTCGGCGCCCATCGCGCAATCGCACCGGAATTTCCATCGATGCGGCTACATCACGGCCGAGGTCGCGCCGATCCGGGCGGTCCACTCGCCGGAGCCGTTCTGGGCTCCGATCCGGTCGAGGTGATCGGTGGCGAAGGCGAGCAACTCGGTCATGCTGATGTCCGGAGCGTTGAAGGGGTTGTTAAAGTAGGTACGGATGTCTCTCATTGTTTCACAGGGGTTATAGCGGTAACCAGAACCCACGCCCGCGCTAACTCCAGAGCCTCCGAACAGGCAGCCGCCGCATCCAGAGGCCGGAAAATTCGCGGCTTACGCGTTTCCGGATGTTTGGATGTCTCCCCGCGGATTGCGAGGAAACGTGGTTAGATTGAGTATTTTAACGGCTCAGGGCAAGACTATTTGTCAGAAAATCGCATCAATTTCCACGCCTGATCCATTTTCCCCCGACGGAGTCCTATCGCTACCACTATTCGAGCCAGCAGCTGCTGAGCCGCGCCGGTGTGGATGCGACCTCTGGCTCCAACCGGTGGCTGGATATCGGATTCGTCACGGAAGTTGGGGGCCGACGCCTCGGGAAGCTCGTTTGTGAGAAGACAATTGGGCCCCATCATTCGTGGAGCCTCGTTTTTGCCACGAGAATTGGGTTCAGGAAGAATCACCGGGGTAACGGAATTCGCCAGAATTTCGAATATGGCGGCGCCCAAAAAACGAAATTCTGGCGAATTTCGCTGCGCATTTTGCTGTCATCCCGAGCCTGTCGAGGGACCTCTGCGATGACGTTTGACGCCCTACACTCTGCAGCGCCACGAATTCCGCTGAAGGCGTGACCGACGCCATTGATTTACGCTCAACAATCCCTGCTCCTGAGGTCCCTCGACAGGCTCGGGATGACAAAAATTGGGATGGCGTTGGCAATTCGAAGCCCTACTTGAAATCGGGCACCAGCCCACCGAGCGCGACCAGACGAAATTCTGGCGAATTCCGCTACGGAGAGCCGGGATCGCCGACTAGTGGCCGGCTTCAAATCATCACCTCCGAAGACCGTTTTGAATTCGAGCGATTAATTTGAAGCCGAAGGCTTCAGCTTATCAATTTAGCAAATTGCCATTCATCATTTCAATGTTGACGCTCTACTAGTGATTAAAGAAAAACTCCGCTGAGTTCATCAACGCCCACGCCACATCGCCTACAGCGGCTTTGCGGTCCACGTCTTCACCTTGGAATGGGCCGATCGCGATCGTCTTTTCCTCTGCATTCGGCAAACGCGCGTAAATCGCGAGATACAAATCTTCCACGATCTGCTCTGGCGCGCGCTCACTCTTAGCAAGCTGGGCAATCCAGCCTTTGTCGCTATCCAGCTTCGCCTGAAGCTTGTCCGAATTCATGATGTGGAGCGTCTGCGTCATCGTCGGCAGCGGATCGCGTTCGCAGGGGCAATCGGCGCTCGCATCCGGGCGACCGAACGTGTCCAGAAACGTCGAGGCCAGCTTGTTGTTCCAAACCAGAATCGCGCGCGACTCCGGCGGCATGCCCTGGAACCTGTCTCGAATGCCCGTGACGTCGGAGACCGCGTCGAGCATCACCTCAGCCGACATTCGGCGGCGTTGCGAGCGCGAAAAATGCATCATGTCGGCGACGTTCGTTTCGTTCGGAAGCGAGCTGGCCTGGTAGACGTTCGAGTTCAAAATCCGCCGCATCACCTGCTTCAAATCAAAGTCGTGTTCGACGAAATCGGCCGCCAGCCACTCCAGCAGCTGCTCGTTCACGGCTGGGTTCGATTCGCGAAAATCATCGACCGGATGAACGATTCCGCGGTTGAAAAACTCGCCCCAGACTCGGTTCACGGCCGCCTTCGCGAAGAACGGGTTTTCCGGCTCAAGCATCCAGTCGGCGAACGCCTGACGCGGGTCCTCGCCTTCCGGGATCTCAACAAGCGGGCCGTCAGGCGGCTTCGGCGACATCACCAAATCGGTAACCGGATGCTTCACCTCGCCGCCTGGTTGAAACCACCAGATTTCAGCCTCGCCCGAGATCGGCGCGGAGATCCCCTGCCCTTTCCGCTTCATCGAACCGAAAAACGCAGCCATCTGGAAATAATCGTCCTGGCTCCACTTTTCATTCGGATGATGGTGGCACTTCGCGCAGTCGAGCCGCGTTCCCAGGAAAATCTGGCTGACGAACGCGCTCAGATCGTCCGGCGTCCGTTTGTTCCGATAAACGCCGATCGGCCCGTACTCGTGAGTGCTTCCCTCAGCGGTGAGGATCTCGGTTACGAACTCATCGTACGGCGTGTTCGCGCGGAGCCGCTCGCGAATCCAGCTGTCTAACAGAAACACAGGTTTTACCCCGATGTGCTGGATTCCACCGACGATCAAATCCCGCCATTTCACGCCCCAGAAATCTGCCCACGCCGGATCCTGGAGGAGTTCGTCGACGTATTTGGCGCGCTTGTCAGGGTCCTTGTTATCGAGAAACGAACGCACCCGCTCCGGAGTTGGCAGCCTGCCGATCGCATCAAGCGAAGCACGCCGGATGAACTCGGTGTCGGTGCAAGTTTCGCTAACAAGAAGACCAAGTTCGCGATGCCGCGCGTAGACCAGTTCGTCGACCTTGTTGTTCACCGGCAGGTTCGCGTAAGCCGCCTCCGGCAGCAGCTTCTCAGGCGGAACCGCCAATCTCGCGACCTCGACACCTTCCATGAATCGAACGATCAGAACCCCCTCGCCTACCGTGTTTCCGATCTGAACCAAGCCGTGCTCGTCGACCGTTGCCATTCCCGATTCGTTCGATTGGTAGTGCGAGAGGTGCGTCACGTCGCGAGTCGAGCCGTCGCTGAACTTCGCCATCACCAGCAGCTGCTGGGTCTGACCAAATTTGTATTGGCCGTCGGCAGGCGAAACATCGATTCCGGTTAACGCGGCTTCTTCCGGCTCGGCATAGGGCATGCCCTGACGAATCCACTCGTGGAGCAATTTGTAGGGCTCCGACCCAACCGCGAACCGCTCGCCGCCCTCGTGGTCGACGGATTGAGTTGCTTTCAGCAGCAGCAGGCTTTGTTCCGGAGCCGCCGGGAAGACTCGCCTGCCCTGAGCGTTGTGAACGATTTCGCGATAATCCTTCGTCGGGTCGTAGGAGAAGACCGTGAGTTGAAAGCCCTTCTGGCCGCCCTGTTTCGCATGGCACGAGCCCTCGGCGCAGCCCATTTTGCTCAAAATCGGCAGGACATCGTTGCGAAAGCTGATCACGTCAGGCACTTCCGCCGAAGCGACGGCAGCAAAAAGGAAAAGCAGGGCGAAAAATGGGATGCGGATCATCGCTCGATTACACGGGCAAGACTCGGGCTCTCTTTCCGGGCCAATTTCAGCGTCAGCGCCTGAGAAACCCGCGAAATAAAACCGAGGTCGAATTCTCCGCTAAATCGAGTAAGTTCCCAATTCATGAGACGGTTGATCTTTACGCTGGCTGGGATCCTCGTTCTCGCGACTTGCTTGACGGGTTGCTCGCGGGACAAGGATGAGGACGAAACTGTGGGTTCGGACGCGGAGGCGAGTCCGAAGCTGGAGGTGAACGAATTCGGAAAGGCGGTGGCGATTTCGAAGATGTCGACCGCGGCGCTGAGCCGAATCACAACGGAGACGACGAGCCTGGCGATTTCGCCGCTTTTCGGGATGGGCGCGCTGGGGGTCTGGCAGTGGTGGAAGGCGGATTCGGAGGCGCGCGCGGAGTTGCCGTGGTACACGAATCCGTGGATCTGGGGCGGGGCTTTCGTGATCTTCGGGCTAGCGAAATGGAAGGACACTTTCGGGGTTTTCGTGCCGGAGCTTTTGAAGAAGCCGCTTCAGGTGATCGATATTTTCGAGGACAAGATCAGCGCGTTCATCGTGATGTTGGCGGTGATTCCGCTGAACATCACGGCGGCGGCGGGCCAATTTGTCTCAGCAGCTGCTGAGCCGAGCCCGGGCGGTCCGGAGATGATCACGGCGGGGGTTCCTCCGATGTTGGCGCTGACGCCGATGGTGGTTTTTGTGCCGTTCGCGATCCTGATTTTCCTGGTGGTCTGGGGCGTTTCGCACGCGGTGAAATGCATCATGCTGCTGAGTCCGTCGAGTTGGCTGACGCTAGGGGTCAAGGTGGCGAAGGGGGTTCTGCTGGCGATCATCGCGTTCGTTTCATCGCTTTCGCCGCTGGCGGGCACGCTGATTTGCCTGGTGCTGATCCTGATTTGCTTCCCGATTTATGCGTGGGCGTTTCGCTGGAATGTGTTCGGGACGTTGTTTGCGTTTGATTCGCTGTTTTCGCGCAGCGCGTTGCCGTTGAAGGAAAAGGAGGAGCTCTGGGGATTCGTGACTTCGAATTTCGGGTCGGTGAAGGCGCGGTCTTACGGTCGGATTCGGCGTGAGGGAGACGAGATCGTGTTTCGGTATCGGCCGTGGCTGGTTTTTCGGGCTCGGGAAGTGCGAATGGGCGTGGCGGAACGCATGGTGGCGATTCGGCGCGGGATTTTGATGCCGGCGGTGCTGCTGAAGACGCAGGATGGCAGCGGCGAGACGGGGTCGATCCTGGATTTGCGGCGGAGATTCCGGACGCACGAGATGGAGATCGCGCCGAATCTGGGAGCGCGAGAGGTGCTGCCGTCGCGCCTGACTTCGAAGGTTCAGTCGAGTTTGGCGTGGTTGAAATCGCAGATGCCGGGCCAGGAAACGCGGAAGCAGATTGGAGTTTGAAAATGAGGCCGACGATTCACGTGAGCGAGCAGCTGCTGGAGTCAGCGGACCTGGATCGGCTTCCGCGCCAACGTTACGAGACGAATTGGGCGGGCGCGCGAGTCGATTTTCAGGCGGAGTTCACGCTGGCGCTGGATTCGGAGTTCCTGCATCAGAAAGCGTGGTGCGGGCTTGAGCCGGATTGTGATTTCAGCCTCGCGGCAGGTCAGTTTCAGGCGGAATTATGGAAGCGCGATGTGGCCGAGTTGTTTGTGCTCGATCCGGCGACGGGGCTCTATCGAGAGTGGAATCTGAGCCCGATTGGAGCGTGGTGGACGGATCGCTACATCGCTGAACGCCAAAGGGATTTGTCGTACGAGGCGGAGTTGAACGGAGTGCGAACCAGCGGCGAGGCGACCGAGGGGAAGTCAGGCTGGATTGCCCAAATTTCGATCCCGAGATCTGAGTTTGGCGAGCTCAGCAGCTGCCGAGTGAACGTTCCGATGATCGCGCGCGGAAATTTTATGAGTTGTTGTCAGGAATCGAAGCATGAGCCGGATTTTCATAATATTCAGGCCTTCCCAGCCCCTGTTTTGTGCTCGATCGACGGAAAATTTTAAAATGGGATTGCAATAAATTTTGAAATTGATATCCTGAGGCGTTCCAGAATTGAAAAATCTCCAACTGCGGACACGCCGCGAATTTTTCTACTTCCGGACACATAAACAATTTGGTGTCGCGTTCGCGCGATGCTGTCTGTGGTGTAACTGGGTTAACTTGCTCTGCCGCACGAGCGATTGCTTGAGCGGCAGGGCAGCACAGATTTCCACCCCGACGCTGGGAAACCGGCGCCGGGGTTTTTTATTCGTTCAGATGTGGATTTGGCGCGAATCCGGGTTGCGTTTCGCGCCTGACTTTGCTCAAATATCAGCTGAATTTCATTAACTGACAGATATGGCTAAAAGCTTACCAAAACTTCACAACGCGATGTGGCCCGGCCTCGTCGGAAAAGGCGGCGACGAACCAGGAGCGGATCCGCCAATTTCGCTCGATCGAATGCTCGACCTGACGGTAAATTCTGAAGTCAATGGTCAGAAATTCGACGGAGTTGATCTGTTTCTTTTCCATCCGCACACCGACCCGGATGCGGGCGAAGCGACTCTCCGCGCGATGGCCGACAAAATCGCGGCGCGAGGCCTTTCGATCGGCTCGCTGGTTGCTCCGATCTGGCCGGGAACGGTCGGCGACTCGTCGATGGGCAATCCAGAACAGCGCGCGAAGTTCATTCTGGCTGTTAAGAAGGCCTGCCGAATCGCGAAAATTTTCAACGAGCACGGCGTCCGTAAATACGGCGTGATTCGGATCGACGCAGCAGACAATCCGGAAAACTGGGCGAAAGACCCGGCCGGCAACACCAAGAAGATCGCCGAAACCTTCCGCGAAGCTGGCGTGATCGCTGCAGCGCACGGCGAACGGCTCGCTGCCGAGGGCGAAATTTGCTGGGGCGGGATGCACAGCTGGCGCGACATGGTCAACACCCTTGAAGCCGTCGGAATGCCCGGCACGGTCGGTTTCCAAGCCGACATGGCGCACACTTATCTCTATCTGCTGGGTTACAACTCGCCTGAAAACGCCCTCCTCCAGGAAGGCTATTCCGAAGAGCAACTCGACGCCGCTTACAAAACGATGACCGACGCGTTGCGGCCTTGGACGATCGATTTCCACGTCGCCCAGAACGACGGCTCCGTTCACGGCTCCGGCAGCCACGACAAAACCGGGCGTCACTGCCAGGCGGACGATCCGAACGGCAAGCTCGACATCGTCAAGGCAGCTGGCTACTGGTTCGAAGGGATGCAGGATCGTGGCGTTCAACACCTCTGTTGGGACGGCTGCATGTTCCCGAACAGCGTCCTCGAAACGCAGGAAACCTGGAACACGATCCTCGGCAAGATGATCGAAGTGCGTGACGCGCACGGCTGGGATTGAAGAATATTTGCCCAAGGTTGCTTCGCTTTTCGCAACCTTGGGCGGCACGCCGTAAAGCGGCTCACTCACTCAAAAGCACGCGCTCCAAAACGAGGTACTGCGCTTCGTAAGCTTCCTCCTGCTCGACTGTCGACGGCAAGCGACCTGCGGGAAGCGACTGGCTCGGAATCCAGCCGATGTGGGTCAGCGAGCCTTCGCCAACCGCGATCCGGCCTAGAATCGACATGCCTTTTTCGCTGGCGATCGCGTTGTTGGCCTTCGGCATCGGCAGAGACGTCAAATTCTTCGCGTTGATCCAAGCCAGCGGGTCGAAAGCCTCTTCTTTGACTTCGCCGATCTTGGGTTTTTCTGGTTTTGCGAGGGGATCGCGATCAAGCGCGTCGAGCGGATCGACTTCAGCAGCTGCTGGCGCGGATTTTGGTTCTGGCAGGGCGGCGAGCGGCTCGAGCCACGGGTGATCCGGCGTCAGAATCGGATCGTACGGCGTGCCGCGCGGAAGTGAGCCGGTGAGCGACTCGATTTCAGCCCGACCTGCGTCCCTGGGATAAAATTGCCGGGCGTTTCCGCGCATCAGGACGAGCGAACCGCCGGTTTCCATCCAGGCGCGAGCTTTGGGGAATTCGTCAGGCGACAGGCCGGACGGCTCCATTTTGGCGCGGACAGAATCGCCGGTGATCACGACGATCTGGTAGTTTTGATAGTCGTCGACCGGCAGCCAGATTTTTTCGAAGACGTCGACCTTGAAGCCAGCCTTTTCGAGGATGAATTCGACGATCGGCGCGTCGAAAGCCGGGTAACCGAGGACCAGAGCCGCGCGTTTACCGTTGAGTTGAGGCTCGATTTCCTCAAGCGGCCTCAACGCAGGAGATTCGAGATTCGGCTCGGCTTGGGCACCCGAGATCGTAAGCCGACCGTGAACTCCGACCCGTTTTTCAGCAGCCTCCAGGTTGATGTCCGGCGTTTCGCGAAAATCGCGAGGAATCTCAAATTTCGGATCCTCGTAGGAGTCCTCGAGCTTCCAAGATGCTGAACCTGCCGCACCCAGTTCAGCCGACCAATGAATGTTGTCGCCGAATTCGAATTTTGCCTCCTCGGGGGGCAGCACTTGGCCCGGCGCGCCCTTGAATTGGAAAAAAATGTTACCGAAGACTCTTCGCTGCGTGCCCTTGCCCATCCCTTGAGCAAGCCCGTTGGCGAAATAATTCCGCCAGGCGGCCGCAGGGCTGATGAAGACGTTGCCCGTGAATTTCATCGGCTCCCAACCGGGACTTCCGTGATCGCCTAACACGCGTCCAAAAGTGATGATTTCAGGATCGCCCTCGGCTGGTTGTTGATAGTGAACCGGGTGCCGGAAATCGAATATGTTGCCCTCCACTTTTGTTACGACTCCCAGCTGCTTGTGGCCCTTTTCGTTGATCGTCCGTTGTCGGCCATGACCGACGCCAAACGCGAAGGTTGTGAGATTCCGCGAGAGCCGATTCTCCGTGAAACTGAAGTCGCCGCCCCGCGTTTGACCGTCGTAGCTTGCGCGGCAGGTGATGAAAAATCCGTCATCGCTGAGGTTGTCGAGCAGGCAGCCCTGAACCCGGACGCCTTCGACATTTCCGATGAAAACGCCGTCGACGCAGTCGGTGAATTCGCACTGCACGAATTCGAAATCGCCGTTGCCGCGGGCGGGCGGGTTCCACGAACTCGCCGAGATGATCCGGGCTTCGATCGCTCGATATTTCAGACTCCCGCGCCAGGTCCACGGAGCTGCGATCCCTCGAAACGCGGAATTCACACAGCGCAGCCCACGCGTGCTTTCGAGCCGCATCGCCGAGGAGCCGCCGTAAGCGAAAACGCCATCGAGCAAGATGTTCTGACTTTCCACGATGTTGAGCGTCGCCTCGCGCGAACCGCGAATCACCAGATCCTGCAGGACGATGTTCGCCGCGTCTTCGATCAGCAGTGTCGACTGGCCTTTGCGAGCGACGATCAGCGGAATTTTGCGCGGATCGGTCTCGCCTGCGTAGTTGTCGTCGGTCGATTCGAGACAAGTTTGGTGGGTGTGTGAGAGTCGAACGTGAATGCGCTCAGTTTCCGGGTTGTACCAGAGGCCGGGCCCACAGTAGATGTGTTTTTCGACATCAGTTTTGCCGCCCGCCGTCGCTGCGAAATATTCGTTCGGGCTGCGCAAGTCGGTCCGGTATCGATAGCCGTGAAGCGGGATCATCGAATCGGCAAACGCGCCGAGCAGATTCGTGGAGGCGTCTTTCTCGCCGAGGCTGGGGTAGGTTTTCGTCGACATGAATTCATCTGGCGCTCCGCCTTCGAAGGGCTCCCAAGCGGATTCTGGAGAGTCGAGAAACTCGGGCAATCCGCCGTCGAGAACTGCCAGTTCGCCAGGTGCAGATCGAATCGTGATCGACTTGGAACCGGCGAGAACGACGTGCTCGTGATAAACTCCGCCGCGCAGAACGAGCGTGTCGCCCGCCAGCAGCTGCTGGGCCGCATGGTTGACGGATTTCCACGGTTTGGCCTGCGATCCGTCATTTTTATCGGAGCCGGAATCCGGATCGACGAACAGCAAACGGGTTTCATCTGGAAGCGCGCGGTTCGTCGGCTGAGGAAGCGGACGCATCGGCGGATGCGAGGCGAACTCTTCGCCAAAAGCCGAGCCAGCGACCGCGAGAGCAAGCATGAAGGTTTTCATAGCGGCAATCTGGCACCAGGCTGGCGGCTTGGCAATTTTTTCGGAGTGCTGAGTCGAGCTTGAAGCGAAGGCTCCGCTTTCCGAGAGCGAGCAGGCATCCGAACTTTCCATTGGTGCCGGACGACAATTCGACGGACCGCGCCGCGCTCGAAAAGCTAAGCCTTCGCTTGAAGCTCGACTCAGCACTCCATAAGATACGCGATGGATGAGCATCCTGATTGGCCGCACGCTCCAGTCCATCGGCTGGCAGAGTCAGGAACCTTCTTCGTGACCGCCGGAACTTATCGCAAAGAGCGTTTCTTCGGCAGCCGTCGCCGCCTCAGAATGCTCCACGACGAACTGCTCAAGCACGCCAAACGTTTCAAGTGGCGGCTTGAAGCGTGGGCGGTCTTCTCCAATCACTACCACTTCGTCGCGCACTCTCCGGAAAAAGAATCCGACGCCCGTTCGTTATCCGTTTTTCTCGCAACGCTTCATGGAAAGACGAGCGCGACCGTCAACGAATGGGATGACGCCAAAGGCCGAAAGGTGTGGCACAACTATCGCGAAACAGAGTTAACGTTCGAGCGTTCTTACCTCGCGCGTCTTCACTACACGCATGCCAACGCAGTGCGTCATGGGCTGGTCGCGGTGCCGAATCAGTATCCATGGTGTTCCGCGGCCTGGTTCGAACGAACGGCTACAGATGCGCAGGCGAAGACAACCTATGGATTCAAGATCGATCAGATCCAGGTCGAGGATGACTTCGAAGTCTGAAATCTTCAGGTTTTTCGGAGTGCTGAGTCGAGCCTCTGGCGAAGGCTCCGCTTTCCGAGGGCGAGCAGGCATCCGAACTTACCTTCGGCGCCGGACGGCAATTCGAATGACCGCGCCGCGCTCGAAAAGCTGAGCCTTCGCTTGAAGCTCGACTCAGCAGTCCAGATTAGAGCCCCTATTTGCCGAAACCTAGTGAAAATTCTCTAAATCAGAGACTTGCGAAAGATCACACGTTCGGATTAGCGTGTATCAATCGATACAAAAAAACCCACCGCAATGATAACTATCCCGAGTTCCACTCCGAACCAATTCTGCTCCGGCCGTTCGCGCCGCGACGCACTCAAAATCGGCGCCCTTGCAATGGGCGGCCTCTCGTTGCCCCAAATGCTCCGTGCCGAAGCCGCTGCCGGCGTCGGTTCCTCGACCAAATCGGTCATCATGGTCTACCTTCCAGGCGGGCCGACTCACCTTGACATGTGGGACATCAAAGAAGACGCGCCGAGCCAGATTCGGGGCGAATTCAACGCGATGGCCACCAGCGTTCCGGGCGTTCGCATCTGCGAACACCTCCCGAACATCGCGAAAAACATGGAGCACTTCGCGCCGATCCGATCGATCAGCGACAGCTTCGGCCAGCACAGCAATTATCAAACGCTGACTGGTCATTCGAATCGTCCGACTGAACCAGCCGGCGGTTGGCCGGAACTCGGCGCGGTTCTCGCAAAATTCCAGGGCGACACTCCAGAAGGCGTTCCCTCGACGATTTCCATGCAAGGCGGACGCGGAGCCACAGGCGGTGGTTTCCTCGGCGCGGCTTACCAGCCGTTCCTGCCGAACGGACGCGGCAAAGCCGATATGCAGATGCAACGCGGCATGACGATTGATCGTCTCGATGATCGCGAAGCCCTGCTCAGTGCCTTCGACAACATGAAGCGCAGCGCAGACAACACCGGCATGATGGAAGGCCTCGACGAATTCAATCAGAAAGCGTTCGATGTCGTCACTTCGAACAAGCTGATGGATGCGCTCGACATCAACAAAGCGCAGAAGGAAGACCTCGATCGTTATCGCAGCGGAGTTAATACTCGGTATCGCGGCGAAGTTGATAAATTCCTCACCGCTCGTCGTCTTGTCGAAGCTGGCGCGCGTTGCGTCACGCTCAGCACCGGCAGCTGGGACACGCACAGCAACAACTTCACGACGTTGAAGGATCGCAACCTGCCGGCTCTCGACTGCGGGCTCGCGAATCTCGTTCACGATCTGAAATACAGCGGCATGATCGATGACGTTTCGATCGTCGTCTGGGGTGAATTCGGCAGGACGCCGAAGGTCAACACCAAGGCGGGCCGTGACCACTGGCCTCGCGTCATGGGCGCGCTTCTCGCAGGCGGCGGCTTGAACACCGGCCAAATCATCGGCGAAACCGATCGCGGCGGCGCTGAAGCATCCGTTCGTCCGGTTCGCGTCGGCGAAGTCTTCGCAACTCTTTATAAAGCAGCTGGTCTTGAACCGTCCAAGCTGAACGCGACCGATCTTTCCGGCCGCCCGCTCGCGCTTGTTGATCCGAACGACAAGCCGATGCGCGAACTGATTTGAGTTAGTTCGGTAGTTCCTGTTAGTACTCTTGTTTGAATTGGCCTCAGCGGCAGCAGCTGCTGAGGCCTTTTCGCGTCTTGGAACGTTGGCGAACGCCTTGAAGCAGCGGTCGTCGGAGCACTGATTGCCGTGGAATCCGGGCTCAAGGCCGCCGCCGGTCTAACCTTAAAACTCAGCGATACAACTCTCGATTCAAACCGTCGTCAAACGGCTGAGTGTTCCGCTGGAGGTCGGGCAGGTGCAGAATTCGGAGAAGCTCGGACGTCTCAATCGCGCTGAACGAAGCCTGCTTAATATTTGTCGGCACAGCACCGCGGGAAACGAACGGCTGATTCTCTGGAAGGTGATTTAATCCGCCGGTGTTGAGATGAGCCTCCCATGGATCAATAAATCGGCTTTTTACCTCCTCAAGCGCATCCGGTTCGCGATATCGGACTCGAAACCAAGCTTCGATAAATGGGCCGAACAACCAGGGAAACGACTTAGCTGCTTTGATGTCATCGGGAGCCGCGTAGCGCTCTTCAAGAACGTGGACGATCAGGCTGGCCTTGCCTTCGTCGACGCAAACCAACGGCAGGCCACCGATCGCGAGCACCTGTTCCATGTTGATGCTCTGAACGCGTTGAATCGTTTTGTTCGGGCTGAGGATGATCGATTTATAGAGGTAACCCTGCTCCTCGAACCAGAACGCCCTATCGAATTCCGCACGCGCCAGATCGTAATATTTTACCCACTCCGGACTGATCCTCGCGCCGATCCAGAGCGAAGTGATCCAGAGCGCCTGAATGTTGACGCGTTTGACGATCTCCGGTTCTTCGTTACGCCGACGATTTACGTTTGCTTCTGCCAGCAAGCCGTCCTCATCCATGTAAGCCTCTTTGTGTCGGCGATCGACGAAGGCTTGGAGAACCTGCGAAATGCTAGACTCGATTGCCTCGCGTTCTTCGAGCGGCAATTTGCGCCCTTGGCGATAGGAAGCTCGGTAGTACTCGAAAGCTGCGATCACGTACCAGAGCGAAGGCTCCGGCGAGCTGAAAGTCGGGTTCAAGCGATGCTCAGAAATTTCCGTCGGCAGCATCCCGGTCGCCGTTCGGTTACGCCAGGTGCTGAGCACCGCGCTGGCCACGTCAAGCCGGCCTGGACTCAGACAAATTCCGCGAATCGCGATCATCGCACGCGCGCCCATCTCGGTTCCGCGCGGAAATCCGCTGAGTAGAGTTTTGCCATCGCCGCCTTGGACGATGTACTGGTCAGCGGCCCGATCCAGCTCGCTCCGAAAGAGTCCGCGTCGCGTTTTTTCCGCGTTCCTAAGCTTGTTCGCCAAATGCGCGACCTCGGTTGCGGTGCGCGGATTCTCCTTCATTTCATCCGCCGTGCTGGCGATGATTTGAGCGCGCTGCCGAGGGCCGAGTTCCCACGTAAACTCGCCAGGGCAGATGAGATCCTCCGTGCTGTGATTGTCGTAGACGAGATCCCGAACCCACCGTCCATCTTCCGAGAATTCGCCGTCCGTCAGCATCGAAAGCGCTGGCGAACCCGCCCGCAATTTCCAGACAAACTGGCGCGGCGTCGGCGTTTCTGGTTTGAGCTCAATCTTGCTCGATTCGCTCCGTGTCGAGTTCATCGGCCGCCCCGAAAGCAGCGGGCGCACGCGAAGGACGACTGCCTTTCCAGCAACTTCGAGCCGCCAGGAATAGACGAACTGATTCGTCCCGTGACGCGCCAGCAGCTCAAACTGCAACGTCCGGCCTTTGCCAAGATCATACGTCCAGGTCGGCCACGGTGTCGGCTCGAAACCGATGACGCGTTTGCGACCATCCGGCTCGTACTCATCGCCTTTAAAATGATTGGTGCTGATCGCAATCTCCTCGCCATCGATGTCGACGAACACGTCAAACCCATTGATCAGCACGTAGCGATCGATCGGCGGCTTCTTCGCAGCGACAAGAAGCCCTTGGGACGGCCATTCGCGAACTCCGCCGAGAGTTCCGGTCGCGTAGCCGCCGAGGCCGTTGGTTTCCAGAAACTGGTCCAACATTCGCAAAGATCTGCGACGACCGTGAGGCGCCGCAACCATGCGATGTTCGTGAGTCGCCATGCGAAGGGGAAAAAGCGAGCAGCTGCTGGGGGTTGCGGGAATCGAAAACTGCGAGCGGGTCTCGTTCCCGCGCAATGGTCAGTATCGAAGAATCGTAAAAATATCGGAATTCGGCGATAGTTTATCCCGGCCTTTTAGAAATTCCAACTCAATTAGAAATCCTGTAGCGACCAGATTTCCGCCAACTTTTTCGATCAGCTGCTGCGCGGCCCCCGCCGTTCCGCCCGTCGCGAGCAGATCATCGACCAGATAAACGTTCTCGCCCGGCTGAATCGCATCGACGTGAATTTCGATTTCGGCCTCGCCGTATTCGAGCGCGTAGGCGAGCGAATGCGTCTGAAACGGCAGTTTTCCTTGTTTGCGAACCGGGACGAGCCCGGCATTGAGCTCGGTCGCGACGACCGCTCCAAAAATAAACCCACGCGCGTCGATCCCGACGATTTTGTCGATTTTCAGATCCCGAACCGGTTCGATGAACGCTTCGATCGCCAGTTTAAACAATTCCGGATCTCCAAGGACCGGCATGATGTCCTTGAATTGAATGCCGGGTTTGGGAAAATCCGGAACATTGCGGATGCCGTCTTCGAGTCGTTTGAGATCTTCGGGAGTCATAGGCTGAAGCCATCAAAGGCGGAAAACGCCAAAGTAAAACCTGAAACTTCGACGACGTCACTCCGCGAGCGCCTTTGTAATCGCGATGACGGCCTGTCCCGCGAGCGCCTTCGAGCCTTCAGGCTTAAAATGAACGTTCGCCGGCAGCTGGATTTCTTCCAGACGCTCACTCGCAAACGTGAACTGATCGTCGGTCGGGATTCCCTTCTCTTCCATTATTTTAGCAGCAATCGCGTTGTACTTCGCCGAATCTCCGGGCACCCGTCCCTTCGTTCCTTCTGCAACCGGGGTTGTGTTTCGCCAAATCAACTTCGCGCCTGTCGCTTCCAGCCGCTCGACCAACGCGCGCAGATTCTTTTCATACTCAGCCGGCGGAACCTGCTGCTTGCTGTCGGCGGCTTTCGGGTCGGCAAGATTCCCGCCGTTCGGCCCCATGTATTTCAAATCGTGAAGTCCCCAGTTGAAGTGGATCACGTCCCATTTTTTGTCCTCACCGCCGGTTTTCAGCCAAGCATCGAGATTTGCGATGCCTGAAGTGGTCGGCCCGCAGTTCGCTCTCGGACGATGCACGTTCGCCTTGCCCTTCAGCAGCTGCTGGACCGGCACGGTGTAGCCAATCGAAATCGAATCGCCAATCAAGAGGACTCGCGGCAGGCCAGCGACGTCTTCAACCGGAGCCATCGCGCCGCTCGGTTTTTTCTTCTTCTTTTTGCCTGCGTCCTGTGCATTGAGGACTGCAGGACCGAACGCGCAAAGCGCAAAGGAAAGGACAAATGTCAGGGCTCTTTTCATCCGCTAATTTTGCGGAGCCAGCGACCAACGACAACCGCAAAGTGCGAAGATCGGACTTACACCGTTTCCAGCCCACGCATCGTTCCCGAACTCGAAGTAAATCGATCGACCTCGATCCCGAGCCGCTGCAGCATCGAGACGTAAAGATTCGGCCGCAGATAATTGTTCTTCTCATCGAAAACAAGCCTCTGACCGCGCTTGAAACCGCCTCCAGCGAGGATCGCGGGCAGGTTCCGATTTCCGGCTTCGGCCTGTGAATCCAGGCTTCGGACTTGGCCATCCGCTGCTCAGTCTGACGAACCGCCGTCAGGTACTCATCGAGCTTCTCGCGATCCGCAGTGCTGATCTTGCGCTCGATCGATTTTGACTCTGTCAGTTACTCAGGAACCAGATCGCCAAAGCCGGTTCGTTCACGAAATCGGCGCGAGCAGGAATTCCAGATCCTCTTTCCCCAACGCGGACGAACTCGCCTCGCCATCCGGATCGAGCACCGAACGCGCCAGCTCGGCCTTGCGCTCCTGCAGTTGCAGAATCCGCTCTTCGATCGTCCCCTCCGTGACTAACCGATACACAAAAACCGGCTTCGTCTGCCCCATCCGATGCGCCCGGCCTGTCGCCTGGTTTTCCACCGCCGGGTTCCACCAGGGATCGTAATGAATCACGGTGTCGGCCGTGGTCAGATTCAAACCCGTGCCGCCAGCTTTCAAGCTGATGAGAAAAACCGGAACCTCGCCGCCCTGAAATCTCCGGATAACTTCATCGCGTTTGCGCGTCTTGCCCGTCAGTTTAACAAAGGGGATGGACAACGCCTTAAGCTCTTCTTCAATGATGCTGAGCATCGTGGTGAATTGAGAGAAAACCAGAACGCGCCGATTCTCTCCAACCAGTCCGGTGATCAGCTCGCGAAAGTGATCCAGCTTAGCTGATTGGTCGATCTTGCGCGCAGAGTCAGTCTTCAGCAATCGCGGGTGACAGCAGATTTGACGCAGCTTGAGCAGCGCATCGAGAATCGTGATGTGCGAACGCGCGAGACCTTTTTCTGCAATCTGATCGCGGATCCGCTTGTTCATCCCGACCCGCACCAGTTCGTAAAGTTCGGACTGCGCTTTTTCGAACGGAATGGTTCGCTGGATTTCGGTTAGCGGAGGGAGTTCGGTCAGGACGTCTTCGCGCGTCCGGCGCAGGATCAGGGGACGGACCCGCCGAACCAGCAGCTGCTGACGTTCGCGGTTGCCCTGTTTTTCGATCGGGTTGCGGAAGAGTTTGCGGAATCGCCGTTCGTCGCCAAGAAAACCCGGGGCAAGGAAATGAAACAGACTCCAGAGTTCGCCGAGGTGATTTTCGATCGGCGTGCCCGTCAGACAGAGCCGGTGGTTGGCCTCAAGCTCGCAAGCGACCTGCGCCATCCGCGAGTTCGGGTTCTTAATCATCTGGGCTTCATCGAGAATCACGTAGTGCCAGGGTGTCTTTGTCAGGACATCGGCGTCGCGCGGCAAGAGGGCGTAGGAGGTGATGACGAAGTCGTGATGGACGATCTGGTCGAAGCGTTTTTTGCGTTCGGGTCCGTGGAGGAGAAGCGAGCGCATTTCGGGCGCGAACCGTTCGATTTCCGCGACCCAGTTTCCCAGCACGCTGGTCGGGGCGACGATCAGCGACGGCCGGCCGCGGCGGCCTTGTTGGTGTTCGGTCAGGATCGCAGCGATCGTCTGGATCGTTTTGCCCAAGCCCATGTCGTCGGCGAGAATTCCACCCAGCCGGATCGAGCGGACGAACTGGATCCAGCTGAGTCCTTCACGCTGGTAATCACGAAGCTCAGCCCGTAACAGCGAACACGGCGCGACTTCCGGGATCGACTCAAACGACTCCAGATTTTTGCGCAGCTGCCGCAGCGCAGTGGGCACTTCGTTTTCGCGGAATTCGGGAATTTCGAGCTGCGCGGCCTGGAGCGAGTGAAGAGTGATCGGCTCGTCACTCTGATGATCGAGAATCTCGGCGAGCACGTTGATCAGGCTGGCGATCCGCTTCGCCGGCATCGCGATCCAGGCATCCAGTTCCTCCACGTAGACGAGCACCTTTTCGTCTTCGGTAGCCTCGGTGAACATCGAGAGATCGCCGTTAGGCCCGATCCGCCGCAATCCGGATGTGATCGCCGCAAGCAGACTGACGCGCTTGCCGTCGATTTCCATGCCGTAGTCGAAATCGAACCAGTCGATCCCGGAGCTGTTTTCGGACAGATCAGCGTACCACTCATCCGGCTCGACAACTGTGTGTTGGAAGGAATCGTCCGTTTCGATCGTCCAGCCATCGGCGCGAAGCATGGGCAAAATCTGCGAGAGAAAATCAATCCAATCCGCCACCGACGGCAGGACGAAATAATTCTGCGGCGGCGAACTTTGATAGAAGCCCCGCATCAACTGAATCGGCATGAATCCGAGGTCAGTGAATTCATCCATCAGTTTCGCTTCCAAAACGCCGTTGCGCTGAATTTCCTCGATGCCGTCGTCTTTGCGGCGCGAGATGCTGATTTTCTGGTCGTGATAGGGAACGACCTCGCCGTCGTATTCGACATTGATTTCGGCAAAATTGACCGGGCTCATCTCAATTCCGTTAGGACCCGCGACTCGAAATTCTTCGCTCGCGAGGCGCACGTGACCGCGTGGCTTGACGTCAGTCCGGCGGTCGAATGCGAAGCCCGGCGGCTGAAGCGAGGCCGGCAGCTGCTGGCGAATATTGTCGGCGTGCATCGCGGAAATCTCCGGCGCGCCGAGCCACTGAAGCAGCGGCTGAGCATCCTCGGGATACTTCGCTTGGCCGATCATGTGCTTCGCGGATCGAACGTACCACGGCGGGCTCGCAGGGATGATCGCGAGCGGAGTTGCCGGATCGTCCTCCGCAAAAACGCAGGTTTGGAGATTCCCAGAGCTGGTTTGGATCCAGCCGGGCCGGATCGCGATCTCCGGCCCTTCAACGAGCGGATGATCCAGCTGCTCTTCCCAGACGAGGCCTTCCGGAATCAACTCGCCAATCAGCTGACTCCAGAATCGCCCCATCATCGGCGTGCCTTCATTCCTCAGCGTCTCGTACTCATTTCCAATCGAACCAAACTCGTCGAGTCGTTCCCTTTGTCGTTCGGTCAGGGTCGCCGGGCCGCGCCCATACGTCATTTGACGTAGATCCGGCCGGGTGATCTTCACCCAGATTCCGTCTTTGCGTTTCTGGGCCAGAAGAACGACCAACCGGACCAAGCCTCCGGTTTCCACGCTCATGTCCGCGGAAAGTTGAAGCGAAAAGAATGCCTGCCGGAGCGCATTGGTCGGCTTTTTGTTTGGCTTCCGGATTTCGGCGGGCTTCTGGTTTTTCTTGATCGCAGCCAGCCAGCTGACCAACTGCGCCGGCAGTTTTGGCGGAGCCGGAGCGGCGCTCACTTTCGCGGCAAACGCCAGCGCCACCAATTCATAGCCGAGCGCGGCGCAGTGCTTGCAGCCAGGACCGACCGGGCAGGAGCAATCGCAACCAACTTCGTCCGCCGTGCCGAAGATATCGGTCAGCTGCTTGCCGTTGAGGAAAACCTCCGTTCGGTAGAGCTGCGTTCCCTCGACCTCAGCCAGGACCATCCATCCGTCAGGCAAAAAAGAAGAGCTGATTATTTGGACTCGCCCTTGTTTATGGTAGCGCAATCCACGTTCCAGATACGGGCCGTAAAAACTGTTCTCCCATGACATCGAGCGCATCTGGGCGGCGATTTTCCGGGTCTCGGGCAAAGAGGAAGCGTCCACGTACATCAGTTTCGTTTCGCGCCACCAGAGCCCCTGACAAACCCCGAATCAAGTCAGGATCTGGCGTTCGAT
>JBLHKS010000137.1:0-19335 GCA_047620505.1 Verrucomicrobiales bacterium | reverse complement strand
TCCGGCACTCAATGGTGACGCCTACGAGCGGGGGCCGGTCTACTGGCACTTTCCTCACTACAGCAATCACGGTTACCAAAGCCCCGGCGGAGCGATTCGCTCGGGCGACTTCAAGCTGCTGGAGTACTACGAGAACGGCACGGTGCAGCTCTTCGACCTCGCCAATGATATCGGGGAGCGCAACGACCTCGCAGAAGAGCGGCCCGAGGTGGTTGCCAAGCTGAAGAAGCAGTTCGAGGACTGGCGCAACGAAGTCGATGCCAAGATGCCGTATCCCAAGACAGCGACCTCGAAGCCAGCTCCCGGCGCGCGTTTGGCCGCGCCTCCTGCGAAAGGCAAGGGGAGCGGGGCGGTCATCGTCAGCGAAGACCTGCCCAAGCAGGTCGAGCAGTTTGCGCCGGGCTGGAAGGTCAAGGACTGGGGCGGACCAGGGATGAAGCCGGGCCTGCGAAAGAAATGGGGCGGGCGCAAAAATGTTCTGCTGACTCACCCACTTAGTAGGGATACTCCCTGCGTTTTATCTCGTAGCGTTGATGTACCTGCAGGAAAAAAGACCGCCCTTACATTTGCAGTCAACAATCACCCGAAAGGCAACTGGACCCTGGTCGTCAGGATCGATGGTGACGAAGTTCTGCAAAAATCCATCGAAGCCTCCTCCTGGCAAGAGTTTCAATTCGATCTAACGAAACACGCGGGAGAAACGATCAAAATCGAACTGGAAAACCGAGCCAGTGACTGGGCCTTCGAGGCCGCTTATTGGAGCCGGATTGAACTAGAAGCTGAGTGCGGAGCTCCAGGCTCATCTCGAAGAAACTCGCGATCCGCGTGCATTGGGACTGGACGCGCCGTGGGATTTCTTCCCTTACTATGGCCTGCGCCGAAACAAGGATTGGAAAGTCGATCCTCGCCTGACACAGATTCACAATGAAGAACTCCGCTATCCAAATTTGCCTCGCGCTCGGCCTGTTCGCCCCAGCAGCTGCTGAGGACGCCAAAGTCGTTTTCATCTCCGGTAAGCCAAGCCATGGCCCGATGGCGCACGAGCATCGCGCTGGCAACATGCTCCTCGCTAAATGCTTGAACGAAGCCGATCTCGGGATCGAAGCGATCGTGCTGTCGGCGAACGGCTATCCGGAAGATTCGAGCGTGCTCAACGACGCGGCGACGATCGTCGTTTTCTGCACCGGGCATCAGGGGCATCTGCTGAATCCGCATCTCGACGAGTTCGATGCGCTCATGAAAAAGGGAACCGGCGTCGTGATGATTCACTGGGCGACTGAGGCGAAGATCGGGATGCCGGCGAAAATGTTTCTCGAATGGATGGGAGGCTTTTGCGATCTCAACTGGTCGGTGAATCCGCATTGGAAACCGAACTTCAAGACGTTTCCGGATCACCCGGTCGCCAACGGGTTGACGCCGTTCGGCGTCGATGACGAGTGGTATTATCACATGCGATTTGTCGGCGATCTCGAAGGCGTAACGCCGATCCTATCCGATCTTCCGCCACCGGAAACGCTCAAGCGGCCTGACGGCACGCGAAGCGGGAATCCCGATGTTCGGCGCGCGGTTGAAGCGGGCGAAAGTCAGCATGTCGCGTGGACCTACGACCGGCCGGATGGCAAGGGCCGTGGGTTCGGGTTCACTGGTGCGCACAACCACAAGAGTTGGAAGGACGACAATTTTCGCAAGGTCTTGCTGAACGCGATTGTCTGGACGGCGAATCTCCAAGTGCCGGAAAACGGCGTCGAGTCGAAGACGCCGACGGACGAGGAACTGAAGCAGAACCTCGACGACAAAGGCAAGAAACCCGCGCCCAAACCGGCGGCGAAAAAAACGGACCCGCCGGAGTCGGTTGATTTTCAGCAACTGCGTCGCGATCACGTCAAAGAGCTGGACTCAACCAAGTCGCTGGATCTGCTAGCGAAGGCTTTGGCAGCGACGGACGACCCGGCGGTTCAGAGCGCGTTGCTGCGCGGGATGCACGGCGGGCTCGAGGGTCGGCGAAACGTTCCTGCGCCCAAGGGTTGGACTGCGCTGAGCGCGAAGTTCGCGGAAAGCGAGCACGATGAAGTGCGGCGTATTTCGCAGGAGCTGAGTCAGATTTTCGGAGTTGAGGAAGCGGCGGAGAAGGCCTTGGCGTTGGTCGCCGACGCTTCAGCAACTGCTGGTGACAGGCGGGCGGCGTTGCGGTCGTTGGTTGCGGCGCGGAATCCGAAATTGGCGTCAATGTTAGAGAAGACGATAGACGATCCGACGTTGCAGATCGACACGATCCGCGCGTTCGCCGCGATCGAAGATGACCACGCGCCGGAACTCCTCCTCAGCCGCTACGCGAAGCTCAATTTTCAAGGCAAACGCGCCGTGATCGAGACGCTGTCGTCTCGCGAGGGCTACGCGACTGCGCTGCTCGCCGCGTTGAAGGACGGCCGAGTTCCCAAGGCGGACATCCCGGCTTATCTCGCGCGTTCGCTGTCGAAGACGCTTGGTGAAAAGTTCACCGCGGTTTTTGGCGATGTTAGTGACCTTTCGAAAGACAAGGCCGATCTGATCGCGAACTATAAGGCGATGTTGACCGCCGACAAATTGGAAAAAGCGGACGCATCTCGAGGGAGGCTCGTTTTCCAAATGGCCTGTTTCGCCTGCCACAATCTTTACGGCGAAGGCGGCGTGATCGGGCCTGATTTGACCGGCTCCAACCGCGCCGATCTGGACTACATCCTGCTCAACATGATCGACCCCAGCGCCGACATTCCGGAGGCCTACAAACTGATGACGATCAAGACCAAGGACGGTCAGATTCTCGCCGGGACGCTGGCGGAGGAGGATGACCAGCGCGTCGTGCTGAACATGGTCGGTTTGAAGCAGACGGTCGTGAAGAGCGACATCGCGAGCCGTGAAGTCTCGCCACTTTCGATGATGCCAGAGGGTTTGCTGCCTTCGCTTAAGAACGAGCAGGTCTTAGACCTCGTAAAATATCTTCAAACCACGAAACAAGTGGAGTTGCCGAAGTAGAGGAGGCCGGAACATTCGTGTTCATTCGTGAAAATTCGTTCCCATTCGTGTTAAAAAATCAACCTGATCGATGCCCGAACAATTCCAAGACGGCTCCTATGAAATCGTTGGCTGCGCGATGCGAGTGCACAACGAATTGGGCTTCGGGTTGCGCGAAAAGCCGTATGAGAACGCGTTGGCGATTGAGCTCGAGCTATCTGGATTCGAAGCCGAGCAGCAGCGGAAATTTCCGATCGTCTATCGGGATCGGCTGGTTGGAGATTGCATTCCCGATATCACCGTGGATGCACCGCGCCGATTGTTGATCGAAGTGAAGGCGGTCGAGAGGATCGGCGATAGCGAACGGGCTCAGGTGTTGAATTATTTGAGGATCACGGGATTTCGACTGGGCCTGATTTTGAATTTTGGAACGGCCAAGTTGGATTGGAAGCGGGTGATATTGGGATGAAATTTTTTAACACGAATTTTCACAAATGAACACGAATAAACACGAATCAGGACCGACTCACTTTGTTGTTGTGTTAGTGAATTTGGCCTTTGCGTTGACAGCCTCCGCGCAACGCGAGCAAAAGACCAGCGACGCGCCCTTCCTCAAACCTGCGGAAGCCGTCGCGAAGATGGACATCCCTGACCCGTTCGAGGTCAGCGTTTTCGCCGCGGAGCCGGACATTGGCGAGCCGATCGCTTTCACTTTCGACAGCCGCGGCCGCGTCTGGGTTGTCGAAAACTATAACTACGTAAATCGCCGCTCCCACACCGGCGAGGAGGTCACGCGGATTCAAATCCTCGAAGATACCAACAGCGACGGCGTTTTTGATTCGAAGAAGACGTTTACCGACAAGCTTACTTTCAGCTCAGGGATCGCAGTTGGCTTCGGCGGTGTTTTCGTCGGCTCACCGCCGCACTTGACGTTCATTCCGGACGCAGACGGCGATGATAAGCCGGATGGCCCGCCCCAGCAGCTGCTGGACGGCTGGGGGATCAACGATCGGCACGAAACGCTCAACAGCTTCATCTGGGGACCCGATGGCTGGCTCTACGGCTGCCACGGCGTTTTCACGCAATCCTTCGTTGGTAAGCCGGGCGCGCCCGACAAAGATCGGCTCTTCATCGATGGCGGCATTTGGCGTTACCACCCGACTAAGAATGAATTCGAGATCTTCGCCCGAGGACTCTCAAATCCGTGGGGCTTCGACTTCAACGACGAGGGTCAGGGCTTCGCGACTTGCTGCGTCATTCCGCACCTTTTCCATATCGTTCAGGGTGGCGTTTATCATAAGCAGAGCAAGCCCCATCTCAATCCTTACGTTTACGATTACATTCCGACGATTCGCGATCACACGCACCGCTCGGCGCACGGCGGAGCGCGGTTTTATCTGGCGGACGTGTTTCCCGCGAAATACCGAAATCAGCTCTTCATGTGCAACATTCACCAACACCAGGTGCTGACCGATTTCATGACGCCGAAAGGGTCGAGCTACGTGGGTAGCCACGGCGAAGATTTCATTTCGACGAACGATCTCGCGTGGGTCGGATTCAGCGTGCAGATGGGGCCGGAAGGCGGCGTTTACATCTTGGATTGGCACGACACCGACATCTGCGGCAATGCGATCAACTTTCCTGACAGTGGTCGAATTTATCGGATCATGCCGAAGGGAGCCAAGCCGATCGAGCGGCCGGATGTCGCGGCCCTGACAGACGCAGAATTGATCGCGATGCAGAATCATCCGAACGATTGGTATGTGCGGCGCGCTCGTCTTCATCTCCAGATGCGGGCGACGTCTGGCGAGCTTGATCAAAAAGCAGCAGCTGCTGGGCTTGAGGAGTATCTGGCGAATGCGCCCACGCTCACGAAGCGTCTTCGCGCGCTCTGGGCGCTCAAGGTAACTGGAAATCTCGACGAAGAACGGCTGCTTAACCTTTGCGGCGATTCCTACGAGTACGTCCGCGCCTTCGCGATTCAGTTTCTCTGCGAAGACGGTCCGCCATCCGCATCTGCGCAGGCGCGATTCGCGGAAATGGCGATCGACGATGACTCCGCCGTCGTCCGGCTCTACCTCGCCGCGGCCCTGCAACGCATGCCCTTCGATCAGCGCTGGCCGATCCTGACAAACCTCGCCAAACACGCGGAAGACATCGAGGATAACAATATTCCTCGGATGCTCTGGTTTGCGCTTGAGCCGATGGTCCCGGCGAATCCTGACAAGTCGCTCGAAGTCGCTGTCAACGGCCGGATTCCGAAGCTGCAAGAGCACGTCGCGCGGCGGCTCGTGAGCGGCGATCTGGCGGTTCAACAAGCCAAAAAAGGTCCCAAATACAAACGCGGCGACGCGCCAGCAGCTGCTCAGGCAATTCTGCAGAAAGTCGCGCCCGGCTTCAGGATTCGTGACGTGGGCGAAGGCGGGGTTCGCGACCTCACGAGTTTTCGCAACGAGGTCGCCGTCCAGACGCACCCGCACGACCGCAACATCCCGGCCACGATTTACCGTCATCTCGACGTGCCGAAGGACGGCAAAACAACGCTCAAGATTCGAGCCAGCTACCACCCGCATGGAGATTGGCAACTCCGCGTCCAAGCCGGGACGGAGATCATCGCCGACAAGATCGTGGACTACAAAAACGTCAAGGAAGAGTGGCTCGAACTTGAAGTCGACCTCACGCCGTTCGCTGGCGAACACGTCGATCTGAAGATCGAGAACAAAGCCAACAACTGGGCGAACGAGTTCGGCTACTGGGGCTCGATCAGAGTCGTGACGGAGTGAGATCAGCACATTCGGCTTACAATCTCAGACGTTGATCGACGTGATGTGGACTGACGAACTACTCAACCGGATAAAAATGGCCGGGCAAAACCGACGACAGCAATGCGATGACTTTTGGCATCAACGGCTGTGTGTCCGCAAGGCGATTCGACTTTGCTCGGAGCCCGATCAACGCCAGATCGAACTTGGCGATCTGCTGTTGATAAGGGATTCCGCGATCCATCGTGATCATCACATCATATGTGTGCTGAGCTTTTTCGAGCAGGTTGCCGTTGGAGATTCCGGCCCAGCCGATTTTCGGAACCGAGTCGACTTCGTGGCCGGGCAACTCCCGCATCAATCGCCAGTCGAGGTTTTCATCGAGCAGGATGCGCATCGGCTCACGCGGCTTCAGACAGTTCTTTTCGGCAGGCTTCAAGGACGGTGTTCACCTGCGACTGGCTCACGCTTGGAAAGCCTTCAAGAAAGTCTTCGATCGTGTCTCCGGCTTCGAGATGTTGAAACAAGCTCTCAACCGGAACGCGCGTTCCGCGAAACACCGGCTCGCCGCCGAGAATGGACGGATCTCTGACTACCTCACCTCCAAATTGCATGGCTCACGATAAGCCAAACAATCGAACTTCAAAACCCGCATTTTACATCGTGATCGAAAACCTGGACACGGTGAGTGTCGCTCGCGGTTCAACTGTTTCAATCTCATGAAAAAGCTCCTGATTTCGATTCTGCCCATCCTGCTCGCTTCCGTGGTCAATTGCACTGGGAACCCGAGTGAAGGAGTCATCCTTCCGAGCGCCGATCCGCCTGTCGATGTCGAAGGCCCACTGACGATCGAGCAATTCGCAAATCAACCAGTTATCCATTGGGCTGATTTTTCGGTGGCTGCCGCAGCTCGGGAGCAGCAGTCCGGCCCGATCCGCGTCCTCTTCCTCGGCCACGACCAGGAGCATCACAATTCCAACGTCTACTACCCGATGCTCGCCGAGGCTTTTGGGCGCGAGGCGATCTATTTCGATTACGTGACCACGCCAGCAGCTGCTCTGGGCGATGCGGATTTTCTCAATCGATTCGACGCTGTTCTGCTTTACGCGAACCACGGAAACATCAAGCCGGGCGAATGGACGAATCTCAAAATCTACGTGGAGAACGGTGGGGCGTTCATTCCGGTTCACTGTGCGAGCGCATGCTTTGGAAACGAGCCGGGGTTCATCAAACTCGTCGGCGGGCGGTTCAAATCGCATCGCTCGGCGGTGTTCGCGCCGCGAACGGTCAAAGCGGATCACGCGGCGGTCAAAGACGCTCCAGAGTTCGAGGCGTGGGACGAGACTTACTTTCATGATCAGCACAACGCGGAAGGCCGGACGGTGCTCCAGGTTCGCGATGTGCTTGAGGGCGATCCGTCCACAGAGCCGGAGCCGTGGACCTGGATCCGCGAGCAGGGCAAGGGCCGCGTTTTCTACACGGCGAGCGGGCATGACGAGCGTGTTTGGAAAACCGAAGGCTTCCAGCAGCTGCTGAAAAAGGGAATCCTCTGGGCCGTCGGCGACAAGCGCCGCAAGGCATACGAGGCGTTCCTCGCCAGCCGCACGCCGCTCGAATACGAGAAGGCCGATTTCATCCCGAACTACGAAAAGCGGCCCGAGCCGCTGCTGAAACAAAACCCGCTTTCACCGGAGGCCAGCCTGACATACACCCAGGTTCCAGTCGGCTGGAGGTTGGAGCTTTTTGCGAGCGAGCCGGACATCATCAATCCGATCTGCCTCGCCTGGGACGAGCGTGGTCGGCTGTGGGTTGCGGAGACGACCGACTACCCTAACACCGTTCGAGAGTCTGGCGGGAATGATAAGATCAAGATCCTCGAAGACACCGACGGCGACGGGAAAGCCGACAAAGTGACCGTTTTCGCCGATGGGCTGAACATCCCGACGAGCCTGACGTTCGCGAACGGCGGCGTGATCGTGGCGATGGCACCGCACTTTCTGTTTCTGCAAGACACCGACGACGACGACAAGGCGGACGTGAAAACGATCCTGTTTTCCGGCTGGGGGCAGGGCGACACCCACGCCGGGCCGTCGAATCTGCGTTACGGTTTCGACAACCAGATTTGGGGCTCCGTCGGCTACTCGGCGTTCAACGGGGAGATCGGCGGCGAGCAGAAACGGTTTGGATCTGGGGTTTTCCGTTTCGAGAAGGACGGCTCGGACATCGAGTTCATCGGCCAGTTCAACAACAACACCTGGGGGCTTGGGTTCAACGAAGACGGCGATGTCTTCGGGTCTACCGCAAACAACAACCCGAGCTTCTTTTGCGGGATTCCGCAGTCTGTTTTCGGCGATGAAAAGCGGATGAGCGCGAAGATGATCGCGGACTCGCCCACGTTTCATCCGATCACGCCCAACATCCGGCAGGTCGACGTCTTTGGCGGCTACACCGCGGCCGCCGGCCATGTCTTCGCGACCTCAGCCCAGTTTCCGGAATCGATGCGGAACAAAACTGCGTTCGTCGCGGGGCCGACAGGGAATCTGTTAGGGAAATTCCAGATGAGCCCGGAAGGCTCGGGTTTCGCGGCGAAAAACGATTTCGCGATCGTCGCTAGTGCGGATGAGTGGTTTTCGCCCGTCGCGGCGGAGGTTGGTCCAGATGGACATCTCTGGATCGCGGATTGGTATAACTTTATTATTCAGCACAATCCGACACCGAGCGTCGAGCGCGGCGGATTCGCGGGCGAACGCGGCAAAGGCAACGCTCACGAAAACCCGAATCGCGACAAGCAGCACGGCCGGATTTACCGCTTGATCTGGGAAGGCGCGCCGGAGGCCGAAACGAAGTCGCTGGCCGGAGCCACGACCGAGCAGCTGCTGACCGCGCTCCAGGATGAAAACCTCTTTTGGCGGCTGACCGCGCAGCGACTGATGGTCGAACGAAATTACACGAAGAGCCCAGATCCGATGCTTCGTGCTCAGGTCGAAGTAGGCGGGCGCGCCGCGATCCACGCTTTATGGGTGATGAAAGGATTGAACCTGCTCGATCGCGACACGCATCAGCTCGCGCTCCTCGGCAAGGACCCGGTTCTGAAACGAAACGCGATCAAGGCGCTCGGGACTGACGCGGAAGCTCAGCAGCTGTTTTTCGACACGGCGGTCGTGACCGATAAAAATCCGCAAACGCGGCTCGTCGCGTTCGCGAAAATGGCCGAATTTCCGAAATCGGAAACGATCTCGCGAGCGGCGTCTGAACTTCTGAAGACGCCGGAAAACTTCGAGGACGAATGGCTCAATCTCGCGCTCAAAGCTGCTGGCGCCGAGGGAGCGATGATCGATCGATACGAACTCGGCCCTAACCTGATTCCCAACCCGGGATTCGAAAAAGTTGACGGCGACAAGCCCGTCGACTGGAGTCAACGAACCTACGGAGGTCAGGTCGAATACGCCGTTTCGAGCGAGGCCAAAACTGGTGAGCGCTCTCTTCAAATCACCTCAAAAGACGGCACGGACGCCAGCTGGTTCGCCCACATCGAGCTGGAGCCGCAGACCCAATACCGACTCGCCGCCTGGATAAAAACGGACAAGGTCCGAGGCGCGATGGGCGCGACTTTAAACGTTCACGAACTCCAGCGCGCCGCCGCGATGGAGCCGCTGAAAAAGACGAACGATTGGACGCTGGTCGAGCGCCAGTTTGATTCCGGCCCGGGCGGAAAACTCAGCCTGAACCTGCTTTTCGGCGGTTGGGGTATGTCGAAAGGCACAGCTTGGTGGGATGACGTCGAACTTCAGAAATTGACGCCTGTTTACAAGAAAGCCGACGACTCGCCGATCGTAGCCAATCTCGAGAATGGCAAAAAGATCTTCAACGAGCACGCTGCGGTTGCCTGCATCCGCTGCCACATGCTCGACGGCAAAGGTGGCCCGGTTGGCCCGCCGCTCGATGGAATCGCAGGACGCAAGGAACGCGATTATCTCGTGCAGAGCCTGACCGATCCACAAGCGGTCATCGCCGAAGGTTTTCTCGCGGAGGTTTCGCCGATGCCGCCGATGAACGTGCTCCTCAGCGAGCAGGAATTCGCCGACGTGATGGAATATTTGATGTCCCTAAAGTAAGCCGAATTCGCCCAGCAGCTGCTGGCTGGATCTCAAGCAACTTGTGCCGTCGCAGCTCGGCTCGTCTGCCGCTCCAGCGCTTCACTGAGCGAGGTAACCGTAAACGGCTTCGCGACGAAATCGTCCATCCCAGCCTCTGCACAGCGGCGGCGATCATCATCGAAAGCGTGCCCGGTCATCGCGACGATCCGAGCTTCGGAAGTAGGAACTCCGAGCGCGCGGATTCGCTGAGTCGTTTCGTAGCCGTCGAGACCAGGCATCGAGACGTCCATGCAGATCAGTTTGAAATCTTCTTTGCCCGCAATGTCGATCGCTTCGTAACCGCTGCTGGCGAGTCGAACCTTGTAGCCCATGCGCTCCAAGGTCAGCTGCGCGACCCGCTGATTGACCGGATTGTCTTCGACCAACATCAGGCGCTTTTCCGGTTTCGGCTCTGGATCTCCAGATTCTGGAACAGGTGGAAACGGGGAAAGCGCCTGCTTCCTGTTCTTCGCGAGATAAGCTTGAATCTCATCCGGCGAAGGCTGGCTGACTTTTAGCTCGACCCGGAAACAGCTGCCGCCGCCAGGGGCACTCGTCGCGGTCAGGGTTCCGTCCATCAAATTTAGAAGCTCACGGCTGATCGTGAGGCCTAAGCCTGTGCCTCCAAATTTTCTTGAAGTCGACGAGTCACTCTGGGTGAACGGCGTAAAAATGCGCTTCAGCTCAGTTTCGCTCATCCCGATTCCGGTGTCCCTGACGCTGAAGATCAGTTTCATCCAATCGCGATTGGTTTCGCCAAGGGTGGCCAAAATGTGGATTTTGCCTTCGTTGGTAAACTTCAGCGAGTTGCTGACGAGGTTCGAAAGCACTTGCCTGACTCTTGAGCCGTCGCCGACGACCAGATCGGGAAAATTGGCGGCGATGCTGTATTGCAATTCGATATCTTTTTCTCCGGCAATCGCGGCGAACGTTCTCAACGCGTTTTCGATCGAATGTTCCGGATTGAAGACCCGAGTTTCAAGCGTCATGCGAGATGCCGCCAGCTTGGAGAAGTCGAGAATATCGTTGAGCAGCGTCATCAGGGACTTGGCCGAATTTTGAGTGACATCGACAAATTCGCGCTGGTCCGCATCGAGGTTTGATCCGGCCAGTAGTTCGATCATTCCGATCACGCCGTTTAACGGAGTCCGGATTTCGTGGCTCATGTTGGCAAGGAGCCGGTCCTTCGCTTTCATCGCCGAGCCCACCTTGAAATTTGCCTTTTCAACCTCCTCAACTCGATGTCCGAGCGAGTTGACCACGCGGCGGACCACGGCCACTAGCGTGCTTTCGCCAGGGCGAACCGTGGGGACGCTTTGGGTGTGTTCCGGAAACCGCGAATAGCAGTCTCGGGTGATTTGATCGAGTTGATCGAGGATCTGTTTCTGCGAAGCGAGTTCAGCTTCCTGCGAATTCAGGCGATCTTGAAGAGCCTCGTTTTCAGCCAGCTGCTGCTGGTGGGTTCGCGCTCGCATTGGCAAGGCCGGAGAAGGGGGAGTCTTCATAGGTCGGAGAGAGATTAACTATAATTATGATAATTATTATTATAATCAAGCGCTTCTCTGCGATTTATAAGAAAATTCCCTAGACCCTGTCGACGGGACCTCGATTTCCGTCCTCAAATGAGCTCCTGGAGCCTACCGATTCTAAGCAAGCGCCTTTTCGAGAACCTCAAATCCACGTGAAATCAGATCCTTCTGATTGTCGAGCAGCCCGGCCGCCAACAACGCCGTGTCGAGCATGTGCGACGCCGCCAATTTGGCAAGTTCCGGCTCGCTCTCCCGCTTCGCGGACAGGTTCTTGATCAAATCGTGCCGCGGATTGATTTCCAGATTAATCTTGAGCCCCGGGCCGCCATCCTGGCCCATCGCCTTCATCATCTGCTGCATCTGCGGGTTCATTCCCTCGTTAGGCAGCAACGCCGCAACCGGACTGCCGACGAGGCGATTGCCGACCTCGACCGTCTCGACTTTGTCGCCGAAATGCTCCTTCAGGAACTCGCAAAGCGCGGTCGAATCATCCTCGCACAGCGTTTCGCCTTCCGGGGATTCGTCCGTGTCGTCCAACTCGATGTCGCCTCGCGCTGCGGACATCAGCTCCTTGCCGCCAAACTCGCGAAGTGAGCTGAGAACGTAATCGTCGATCGCGTCGTGGAAGAAAATCACCTCAAGCCCACGCGCCTTGAACGCTTCGAGGAACGGACCCGCTTCGATTGTGGCTCTGTCAGGCCCGATCAGGTAATAGATCTTCTCCTGACCTTCCTTCGCCCGCGCACCGTACTCATCCAAGCTTGTGACCTCGCCTGCTTCCGTCATCGAAGACTCAAATCGGAGCAACTTCGCCAGCAATTCGCGATTGTCGTGATCGACTGCGATACCCTCTTTGATGAACCGGCTGAACTCCTTGTAAAATTCGAGATACTTCTCGCTGTCCTTCTTCGCTTCCTTGTCGAGGAACTTGATGAATCGCTTCGTAACGACCGTGTTCAACTTCTGGACGAGCGCGCTGTCCTGCATGCTCTCCCGCGAAATATTCAGCGGCAAATCCGCGCTGTCGATCACGCCCTTCACGAAACGCAGCCACTCCGGCAGCAGCCCTTTCGGATTCGGATCGATCAGGATGTTTTTGCAATAAAGCGCGACCCCCGGCTCGTACTGAGCCATCCCGAATTTCTCCTGATTCTGCGTCGGCACAAACAGGAGCGAGTTGATCACGATCGGCGCATCGGCGCTGAAATGGAGGCGGTAACGCGGCTCGTCCCAAGCGTGGGCCTGGAACTTGTAAAACTCCGAATACTGCTCATCGGTCAGGTCGTTCTTCTGCTTCAGCCAGAGCGCCTCGACCGTGTTGACCCGCTCGCCGTTCAGGTTGATCGGGAACGGCACGTAGTTCGAATATTTCTTCAGCAGCTGCTCGATCGTCTCCTTCTTCGCGAAGTCCTCGCAGTCCTCTTTGAGTTGGACCACGATCTTGCAACCGCGGCGCTGACCTTCGGCTTCCTCGATCGAATAACCCGTCTTGCCGTCGCTGGTCCAACAAAGATGCTCGCCATCGTTTTTCCAGCTGTGGGTGTAGACCTTGACCTCGTCCGCAACCATGAACGCGCTGTAAAACCCGACGCCAAACTGGCCGATCAAGTTGGACTCCTTCTGCTGATCCGCAGTCATCGCTTGAAGGAACTTCTTCGAGCCGCTGCTCGCGATCGTGCCGATATTTTCGACCAGCTCATCCCGTGTCATCCCGATTCCGTAGTCGGAAATCGTGATCGTATTCGCCGTATCGTCCGTCGTGATGTTGACTTCGAGATCGAGTTGGTCGTCGAAGACCTCCTTCTCGGTCAGCTGGAGGTGCCGGAGTTTCTCCAGCGCATCGGAGGCGTTCGAGACGAGTTCGCGGACGAAAATCTCTTTATCGGTGTAGAGGGAGTTGATGACGATATCCAGCAGCTGCTGGACCTCGGCTTGGAATTCCATCTGGGTTGATTCAGTTGCGGTAGCGGACATGATAGAGTCGAAATTTGGATTGGTTACGGGGCGCGGAATTTACGGAGCGTGCTGGGAAGGTCAAGAGCAGCTTTCAACCTCAATTCGTCCGCGTTGAAGCTGGGACGCCTCATCAGGAATTGATCGCCGAATCGAATCTCAATCGAAGAGATCGCTATGAGATCCAGTTCGCACGAGAAGCAAGGTTACGTCGTCGGGCAGTTGATAAATCAAGAGCCAGTCACCAGCGAGATGGCATTCCCGAAATCCATTCCAGTTTCCAGTCAGGGAATGATCTCGAAAGCTCGCAGGAAGATCTTCGTCGTTTGCCAGTATCTGGACGGCGTCGGCTAGTTTTTGTGGATTTCGACCGCTTCGCAGAGCCCGCTTGAAGTCGCGTCTGAATTGACTGCTGCGGACTATCTTGCGCATTTGCTGGGCAATCAGTTTTCCAAATCTTCCATCAATGCCTCGACCGAATCGAAAGAAGGAAGGGATTCGATCGATTCTGACATCGCGGCCTGGGTTTCGGCATTCGGGACCGGATCATCGATCAGCACGGTCACCACTGCTTTGGCCGGACCTCGTAAAGGTTCCTGCAGATGCACCAAACCATTGGAATCAATAGTGGCCTCGATAGATCTCAGGGTGGCAGGCATGACTTCAATAACCTACCTGCGCAAATTTGGAAGTCCATCACCAGAATTATTGTTCTCGGGAAACAATTTCAATTCCTGCCTGACTTGCGGACTCCGAATCTAACAGGGCGTGGGATTTACGGAGGGAGCTGGGAACGTCAAAGGAGGCTTCAAACGTTCGCAGAGCGTTGGTTTTGGCGAAAAGGCGCTGTTTATGGGATTACGTTGACTGCACAAACACTTTGTGAGGGTTGCCTAGCAGCGCATCTCAGTTATGGTGTCTCGCTAAAGAAAAAATGCCTTGGGTAGTTTCAGAAAGAAAGATCGGTCGAGCTGGAGGCGAGCGCCAGCGGTTGGCACGCCAGCAGGAGTGGGATCGGAAATACGGTGATGGTCTTTGGGCAATCGGCTATGTGATTGAAGGCGAGTTTGTTGATCAGGAGCGAGCGGTCGAGGAAGTCTACAACCGAAGCTACGCCGAACACTTCGCCAAACATCCTGAAGATCTCGAGATCTTGGTCAAAACAGCCAAAATGCTTCGCAATCCACATTCCGAGGCAACAACGGGCGTAGATCTTCAAGTACCTGCCATCATGGCGTATCTGGGCGATCAGAATTTGACCTTGGAAGGTGACGAGGTCGTCGACATCGGCACTTGGAAGGGCCAGGCATCCCATACGGTGAGTGTCCGGCTAAGCCCGCTTCATCTCAGCTGCTGCATTCATGAAAAGTGGACGCTCGAAAAATTCTGGCAGGAACGAAAAGTTCTCGCTGTCTGGGAGGATGACCAGAACGACTGAGCTATTTATGAAGGCAGACGGGTTACGATCCTATCTTAATTTTGAAATGCCCAATAACGATGACCAAAGCGAAAAAATGGTGGTCTAAAGATTTAGGAATTGCAAAGACGATTGCGGTAGTTGCCGCTGTTTGTCTTTTGCTGGTTGGCATCGGTCAATTCTTTCAGGAACGAGCGAGGGATCACGTTAGTCAGAAAGTGTGGGTTTCCAAAGGCAGGCAATATGCGAAGGAGATCCTGAAGATGTTCAAGCTCTACGCGATGGAGCACGATGGAGCCTATCCGGAATTCGATCCAGATGCAGCTCCAGACGTCCGTTTTACTAATTCGACTGACGCTTTCGATTTGTTGATGCGTGAAACCGATATGGACTCTGAAGAGATCTTCTTCGTGCGGCCAAGAAATTCCAGGAAACGCCCACCGAATGGCGATGGCATTCTCACTCGAGAGGAAAACTGTTTTTCGTATTTGCCAGGATTGAGCGGCACATTTTCTGGCCGAAGGCCGCTGATCATGTGCGACTCGCCCGGCGATAACGACCAGGTGATCGTCGGCTTCGTTGGCGGCGACGTTGAGCTGATGGAACGAACCGAGGCGCTGATGTCGTTGAACTGGCTGAAGCCCTGAAGGCTGCGCAGGTCGTTCTTGACTTGCCCGCCGGGACTGCGCGAGCCTGTTCAAATGTTCGCTGCGATCCACATCCCGGATTTTCATCTCCAGGCCCAGCTTCGGCTGCGGCGGGAGCTGCGCGATAATCGGCCTGGTGGGCGGGCCGTCGCGTTGCTGGATGAGGACGGGAAAATCATCCAGCGCAACTCAGCAGCTGCTGGCGTGTTGGTCGATCTCGGGATGTCCGCAACTCACGCTCAGGCGCGCTGCGATTCGATCGAGCTTCTCTACCGAAACGCAGATGACGAGGCCCTCGCCCAGAGCGATCTGCTCGACTGTGCTGAGCATTTTTCGCCTGATTTCGAGTCCACAGGCGAGGGCGTCGCGACGATCGATCTTTTCAGCAATCCGGCGAAAAAGAACCAGCGGCTCGGCCGCGAAATTGTCGATTGGCTTCGTGGAGCGCGGCTCGATGCGCGGGTCGGAATCGCTGCGAATCCGGATCTCGCGTTGCTGGCCGCGAAACTCGCCGAGCCAGTCGTCGCCGTCCGTGGTTCGCGTGAGGAGATCCGAAAATTCCTCGCGCCGCTCCCGGTCGAGGCGCTTGTCGAACGCCGCGAGTTTCTTGAGGTCCTCAGCCTCTGGGGCGTGCGGACGCTGGGCGATTTCACGATGTTGCCGAGGAGCGAAATCACCGAACGGCTCGGGCCAGAGGCGGGCGAGCTCTGGGATCACGCCAGCGGAACTCGGCGGCGGTTGCTTCGGCTCGTCAGGCCGTCGATCGATTACAGCCAGAAGGTCGAGCTCGATTTTGAGGTCGATTCGCTCGAGCCCTGCCTCTTTTTGATTCAGCGCGCGCTCGAAGTGATCGGCACGCGGCTGTCGGCGAATTACCTCGTTGCTGAGCGGATCGAGCTGATTCTCGACTACCGAGACGGCAGCGCCTACCAGCGCGAATTCCGGATTCCAGATCCGTGCCGCGATGAGCAGCTGCTGTTCCGGATTCTCCACACGCATCTGGAAGATTTCGAAGCTCGCGCGCCGATTCGCGGCCTGAAACTGGAGGCGACGGCGACGAAGCCGCATGGGCATCAGTTCAAACTCTTCGAGTCTTCGATCCGCGATCCCAATCGGTTTGGGGAGACGCTCGCGCGGCTTGAAGCGCTCCTGGGTAGCGAAAATGTCGGCGCTCCCGAGGTGCTCCCTGCGTCTAAGCCGGATACGTTTCGGCAATCCGCGTTTGATCCGGAAAACGCCGTCGCTGCCGCCGCGACCGAGCTGGAAAATCCTGACACGATCCCCAACGCGCCGATCTCCGGCCTGGTCCTCCGCCGTTTTCGTCCACCGCGTCCGGTGCTGCTCGCGGCTGAGCGAGACGGCCCTTACGAGCGCCCTGTCGAGATCACAAACGGCGCTTTGCGAGGTCCGGTGCGCGCGGCTCGCGGCCCTTGGCTTAACTCCGGCGATTGGTGGGATCGCTTCGCCTGGGCGCGCCAGGAGTGGGACGTTGAGCTTACGGATGGGAATCTTTATCGGCTCGTGCGCGAGGACGAGCGCTGGAAACTGGACGGCGTTTACGGCTGAGAAAAGTTCCAGGAAACCGGGGCGCGGCGGTTCGACTCGACGGAGAAAAAATATGAAAACTATGTTTGTTGCTTTGTCAGGACTCGCGATCGCGCTGATCACACCGGTTTTGGCGATGGTTTCCGTCGCATCGGTCGAATCGCTGGATAAAATGCCGGATCACCTCAAATTCCGAACCAGCCCCTCGGAGAACGAAGGTTTAATCAACGTCTGGGTCACGATCATCGAGCCGGAACCGGAGCACGCCGGCGTCTGGGCCAGCCTGAGCACGCGCTCGCCGGACGGCAAACTGCTCTCGAACGCGAGCGTGGCTTCCCACAAAAAAGAAGACGGATTCACCCTGAGTTTCCAGGTTGCGCCCGAGTCGTTCGACACTTCGAGCATCATGATTGCGGTTCGCGGCAAGAACCTGGAAGACGTCGGCTACGAGGTCAGCCTCGCCCTTTTCAAGCCGGAGGCGGACGAGAAAGCTGAGAACTGAAATCGTCGGAGCAGTTTTCGGTTTTCAGTTCCGAGTTTTCAGTTTCAGTGGAGGCGATGCTCGATCTTCTCCACGCAATTCTCCGCCGACACGCTTCTGATGAAGCGAACGCCTGGCTTGACGATTTTATTCCAAAACAGCGCGCTGAATTTGGGCGGCGCCCATTTTACTATGCGTTCAGCGGAGCGACTCGGCGGTTCTCCAAAGAAAGGGAGTTGGAGGTCACGGAAGCGGAATGCGCGGAGCTGAATTTCGAGGCCGCGGGTTTCCGGATCGACGGCTGGACCGCTGATCGGCTTGCCCGAGTCGTCCTCCTCATCCTTCTTGGCGAACGGCCGAAGCCGACGTTTCTCGATACCGTCAACGCGCTTTTCGAAACGGCTGATCTCCGCGAGCAGGCCGCGATTTTCGCCGCATTCCCGGCCCTGCCACATGCCGAAAATCTCGTGCCGATCGCTCGCGAGGGCCTGCGGACGAACATCGTCGATGTCTTCGATTCGATCGCGCTCGACAATCCGTTTCCGGCGGAGCATTTCGATGACGAGGGCTGGAATCAGATGGTCTTGAAGTGTCTTTTCATCGATCGGCCGCTCTTCAGAGTTCATCGGATCGAGCAACGCGCGAACCCGACGTTGGTTGAGCAGATTTCGAATCTCGCGCATGAGCGCTGGGCCGCAGGCCGGACGATTTCACCGGAAGCATGGCGATCGTGTCAGGATTTTCTGAGCGATCAAATCGTCAAAGAGCTGACGCGTGTCGCGGCGAGCGAAGAGCCCGGACATCGCGAAGCCGCAGCGCTGATTTTTGCGCGTGAAGGCGGTCAGAAGCTCGCTGCGCTGAAGCCGGAGGTCGAGCAGCTGCTGGGGAAGGTGGAGAGCGGGGAGTTGACTTGGGAGAGCTTGGGAACCGAATTATTTCAGAGTTGAAAAATAACGAAAATATAGACCATGCCTCATCTTCCTAACGCAAAACCAGAGTCAATCGGCCTGAATCCCGATCAGTTGCAAGTCGCCTACGATTTGCTCGAAAGCTGGACCAAAGGCCCGGACACGTCGGTTCCTGGCGGGGCGATTCTCGTTGGGCGAAACGGCAAAATCGCGGAGCCGCGTTTCTTCGGTAACCAGGGCCCGGAGCCGAACGCTGAGCCGATTCGGCGCGATGGAATGTTCCTGCTCGCCTCGATTACCAAGCCGCTGGTCTACATGGCGGCGATGATGCTCGTCGAGCGCGGGTTGCTTGGCCTGAGCGAGCCGGTTGCGAGCTACCTGCCGGATTTTGCGGCTCATCACAAAGAGGAAATCCGGGTTCACCACCTGTTCACCCACACTTCGGGCATGGCCGACATGCTCAACAACAACAACGAGCTTCGCGCCGCCCACGCGCCGCTTTCGGACTTTATCAAGGGCGCGATTCGGGACACGATGCCAGCATTCCCGGCTGGCACGGATTTCAGTTATCAAAGCATGGGGACGCTCGTGGTTGCCGAACTGGTTCAGCGGATTTCGGGCATGCGGATTCGGGATTTTCTGCGCCGCGAGATTTTCGATCCGTTAGGCTTGAAATCGACCGCGCTTGGCTCGGGCGGGCTCGATCGCAAACGGCTCGTTCGCGTTCAAACGCCCGACTATCAGGCGAATAGCGATTTCGGCTGGAACAGCGTTTATTGGCAGGAATTTGGCGCGCCGTGGGGTGGGGGATTCAGCTCGCCGGAAGACTTCGCCGTGATTTGCCAGATGCTGCTCGACGGCGGCTCGCACGGTGGGGTTCGGCTGCTTTCACCAGCCACGGTTGAGATGATGACCACGAACCGACTCAACGACTATCCGGATCTCCCGGAGCCGATCCGCCGGACG
>JBLHKS010000136.1:0-19508 GCA_047620505.1 Verrucomicrobiales bacterium | reverse complement strand
CTAACAGAATCGCAATTCGATCACCGGTCGGGCTTGGCAGGTAGCCGACGACACCGGCGGCGAGCGGAAACCACTGGTCCCAGGTTTCCTCCAGGATGCGCTTCGATTTCACGCCGTTTCGGATCAGCGTCACCGTCAGCTGGTTCAAACCCTGATAGCCGAAATTCGGTTCCGCGCCGTACTGCCGAGCCAGGACGAATTCGTAAACATCCGCACCGTGAGTGCCGAGCATCGCAGGAAACCGGCTCAATTCGAAAGCCCTCCGCTCGATCCCGCGCGCCTCCATTTGCTCCTTCACGAAGTCACCGTGCTTCGCCCAGAACGTCCGAACATTGCCGTCAGAAGGATGTCGAACCGTCTCGGCCAACAGCGTCTCGTCCGTCACCAGATCCACAATTCGAACTTCCCAACGGCGCTCGTCTTCGGCTTCGTTCGGCACGGCAACCAGCGAAGCCAGCTGTTCGCCGCTTTCGCTCCAACCGAGCGGGTAAAACTCGAAATCCAACTCGGCGCGACCTTGCGATTCCTGATCGGAAAACACAGGAAGCTGATGAGGCGCGTCGATCAGATCCTGAGCTCCGACAGAGCCGAGGAACAGGGCGAAAAATGGGAAAATTGCGGTCAATCGCATTGACCAGAATAGACGGAAATTCGGAGAGGGAAAATTCAAAGCAGAATTATGAAAATTATTAATAAACTTGAAATTCTAATATTTCGAAGCATTTTTCCCGATGCTCACGCCCATGCCCGCCGCTCCTTGGCTTCGATACGCCGCGATTTTGCTGCTTGGCGGCATCGCCCACTATTTTGCGTTACAGGCGGATTTTTATCTCGATGACGACATGCACATCGTCAGCGAACCCGCAGTTTACGAAGGTGCCTGGATGGGAAAAACCTGGCGCTGGATCCCCTACCTCATCTGGTCCGGCGTCTACCAACTTTTCGGCACAGCATCGCCGGCATACCACGCGATGACGCTCGCCGTCCACCTCACGATCGGCTGTCTGCTCTACCCGATCGGTCGGCAGCTGCTGACGGCGGCGAAGGTCTTCGCGAAAGACGCTGACCGCGATTTCGCCTCTTGGGTCGGCGCGCTGATTTTCATCTGCCATCCGCTAACGACTGAGCCGGTTCACTACGCGCGCTGCCTCATGATCGACTGCGTCGCGCTGTTCACCGTGCTCACCGTTTGGCGAGCGTTGGTTTTCGCCCAGAAGCCTGGTTTCCGCAGTGCCGGCTGGCTCGCTCTCGTTATGATTCTAGGCGTTTGCTCAAAACAACCAGGAGTCGGCCACATCACGATTTCAGCGGCGATCGTGATCCTCGCTTTTGCTGATTGGCGCGCCTGGCGCAAGAATCTGAAGCCAGAAACGCCTCGTCAAACCGCGCTCCTCGTCATCGCCGGACTCGGACTGCTTGCGATGCTCATCCCATGGATTCTTCGCGGCTCAAAATCGCTTGGACACCCGCTTTTGTTCGAACACGCCCTAACGCAATCCCGAGTTTTCTGGGGCTACGTTCAGCGCATCATTCTTCCCACAAACCTGAGCCCCGACCACTACATTCCCATGACGATGAGCTGGCGCGACACGGGCGCGATCGTCTCTTCAATCGCGCTGGCCGTGCTTGTTGGCTTTGCCGTCTGGCTTTTTCGTTCACGCCGCTGGAAACTCGGCGGCGTCCTGCTCTGCCTCGCTCTCGCGCAGATCCTGATTCGATTTGGTTATGTCATCGGCGAGCTCATGGTCGAATATCGGCTTTACCCCGCGATGCCGTGGATTGCGCTTGGTGCCGGCTGCGGGCTCGTTGCTTTGACGCGTTGGAAGCAGAGAGCCGGGCTTGCCGCGATGGCCCTGGTCATTGGCTCGTTCACGATGCTTTCGATCCAGCGCTCGCATCTCTGGACCGACGTTCAGCTCCTTGCGGGCGACGCCGTCGAGCAGTACCCGAACAATTTGCGCGCTCACGGATCAGTTCAGCTGGACGCCGTTTTGGCCAAGGATTTTGAGCGCGTGTTAGAGCTCGAAAAGGCTGGAGACGAAGCGTTTCTGGGCACTTTAAGATTCAATAAAGAGAACCGAAATCGCGCTTTTGAACTAAGCCGATTTCATCACTGGTATTCGCTCTACCTGGGCTACAACGGAGTGGCAAGAGGCCAAGTCGTTAGCCTCGAATCGGGCGCGATTTACACAAAAGAGAAGCTGGACGAGATGATCTCAAAGTACCCTCACAGATATCTCGAAAAGAGCGGTGATCTCGAGAATCCGCTCGTCATGTTTTCTCAGATTTTCGAAGGCCAACTCTGCGAAAGCACAGCGATGGCGTATGAAATCGAGCAGAAAAAACCGCAGCTCAGTTCCCGCTGATTCCGAAGAATTTTTTGGCAGAAAAGGCCGGCAGCAGATTCGCCAGCCTTAGCGGAATCTGCTTCGGATGAAACCCAACTCGCCCACGCGTTCGCAGGGCCTGGATCAATTTCGCGGCCGTAATTTTTTTGTCGAAACGCTCAGCCGCCAGGGCAAAGCCGCCCTTGCCTAACTTCCGACACAAGACCTCGTCTTCCAGCAGCTGCTGAAGGCGATCGGCGAACGCTTCGGGCTTCCGAGTTTCGCTGAGCAGACCGGTTTGACCGTCGATCACCACCTCGGGAATCCCCGCCAGCCTGGTCGAAACGCACGGCAACCCGAGCGCTCCCGCTTCGATCAAAACGGTAGGCAAATTGTCCATTCCGCCGTCCGATTCCGGGACCGAGGCTAACGCGAAAAGATGCGCCTCGTTCACCAGAGCCTCGGTGATCGTCGACATGTTCTGAGCGCCCTCAAGCATCACAATTTTTTCCAAACCAACTGCGGCGATCTGCGCTCGAATTTCGTCCTCCATCGGCCCATCACCAATGATGTGGACGCTGTGCTCAACACCGCGGTCACGCAGAATCGCGCTCGCCCTGACAAGGTCGTCGTGCCCCTTTTTTTCGATCAGCCGACCCACGCTGTAGATTTTCCGTGAGCCGATTCCTTTCGGCTCCCCGCCGCTCGCTTCGAGCCACTTTTCGACGTCCAGACCGTTGTAAATCAGGCGCGTTTTTCGTGTCGTGTCAGGGTGCTCGCGATTAATCCAGTCGACCGTGTAGCCGCTGGACGTCGCGATCAGCGAGGCGTCTCGAAACAGCCGATCGAGGCCGACCAGCGTGTCTTTTTCCGCACAAAACGCGTCATTCGCGTGAACCGTAAAACTGAACGTCAGGCCATGAAACGCTCGTAACCACCACATCGTCCGTGCCGCCATCCCGGCGAAATGTCCGTGCGCGTGTTTCACATTCGGAGCGAGTTCCTGGAGTTTATGACCAATCCAAGCCGCTTCGTAAACCCGCTTCTTATCCGGCTGCTGATCCCAGAATCGCAAAGTGTAATCGACCTGTTTCGGCACGCGTTTTTCGGTTCGCAACTGCCGGACGAAGGCGATCAACTCGTCGTTAGCCGGCAAGTTGATCACGCGCTCGCGCAGTCCGTCCGGGTAGCTTTGAGACGGCTCGTCGCTCGTGTCGCGCAGACTGAAAATCAGCGGTCGCAGTCCCTGGCGCTCCAGTTCAACGATCTCGCGGACACAAAACGTCTGCGTGAACGTCGGGAATCGCTCAAAAACATAGGCGAGATCATAGCGCTCGGACATGCGCCGACGCTACGGACGCGAGCGGGCTTCGCAAGGGTCGCTTCAACGCTTGCCAGCTTGCCTCCAATTGTTTATCCTTCCGCCCCGAATGAATTCGATTCTCGCCAGTTGTTTGATCGCGACCACCACCGCAGGCGGTGTTGGCGAATTGGTCGATCGTGTCGTCCACTCCATCACGGACCCGATCGGTGCCTTCATCGATTCCCTCCCGATCATCGGAGACAAAGATGACAAGCCGGACGCCGAAGCCCCCAAGCAGCAGCCCAAGCCGCAGGTCATCGGCACCGTGCGATTCGCCTACGAAGGTTTCGTCCTGATTTACACGCCGACCGGGCGCGCGACTCCGGCTGGAACAATCGCCACGACGCTCGATACGGAAGGAAATCCGACGAACGTCCAGCTGCGGATCGGAGCCGAGCGTAAGAATTCCTTCCTCGTGGCCGATGTTCTTGAAGGCTCGCCGCGATCGGGTCAGTTCGTGATCATCAAGCCGAAGCTTCAGCCCGGGGCCACGGACTACCAGATTCTCGAGTAACGACTCAAAATGCTCGACGAATTTGAAGCTCGCTCGCGGATTCTGGCCGCAGCCACGCCAGCAGCTGCTGAAGCTGTACCTCTTCGCGATGCGCTCGGTGCCTACGCGGCTGAGGACATCGCGGCAAAACTCGCGTTGCCGGGTTTCGACAATTCACAGGTCGATGGATACGCCGTTCGCGCGCGTGAGGCTTTCCACGGTGCTCGGCTTAATATTTCAGGCAAACAGCCCGCCGGTGCCAATCGGGGCTTGACCGTTTCTCACGGCGAAGCGATCCGGATTTTCACCGGCGCGCCGATTCCTAACGAAGTCGATGCCGTCGTCATGCAGGAGGACACGGAGATTTTCTCCAAGGGCCGAATTCGAATCCGCGAAGGCGTGGACGAGGGCGATTTCATTCGGCGCAAAGGTTCGGATCTCTGCGTTGGGCAGAAAATTCTTCAGCACGGAGATCTGCTCACTCCGTCTCGAGTTGGCGTGCTTGCCTCTCAGGGCATGACCGAAGTCAACGTCCGCCAACCGCGCGTCGCCGTCGTGACGACCGGTGATGAGCTGGTTAATCCTGGCGGCGAGTTGCCTGACGGAGCGATCTTCAACAGCAACGGTCCGATGCTCGCGAGCGCCGTTCACAAACTGGGCGTTACCCGCGTGACCGAGCGCCATGCGCCTGACGAAACCAAAAAACTAACCGAAACTCTGGAGGCCGCGCTTGGAGACTCGGACGTCTGCATCATCGCCGGCGGCGTGTCGGTCGGTGAGCACGATCTGGTAAAAGGCGTGCTCGGAAAACTCGGCGTCGACGGCGGATTCTGGCGCGTCCGCGTAAAACCTGGAAAGCCGCTCTTCTTCGGCAAAAAAGGAGATCGGCTCGTGTTTGGTCTGCCCGGAAACCCGGTTTCGGCTTACATCACGTTTCAGCTTTTCGTTCGCCCCGCGTTGCTGCGGGTTGCCGGCGCGAAGATCCCAGACGAAGCCCCTCCCCTCCCCACTCGCGACGCCGATCTGACCGACGAAGTTGTCAACGATCGCGGAAACCGCCCGCACTACGTTCGAGGTTGGTTTGACGAAACAGCTGAGACTTTTCGCCCCGTTGGCTTGCAGCAGTCCCACGCTCTCTACGGCATGAGCCGAACCAACGCGCTCGTCCGAGTTGACGTCGACGAGAAGCTTCCGGCCAGGACGCACGTGAAATGTCTCCTCATGGATTGACCGGAGTGATTACATTCCGTTAGAAGCAGATCGTCGATCTCCAAGTGCAGGCGCGGGAAATTTTACGCTTGTCGAATTTAAAGCGCCTGATCAGCGTGAAATTGACGCAACTTATTTTACGAAGCTCCGTCGCCCAGCCATTCGCCCGCTGTGGCGTCAAACTGCTGGCTGAGTTCATCTTCTTCGGAATGATCGAGCGAGAGCAACTCGAAGTCGGTCAGCTCGATGCTGGCGCTATCGCAGAACAGTCCGATCGCTCCGCTGCTGAACTTAGCGTCGACTAGCGATAGCCGGACGATGCCGTTGACCGAAAACTCGATGTAGTGGCCGTAGCACAACAGCTCGAAATGCAGGCCCTCGGCGCACTTGTCGGGAATGCTGTGGGCTTGCAAAGTTTCGTATTGATAGTCTTTGTGGATGTCGTCCGGGCAACTGGCCCACGCGCGAATCTGAACGAGTGAGCGCAGTGGCTCGATGCTGATGTAGTAGCCGTCGCCGGCCTTGTCCGTGTTGAAGACGAGGCCGATTTTCCCGAGTTGATGAACCACGAGCCGCCCGCGCCAGATGAAGTTGGCGAATGGGTTTTTCAAGGCGGCGATTTCGTAGCCGGTGCGGCTGGTCAAGCGCAGTGAACTCTGGTTTCGCCGCACAGCAGCTGCTGGGTTGCCAAGGACCCGATTCACCTTTGGCAGGTCGGCCAGGCCGAGCTGTTTGACGATTTTGTCGGCCCACTGACTTAGCGATATTGTTAGCAAGTGGCCGGAGTCGTCGGCGCGTAATTCCTTGGGTGGACAGAAATATCGATGGCCGTTCTGCACGTCCCGACCGGCGACGAAAAACGAGTAGAGCAGAATCTTGTCACCGTCCCTCGACACACGCGCGGCGTAGTTTCCCTGCGGCAGAAGGAGATTGTCTGGAAACGAAATATACTCACCGCGAAATCGGTCAGCCCGCCAGTAGTGAACTCGCACGTCTTCCCGAATCGAGCCGATGAGGTAGAACGCGCCGTCCATTTCGACGATTGCCGGGCATTCGACATCGTCGTAAACGCGGGGAACGAAAAGCGGCTCCTCCAACGCGGCTCGTTCGCCTTCCAATGCGATCACGCCGACGCAACCTCGCCGCGAAATTGCGCCGATGTTCGTCCGGGCGCAGACGAGCAGGTAACGGGAACCATCAGCTGCCTTGTAGTGATAGGGATCGCGGAAACTGACCCACTGTCGGGCGTTGTCGTCCGGCGATTCGTAATGCGGTCCAGCGGATTCGATCGGGTAGGGCGGCGAACTGTCCTTTTCCCAGTCGTAGAGATTTGGCGAAGTCGCCCGGCCAATCCGTTGGTAGTAGCCATGTTCACGTTGGCTAAGCCCGGTGTAGAACATCTCGAACCCGCCGCCTTCACCCTCAGTGTGGCAGACGTTCATCGTCCACAACATGTCGTCATCCCACTCGCCGGGGTCGCCGACGAAGAGCGCATTTTTGACGCGCGTCCAATTGATGCAGTCGGAGGAAATCGCATGGGCGATGTAATCGTGATTGGGAAGCACGAGATGAAACAAATGGTAGATCCCGCCATGCTTGATGATGTCGATGTCGCCGATTTCCCAATCACGAAAGCCTCTTCCTGAATACATAATAACAAATTACTCTCGACCCGCCGGAGCCGGAAAATCAAAGTAACGCAGTCCTTCGAGAATCCCTCCCGCGAGTTTCTCCTGTGCGAAGCAGATGCCTTGCGTGTGTTCGAGGCCGTCCACCAGCGCCGCTTCCGCGTTTCCAACGACGACAGCTAACGCAGATGTTTGCATCATATCCAGATCGTTGCCGGAATCGCCGCAGACAACCGTTTGTTTGAGCGGAATGTCCCACTGCTGGCAGAGATGCCGGATCGCGCGGCCTTTCGACGCGCGCCGCGGTAGAAGATCGACGTAAATCGAATGACTGATGACAACCCGAACGTGATGAGCCAACTCGCCGAGCCCCTCCGCGATCGATTCGGCGTCGGTTGCTTCGCCATCGCGGTAAAGCGAGATTTTGTGACGACGTTGCGCCGCTTCTTCTTGCAATGTCAGGCCGGGAATGCGCAACGCCGCAAGTTCGATCGCATCGCGGTCCCAATCGATGTCGATGTGATTTTGCCAAGTCTTGTCGACCAAATCCGGGCTCAAGCCGTAGTGGATTTCGGCTCCAACCGACGACACGACGATGTCCGGCACCGGGATCCCGAACTTCTCAATTACCTCGGCAACGAGCTTCAGATTCCGTCCTGTCGCGACCGCGAAAACAAACGAATCGCCGCGAGCGCTGAGAAATTCGATCAACTCGTTTAGGTGAGGCTGATCTTTCGAGTCATCGTCGATCATGGTGCCGTCGACATCGCATGCGAGCATGAATCGAGCCTCCCGCAACCGGGTTCGGGCCGGCAGCACGCGGGGCGGTTGCTTGAGACCGACTCCGCCCGACGCAGTGAGATTTTCTTCCATTAAATCGAGGTAGCGATTTACATGAGCATCCCAGCCGTAGTGCTCGCGCGCGTTGGTCGCACCGTTGTTCGAGAAGCGGCGCCACTGCTCTTTGTCGACCAGCAGCTGCTTGATCGAACTCTGGATCGCGGCGGTGTCGGTTGGGTCGACCAGAAGCCCGTTCTGGCATTTGGGCAGGATCTCGGCCGGCCCTCCGTTTTGAGTGGCCACGACCGGCAGACCGCAGGCGCTGGACTCCAGCAGCGTCAGCCCGAATTGTTCCGCGTGAGACACGTTGACGAAGACGCCTTCCTGCCTCGCGGCTAGCCGGTAGATTTCCGGAACCTCGTTTTCAACATCGTGTCGCTTCGGGATCGCCAGCTTGCCATAAAGGTTAAACTTATCCATCAACAACAGAATCTGCGTCAGCACCTCTCGCTGACTTGGATTCATCGAGTCGATATCGCCGCGAATTCCAGCAAAAACGGCGAGGTTGGCCATTGCCTGAAGTTCGGGATCGCGTCCATAAGCCTCGATCAGCCCGCTGATGTTTTTGGTTTTGTCAGGCCGACAGACGGTCACGATCAGCGGCTTGTTTGGATCATTCAGGAAGCTTTCGATCCTTTGCTGAACCGCGAACATCGCCTGCTTGTCTTCCTCCGGCTTTTCAACGTTTGGGAGCAGATCTTTGTAAAACGGATAGAACCTTTCGAAGTCGACGCCCGGCGGTAAAACATGAAACACGGACAGACCCGCGTTTTCGTAGCTGCTGAACAATTCGATCTCGCGCTCCGTCGACGTGATCACAAATTCCGCGTTAGCCAGCGTTAGTTCCTCGGCGGCGAACCTGCGGGCGAATTGAAAGCGCTCCATCGCCTTTGCCCGCGGCATCCCGGACTCGATCATCCGCTTGAGCTTGTTCTTGCCTAACGAATGCGCGCTGTGGACGAAGGGCGTGTTCAAAAACGCTGACAATTCCGCCGCGACATAGCCGGAATCCGCGTAGTGCGAGTGCATGAAGTCGGGCCGCAAACCCTCGGCTTTGATCACCCGGATCGTGTTCGAAACGAACTCGTCAAGATGCGGCCAGAGCCCTTCCTTCATGAGGTATCCCGGCCCGCCGCAATCAATCCGGCGAATGTCGAATTTATCGTTCACCGCTTCGACCGGCTGCGCGTAAACGTCATTGGTTTCGGGGTCCTCGATTCGGCGGGTGAACAGGGTGACCTGTTCGACGCGTGGCGAACAACTCAGCGCCTTGGCAAGCTCCATCACGTAGACCGTTTGGCCGCCGTTGTCCGAGTCGCGCCCGATTTCAAGGGCACCGCCACGGAATAAGCCATGGATGCTGTGCAGGTGGATTTTCATGATCCGCAGCCGTTCACTTCGCGATTGGCTCTTTCATGACCCACTGATCTGAGATCTGAATTTCTGGAACGAGAGCGGGCTTACAGCGCTTCATCGCGGACGGGGCCACCGTCAACCGCGCAAGCCACCTATCTCGCATACTCCAAAAACTAAGCCGAAATTGATCCACCTCCGACTTGGATTACCTGGCTTAGGTCCGCCGATTGCAGTCGACCACAAGAATGTGGTCATTCCGTTGGAAACCGATCTACTTTCCGTAGAGCCGGTCCTTCGGATTTCCGCCCGACATGAGGTAAGCGATCAGGTCTCGAATTTCGTCAGGATTCAGGCTGTTGATCAACGCGGGTGGCATCTGGGAAACGGGCGATTGCTCGACTTTGACGACGTCGGTCGCTTTGACCGTGGTCGCTTTCGCTTCGGCGAGCGGCGGGTAGATGTCGATCGTGTCTCCACGCTCGACTACGAGGCCCATGACCGTTTTGCCGTCCTTCAGCGTCACGATCGAAGAGCCGTACTGATCGCTGATCGTGCTGCTCGGATCGATGATCGATTCGAGCATGTATCGCTCGTCGAACTTGTTTTTCACCGTCGTCAAATCCGGGCCGAGGTCGCCGCCGAGTCCGTCAAAGCGGTGACACGCGGCGCAGCCGACTGCGTGGAAAAGATTGCGACCGCTCTCGAAACTCGCCTGCTTGAACTTTCCGCGATTGGCGTGAGCAGCTGCTGAATCGACAGTCCACTGCTCGCCCGGGCCTTTCGGCGGCGTGATCTCAAAATCGGGCACCGGGTTGAAGTTTTCGCCAGTGATGTCGGCGAGCGCGGCGCGTTCTTCGTTCGTGCAATTTCCAAGCACTTCGTCGCGGAGATTCGTTAGGAATTTGCCGTAGCTGTTGCCGCCTGGATGCTTCGCGGCGGCGTTGATGAACTCGACGAAAATCCGGCGCTGCTCGATGGTCCAGCCGCGCTTCACGTTGCGAAGCATGAAGGCGTAGTTGATCTCTTTCGAAGGCGGCGGGTTGTCGAGCATCTGGATAATGCGGCCTCCGTAGCTGGCATTTCGGCTCGCCAACTCATGCCAGTCTGGGGCTTCCGGCTCAACGACGTTGGCGAGGAGAGCCGTCGTTTTTTCGACGATTCCGGGCGCATTCAAATAGACTAACACGCGCACCAACTCGGTGTTGACGTCGACGCTCTTGCTCGGAAGCAGCGGATCGATTTCAGAAATAATCTGCTCACGCTCGGCCTCGGTTGGCTTGCCCAAGCGGGTGAAATCCAACGCGTATGCTCGAAGCAAACCCAGCAGCTGCTGTTCGGGCAAATCTTTCGGATTGAGCTCTAACAAAGCCGCCAAAATGCTTGCTCGGTGCTTTTCATTTCCGGCGCGAGCGAGCGCGACGCACGAGGTGATCCGGGTTTGCGAGTCGTCGTCGAAGATTTTCTCCTCCCACGAATCGACCGGCTGCGACTCGATCGCGACGCGCGCGGCGTGCCGAACCCAGCGGTCTTCGCTCGCAAGATGCGGCCAAGCGGTTTCGACAGCTTTGGCGTTTTCGCGATCGTGGAATTTTTCCAGTTTGCGGCGGGTTTTGACTGCTTCGTTTGGTTCCGCGGCGGCGATCGGCGCGGTCGATTCGTCTCCGACGTAGGTCACGCGGAACAGGGCGGATTGCGTGTTGCGGCCGCCGATCGTGAAGTAAAGAGCGCCGTCGTTCCCGACAATCGCGTCCGTCACTGGCAGCGGCGCGCCGAAACAAAACGGCTCGCTCTCACCCTGGTAGCCAGCGCCGTCCGGCGTCATGTGAATCGCGTAAATCGTGCCGAACGTCCAGTCGAGCGCGTAAAGCGCGTCCTGATATTTTGCCGGGAATTTCGTCCCTAACCCAGCCACAACACCGGTCGGGCAACCCGGACCGATGTCGACAGTCGGAGGCATACTATCTTCGTAGTAGTTCGGCCACTTGCCCGAGCCGCTGCGCCAACCGAAATCAACGCCGCTGCCGACCTGGCAGATGCGCGTCGGCCGATACCATGGCGTCCCGAGATCCCATTCCATGTCGGCATCGTAGGTGAACATGTCGCCGTACTTGTTGAGCGCGATGTCGTACTGATTTCGGAAACCAGTGCAAATGATGTCGTGCTTCTTCGTTTCCGGATCGTAGCGCGAAACCCAGCCGCCAGGAGCGAGGCGCCCGCGAGCATGCCCATTCGCGTCCCACTCGCGAGGGAGCAGCAGATCTTCGTCCCAGCCCTGAACCCGCGAACCGGAGATCGCGTCTTCAGGCGGCAGATTCGTGTGGTTACCGCCAACAACGTAAAGCGCCTTGCCGTCCTCGGTCGGAATCACCGCGTGATTGCCGTGCTCGCCGCCGCCGGTCGCGCTCGGCAGAACCTCTAGTTTGTCCAGCTTATCATCGCCGTTGGAGTCGACGATTCGATGAAGATTTCCACCGCTCTTATTAAAATAGAGGCCGTCGAACGCCCAGGTCATTCCCTGAGCCCCGGAAATGTCCACCGGCATCCTTTCAACATCGACCTGCGGCTTCTCAGGATGCTCAGCAACCGTGATTCGGTAGAGCCCTTTGTCTCCCTGATCACTCGCCAGCAAGCGGCCTTTCGGATCGACCGTCAGCGAAACCCAGGATCCCTGCTCAGCTTTCGGCACCTCGTAAAGCATCTCGACTTTGAAGCCATCGGGGACCGTGATTCGCTCCGCATCGAGCGGATCGCCGCCGCCACCACCACCACCGCCGCCCGGCTTATTAATTCCAGCGAGGCCCCACGGGCCAATGCCGAATTTGCCCATCGACTTAAGCTTTTCGTTCCAAGCGGAATCATCAAATCCAAGGGTCTGCCAGCCCTCTGGACTGGTCAGGCTCATTTTCCAGCTCGGGTCACTCAAGACTGTGGTCGTCTCCGGCGTAATGCCTGTGATATACAGCTTCAAAACGAACGCCGCGACACCACCGCGATTGTGCGCCCGCACCGCGATCACATTGTCTCCACCCTGAAGAAACTTCCTGACATCGGTCATGACCGGGCTACCCCAATCCTTCGCCGTTCCGACTTTTTTGCCGTTGATGAAGAGATCCGCGCCGTTGTCGCAAGTCATGTAGAGCGGGGCCTGCCCGACTTTACTCGGTGCCCAAAACTTTTTGCGCAGGAAAATTGGATCATTTGAAGTCGGCTGATCTTTACGCCAGATCCAATCCGGCTTCTTCCCGCCGGAAACCCAGCCGTAATCAGTCGCCTTCGCCGGTTCTTTCAGCTTCGCAGCAGCTGCTGGCGGTGCTTTGCTCTCAACCGCAGCCTTCAAAGTCGCCGCCGCGTCATCGCCGGTGAGCTTCCTCAACTGAACGCTCTTAAATTCCACCGTCATCGGCCCGCCCGCGTGCAACTGCAAACCGAGCACGCCCTTCCGCATCGCCTCTGGATGATGATCGATGTAGTCGACCGCCGTCACTCCGTTGATCTGATGAATCGTGCGATCGCCAACCGCGACGATCCGCAGTTCGTTCCATTCCCAATCCGTCAGCTGGGCGTCGTTTCCGACCTCGCCGACGACCTTCGGCTTACCGTCCTTGCCAACTTCGACCCGCTGGCCGCGCTGAGCGATGATCCCGCGCCCTGGCAGCTTCTCGCCGTAGAGCATGCCGAAATATTCCGGCTTAGGGTGGAGATCCGCCTGATAGCCGGCCAGCACAAAATTCTCTTCATCGACAACCTTGCTTCGATACTGGACTCCAGAATTATTGCCCTTGAAGCGGACCTGACATTTGAATTCGAAATCGCCGAGCTCGCCGCCTTGCCAAACCAGAAACGTGTTCCCTTTCGTCGGCTTTTCCTTCGTTGTCTCGCCGACGATCGCACCGTCCTTGACAGTCCAGAACTCCGTCAGGCCTTTCCAGCCGGTCAGGTCTTTGCCGTTGAAGACATTTTGAAAATCCTCGGCACCAGCAGCTGCTGGGATGACGAGGGCGAGAAATAGCAGGGTCTTTTTCATCAGGATCAGTCGTGAACGGCGATTTATGCACGGCTGATCGGCGAATGCGAATAGGATTTTCGGTCAGGTGCGGCAAATCGACTCTACCTTGTTTTTTCCGCTGTCATGCGGCCTTGAATTCGAATCAAGAATCGAAACCCCGATCAGTAGGTTCAATCCAGCGCCCGGCTGAGAATTTCGATGTTCCGGATGAACGTCGCGCTCTGGATAATTCCGCCCGCAGGGGCCTGCTTGCGGCCTTCGGCATCGCGAATCCAGAGATCCGGGCGGGCTTCTTCGGTCCACGCACCGCGATCATCCAGCGACTCGACGATTCTGGTGACTTCGTCAGAATCGATCGGCTCGGTCGGACGCGGCTGGCCGGCTTTGGCAGCGCGGAGGTTGGCCTCGATCTCGTCGAGTTCCGGCTCGATGATCCAGCCGTAATTGCTGGCGAGTCGCTTGCGTTCGTAGGTCATCGCGTGGCTGCCGCCGCTGCGGGTGAAGTAGATCGGGCGATTCGTGCCGAGTTCGTAAAAGCGCGAGATTTTGCCGTCATCGAGAAGCGAACTCCGAAGGTAGGCGACGGCACGAGGCACGGGCTCGGCGAATTTTTCTTCCTTCGTCACTCGGTAGATTTCGATCAACGCGTGCAGCAGCTGCTGGCTCTCGCGGCCGGAAACGGCAGCAGGCTCGAAGGCGCGATCCCAGACGGGCTGCATGTTCGAATCGTACTGCTGGGCCCAAGCGGGCTGCGGATCGGGCAACTGCGCGAGGATCAGAAACTCGCCCGCAAGTTTCGCGGATTCGAGGTAACGCTTGTCCTGATAAACCTCGAAAGCGAGCAACAGCGTGAGGATATTGTTCGCGTGGAGATTGTCGTTGGTCACGTAGCAGCCGGAAAAGTCCTTCGGCCAGGTTTTGGGCGGATTCGCCGGGAGCGTGGCTTTCTTGACCGGGTAGGCAGATTCGTCCGGAGTCGGCGTGCTTGGAAAGCGGTCAAAATTCGCAGACCAGCCACCACTCGGATACTGCGTTCCTAACATTGCCGCCAATCCGTACTCCGCGGCTTCGTGAATTCGTTCGTCCTCAAACTTCAATGCGTGGTCAACCCGAATCAGGCTTCGAAGAGCCGCCTGCGTCACGTCGTCGTCGAAAACCGTCTGATTTTTCGGCCCGAAATCGCGTTTCCGCCAAGTCGCCCAACCACCCTTCGCCGTGCGCTCGGAATCGGGCACAGGATCCGCGTTTGTCGAGCCGTCGAGGTTTCGGCGGTAGGAAAAATCGCCGCGCTTTTCCCCATCGAGATGAGCTCGGTAGTGCCAGCCGCCCGAATGAAGCTGGCTAACGACCAGCGCTCTCGCCGCGTCGAGCGCCGCGATCGAACAAGCGTGATTGTCCGTTGCTTCGTAGGCGTCCAGAAACGCCTCGGCGACTGTGGGCGTGCCGGGCGGCTGAATCCAAATGGTGTCTTCGTCAGGGTAGCCCTCGGCTTCGCGCAATGTCAGGTCCGAGCTGTATTTGTAAACGTAGCCGCCGTGGTTAGCGACTTCGCCGTGGTAAAACTGGACCGCTTTGACGATCGCTGCCTCGATCTCAGCTTTCGACTGGGCGTGGGCGGCGGAAACGAGGGTGGCGAGCACGCCGACGGTGAAAAATATCCTCATGCAAAGTCTTTGGATTACATTTGTAAGCCTTGCAACTCCTAAGTTCGATGCGACAGCTCAATCCAGATGAATCCGACCATCCGTTTTCGATCCAGCGCGTTTCCGCCTGATCCAGCTGAGCACGATGAGAAAATCGCAACTGGCCGGTTTGGACAGAATTTCGCCGATTGGCTTCGCCAGCAGCTGCCGAAACGCGGGATCGAAACCGACGGCATCTCCGCGGTCGATTGGGGCTGGCGAGTCGACCTGAGAAATCCGCAATTCCCGCTCTACGTCGGTTGCAGCGCGCTCGACGATCCGGACGAAGACGGCGCTTACGAATTCATCGCGTTTGTCGCGGCTGAGCCGACTTGGATGCAGCGCTGGTTCGGCGGAGTGAAGCCGAAACTGTGGCTCGAAAAAATCGCCGACGAGCTGGACGAGCTGCTTCAAAACTCGCCCGAGATTTCAGATGTCGAACGGGAATCGTTGCAGCCCAGCGGCTGGCCGTTAGAGTCCTGACTTGGTCAAAATCGACGTTGTTTACGAAGGCGGCCTTCGCTGCGCCGCAACTCACGGGCCCTCGGGCGAAAAACTGTTCACCGACGCCCCGGTCGACAATCACGGCAAGGGCGAGAGCTTCTCGCCGACCGATCTCGCCGCGACTGCGCTCGGAACTTGCATGCCCACGGTGATGGGAATTTTCGCCGAGCGCCACGAAATCGACCTGACCGGCATGCGCGTCCAGGTTCGCAAAATCATGACTCCCGAGCCACCTCGCCGGATTGCGCGTCTCGAGGTCAATTTCGAGATCCCGCAACCTGCCGACCATCCTCAGCGCGCAGCCCTCGAGCGCGCAGCGTTGACCTGTCCCGTCCACAAAAGTTTGCTCGCGGAAATTGAGATTCCGGTGGATTTCAAGTGGGTCGGGTGAACCATCGAATCATGAAAATCTCGATTCTGTTTCTGGCGGCGCTGACCGTCGTCTCTCAGGCTGAGCTGGATCTCGCCACGATCGCTGGCACGGGCGAACGCGGATTTGCCGGTGACGGCGGCCCGGCCGTGGACGCGAAAATCAACAATCCGTTTGGCGTCGTCGTTGGCCCTGACAAACACATTTATTTCTGCGACACCGGAAACCACGTTGTTCGGAAAATCGATCGCGAGACCGGCGTGATCTCGACTGTCGCGGGAACGGGCGGCGTGAAAGGTTTTGAAGGCGACGGCGGGCCGGCTACCGAGGCCAAGTGTTTCGAGCCTTACGAAGTTCGCTTCGACGAAGCTGGAAATCTGTTTTTCGTCGAGATGCAGAACAACATCGTTCGGCGCGTCGACGCGAAAACCGGCGTGATTTCGACCATCGCGGGCACTGGCGAAAAAGGCTTCAGCGGCGACGGCGGGCCAGCGACGAAAGCGACGTTCAACCGGCCTCACAGCATTCAATTCGGCGCTGACGGAAATCTCTACATCTGCGACATCGGCAACCACCGTGTCCGGCGCGTCGACATGAAAAGCGGGGAAGTCGACACGCTTTGCGGGACCGGGAAATCCGAAGGCCCGGCGGACGGTGCGAAGATTTCCCCGAAAACTTCGCTCAAGGGCCCTCGCGCGCTCGATGTCGATCAAAACGGCGATCTCTGGCTCGCTCTCCGCGAGGGCAACGCCGTCTTTCGCTTCGACATGAAAGCAGGGACGGTCCATCACGTTGCCGGGACTGGCCAGAACGGTTTTTCGGGTAACGGAGGACCTGCGAAAGAGGCAACTCTGTCAGGCCCGAAGGGGATTTCGCTCAGTCCCGATGGGAAGGCATTTCTAGCGGATACCGAGAGCCATTCGGTTCGCTACATCGATCTCACGACCGATCCGCCGACTCTGCAGCTGCTGGCTGGCGACGGGAAAAAAGGCGATGGCCCGGACGGCGATCCGCTCCGGTGTCGGATGGCGCGTTTGCACGGAATTTTCGTCGATCCGGCAACTGGCGAAGTGTTCATCGGCGACAGCGATACGAACAAAGTGCGCGTCGTGCGGGAGAGACGCTGACTTGCGCGAATTCGGCAAAACGTATACTTTGAATTTATGGACGCAGTCGCAACAGACGATTTGACCACTTACGAACTCGAACGCGGAAAACCAATGCCTGGTTGGAATCATTCAAGATCTCAGACTGGTCTCATCCTTGAGTTCAGCAGTGTTAGAGAAAAATACGATATCGCCAGCGAGCTGACGCTGGAGCTGGGAGGCAAGTTCTACACTCCAGATATTTCGATCTATGCCAAACGTCCTACGGACTGGCAGCACGAAATTGTCCGCATGACCGAGGCTCCGCTGATCGCTATAGAAATCCTGTCTTCGAGCCAGGGCTTCAATTCAATCTCGCCGAAGATCGACGCCTATTTCGAGCACGGCGTCCAGACGGCCTGGGTCGTGCATCCGGAAATTCAAACCGTAACGATTTTCACGAGCCCTAACGAAAAAAAGGTCCACACCGGCGGCATCGTGACCGATCCGAAAACCGAGATCAGCGCCGATCTCAGCAGAGTTTTCGCCTGAGACCAGTTCAGCAGCTGCCGGCTTGATTTCGCGGTGATCTCGCATCCATTTTCCACATGAAAATGACCGTTTTTACCACCATCCTTTCCGTAATTACGGCCATGAGCCTGACAGCCGGAGAGAGCGTCTACGAATTCACCGTCAAAGACATCAAGGGCGAGGACGTCAATCTCAAGGAGCACGAGGGGAATGTTCTGCTGATCGTCAACGTTGCCTCGCAGTGCGGCGTGACCGGTCAGTACGAGATTTTTCAGGCGCTGCACGAGGCGCTTGAAGACAGAGACTTTGTCGTCCTCGGATTTCCGGCAAACAACTTCGGTGGTCAGGAGCCCGGAACGAACTCAGAGATTCTCAAATTCTGCACGAGCACCTACCAAGTGACGTTTCCGATGTTCGCCAAAGTCTCCGTGACTGGAGACGACACGGCTGAGCTTTTCAAGCATCTGACCGCGGCTGAAAACCCGGATTTCACGGGCCCGATTCAGTGGAACTTCGAAAAGATCCTCGTCGGAAAAGACGGAAAAGTCGCTCGCCGATTCCGTTCGAACGTGGAGCCGGACAGCCCGGAGTTTCTCGATGCAATCAAGGCCGAGCTTGAGAAGTAAGCCTGATTTTTAGATTTGAAGGCCCGGATCGCGCGTGCGGTCCGGGCCTCTTTGTTTTCAGCATCTGCTGGGCTACGCCACCTTCGAAAACTCCAGCTTGCCGTTCGCGACTTCCGTCTGAACGCGGTCACCTTCGCCGAATTTCCCATCCAGCAATTCCAGGCTTAGCGGATCAAGAATCTGCTTCTGGATCGCTCGCTTCAGCGGCCGTGCTCCGTAGACCGGGTCGTAGCCGGAAGTCGCGAGGAACTCCATCGCCTCGTCGCTCAATTCGAGCGTCAGCTTCTGATCTTCAAGCCGTTTCTGGACGCGCTTGATCTGAATTGCGGTGATCTGCTTGAGATCCTCAGTCGTGAGCCGATCGAATATCACGGTCTCGTCGACGCGGTTGAGAAACTCCGGTCGGAAGTGGCCGCGGAGCGACTCGGTCACGAGCTGACGACGGCGATCGGCATCGCTTTCGTTCATGATGTGATCGCTCCCGATGTTGCTCGTCATGATGATCACGGTGTTGCGGAAATCGACCGTCCGGCCTTGCCCATCGGTGATTCGACCGTCGTCTAACACTTGTAGAAGAACGTTGAAGACATCCGGATGCGCTTTTTCGATCTCATCGAAAAGCACGACCGAATATGGTTTGCGGCGAACCGTTTCGCTGAGCTGCCCGCCTTCTTCGTAGCCGACGTAGCCGGGAGGCGCGCCGATCAGACGCGAGACGGCGTGCTTTTCCATGTATTCGCTCATGTCAATCCGGACCATCGCGGCCTCGTCATCGAAGAGGAACTCGGCCAGCGCGCGGCTTAGCTCGGTCTTCCCAACACCGGTCGGCCCGAGGAAGAGGAACGAGCCGATCGGCCGGTCTTCGTCCTGTAATCCAGCCCGCGCGCGGCGCACGGCGTTGGCGACTGCGGTGATCGCTTCTTCCTGACCGATCACCCGTTCGTGAAGCCTGCCTTCCATCTTCACCAGCTTCGAGCGCTCGCCTTCCTGGAGACGTGAGACCGGAATTCCAGTCCAGCTGGCGACGACTTTCGCGATGTCTTCCTCGGTCACTTCTTCCTTGAGAATTCCCGAAGATTTCTGCGCGTCGTTCAGCTCGGCTTGCTTGGATTCGAGCAGCGTTTCGAGGTTTGGTAGGATCCCGTACTGAATCTCGCTGGCCTTCCCAAGATCGCCCCCACGCTCGGCCTGTTCGAGCTCAAGCCTTGCCTGCTCAATCGAGCTTTGCAGCTTCCGCAACTCGTCGACGAAACCCTTTTCATGCTGCCAGCGGGCTTTGAGCGCGCCGGACTTCTCATGAACCTCGGCAATCTCTTTTTCGACCTTTGTCAGGCGCTCCTTCGACGCAGCGTCTTTCTCTTTCGCGAGCGCTTGGCGCTCCATTTCGAGTTGCATGCCCTGACGCTCAAGCTGATCAACTTCGGTAGGCATCGAGTCCAACTCGATCTTCAGCCGCGAAGCCGATTCGTCGATGAGATCAACCGCCTT
>JBLHKS010000135.1:0-19631 GCA_047620505.1 Verrucomicrobiales bacterium | reverse complement strand
AACAACTCCCAGATCATCCAGCATTCCGGCCAGGCCATCATTGAATGGGACGGATTTTCGATCGGAGCGGGCGAGCGCACTCAATTTATTCAGCCAAGCAGCTCGGCCGCAGTTCTGAACCGAGTTCTGAACGGCAGATCGAACATCGACGGAATTCTCGAGGCCAACGGCAACGTCCTGCTCGTCAATCCGCACGGAATCATCGTAGGAGCGAGCGGCTCGATCGACGCGGGTTCGTTCATCGCTTCGACGCTCGATATTTCCGACGCGGATTTTCTCGCGGGCGGTGACCTGAATTTCAATGGCGGCTCTACCGAAGCGATCGTCAACCTGGGCACGATTCGAGCGGAGAACGGCGACGCGATTTTGATCGCAGCTCGAGTCCAGAACGCCGGGCAGCTGCTGGCTCCCGAGGGGCTCGCTGGAATCGCGGCCGGGACCGACGTTTTGCTCCAGGAATCCGGTGACGAACGACTTTTCGTCCGCGCTGGAGCTGGTGAAATCCAGAACGATCCGACTGGAAACATCGAAGGCCGGGTCGCTGAGCTGAAGGCCGGTGGCAACGTCTACGGACTCGCGATTCAGCAGCATGGCCGAGTGGCCGCGACGGGTGCGGTGAACGAAGGCGGGCAGATTTTTCTCCGCGCAAACGGCGGCAAAATCGTCAACTCAACCCCGGTCGCTGGAAAGCAGATCACGATCGATGGTGGGGACCTCGGCGAGGTCGAGCTGACGGAAACTTCGGCGCTTCAGGGAAATCAGGTCAGCGTGACCACGAATGGCGGAAAAATTACGAGTCTCGGCTCGATCACCGCGGTTTCCGAAGACGCAGCGCCGGGTTCGATTGAGATCAACGCGGGTGATTTCGGCGACATTGAATTGGGACCGCTGAGCCGGACGGCTGGCGAGCTGGTCACGGTTTCTAGCCTCGGCGGCGACATTTCCAGCGCTGGGCAGCTGCTGGGAACGGCGGGCGTTACGGACGGGACTTTGACGGTCGATGCGGGCCTCGGCGGCAGTGTGAATTTGACGATGGATTCCGAAACGAGCGCCGGAGCGGTGACGGTTCGGGCGACTGGCGGTTCGATTTTGAGCGCAGGGCACGTGGTCGGAAACGACGGCGGCAGCGTGAATTTTGAAGCGAACGACGGCGGCGAAATCGTCGTTCCGCTGGGCGGTTTGATTGAAGCAGGCAGCGTCGAAATGAGGGCGTCAGGCGGCTCGATAGACCACGCAGGAACTGTGATCGCCGAAAGCCTCGACGGACAGGGCGGCTCGGTAAATCTGGACGTCACGCCGGGTGGCGCGATCACGATTCAGCCGACTGGAATCATTCGTGGCGGCGACATCGAGTTGCTCGCAAATGACGGCGGCAAAATCGATCACGCAGGCCAGATCATCGCCAAAAACGGCCCGGGTGGCGGCTCGGTCACGCTTCAGGCGACCGGCGGCGAAGTCACGCTCCTGCCGACGGGCTACATCGAAGGCGGGACGGTCACGATGGACGCGGGCGCTGGCGGCTCGGTCGAAGTATTTGGCGTGATCGACGCCAGTAGCGAAGACGGCGTTGGCGGAACGGTCACGGTGACCGGCGACGAGGTGGCGATTCGTGCCGGAGCGCGGATCGACGCGAGCGGAACAGACGGCGGTGGCGCGATCAACATCGGCGGCGGTTTCGGCGGGAACGATTCGAACATTCATAACGCGAAAAACACGACGATTGAGGCCGGAGCGGCGCTTCGCGCGGACGCGACGGTCGACGGACCAGGCGGAAATATCGTTGTCTGGGCGAACGACCACACGGCTTTCGCCGGAACGATTTCGGCGCGCGGCTCGGGTTCGGGAATCGGCGGCAACGCAGAAGTTTCCGGGAAAAACACGCTCGATTTCGGCGGCGCGGTCGATCTAGGATCAGAAAGCGGGATCGGCGGAAACCTTCTGCTCGATCCGGGCGACTTCACGGTCGACGGCAGCAACGTGGCGACGATCGTCGACGCGCTCGAGACTGGAGCCAACGTCAACATCACGACCAACGCAGCTGCTGCTGGCAACGGTGATGTTTTTGTCAACACGCCGGTGGTCGCGAATCGGTTCGGCTCGAACCTCGGAGTTCTCTCGATTCTTGCCCATCGCCACATCGTCTTGAATGAGCGAATTCAGCTCGGCGGTGACGGAGGAGCGGTGAATTTGATCGCTGGCTGGGATGGTTCGACCGGCTTCAGCCCGATCCCGGGCTCCGGAATCGCAACTCCAACTGGCGTGCCGAACATGCCGGACTTCCCAGAAACAGAGCAATCTTTCGGCAACAACATGGGATCGGTTCGTGTCGGCAACGCCACGTTTTTCAACGAACCGGTTTGGGTCGGCTCGCAAAACGGACCGACCGCAGTTCTCGGCTACGATCTCGTCGTTAACGCCGACCCGGCTTATCATGCGGGAATCGGCTTCGTTGGCTCGGGAGACGCGACGGGAGAAATCAGCGTCGATGTTCGGAATTCCGTAATTCTCAATTCGGCCAACAGCGTCGAAGGCCGGACACGAATCGGTCACGAAATCAGCTCTGCTTCGACCATCTCGGGAGATATCCGGGTTGAGGCTCGCCAAGGCGACATTCAGGTTAACTCCGCGGCGGATCCGGCTGCCGTTGCTGCGATCGGCCACTACGCCCCTCTCGGATCGGTCACCGGCGACCTCAGCGCACATGCTCGGAACGGGGCTGTATCGATCGTTTCAGGCGGTGCCGACGCGTTTATCGGAAACTACACCCAAACGGCGATCGGCAGCGACCTCACGGTCGAAGGAGCCGAGATCACGTTGGACGCGACGAACGGACTTGCCGCGATCGGTCATACCGATGGAGATGTGATTTCAGCGGCGATTGCCGACGGCGGGCTTTCGATTCGGGCGCAAAAGCAGCTCAGCTTGATTGACGGCGTCAGCGCAGGCCAGCAATGGCGAATCGGCCACGAAAACCTCACCGGAATTGATTTGTCTCCGCTTGCGATTGGAATCGGCGGACTCTCGCGTGATGGCTTGGAAAATCGCGAGTTTCTCATCGATCAGGACTTCGCCGATCGGGTGATTTCCCCGGCGATCCCGCATGGATCGGTCACTCTGGCTTCGATCGGATCGCTCCCGGTTACCATGGGAGATGCCATTGGAATCGGAGGCCTTCGGCAGGATGCCGTGATCGACTACACCAGCGACAACGACTTGAACCTTCTCTCTGAAGGCGAACTCGGAGTCAGCGGAAGCATCACGAATCAATCTTCCACTGGCGGCCGGATCAACATCGTTTCCGGCTGGCAATCAAACGCCGGTTTCCCAGCAGCTGCTGGCGGACCAGGCGGGCCGGGAGAATTCGATCCCACCGCACTCGCCGCTGACCCAACAGGTTTCGGCCGTCATAATGATTTTCTTGGGATCAACGGCAACCTCACGAACCAAGGCGATATCAATCTTTTCGGAGGATTCATTTCCGTGGATGCCCTGGTTGATCCCTCCGGAGGAAATACGAATATTCATCTCGGCGCACGTCCCGGCGGTGTCGTGGCATTCGGAGAACACGTCTACCAGGCGCAAGTCTTTGGCAATTCCACGAACGACTCCATCGTCGGCCCGAATGAAGAAGTGAACTGGCTGATAGACGCCGACAACGCAGGCGACTTCGCAGGTGTGAGCGTTGCAACATCGCCTCCGCCTGGAGAGGAAGGAGCGGCTACCGCGCCTTACTCGCCATTCCCGTTAGTGAAGTTCCAGGGAATCGAAAATCTGACCGGCGGAACGCAGAACGACGCGTTCACGTTCATAGACGGAGCCTCTCTTTCTGGCACAGTCGATGGCGGCGGCGGATCTGGCAGCGACTTTCTCCTCATCGACGATAGCGCGTCCACCAACGATCATTTTTACCGAATCAGCCGGAATCGCGTCAGCGTAAACCCGACCTACGATTTCGTGGGAATCGAAACTCTCGCCATTCAAGCCGGAACCGGCACGGATAATTTCTCCACCCAGTTCTTCGATTTTCAGCAGAATCTCGATGGCGGCGGTGGCCCCGGCGTCAACCGACTGGGCGTCCTCCTCGCCGAAGGAATCGTTCTTCCAGGCAACACAAGCCCGCTTTTGCCGCCTGCGGGCCGCGACGATCTCGGGCAGATCTTCTTCATTAACATGGACAGCTTGATCATTTCTCAAGCTAGTAGCGGCAAAGTCGTCAAGACCCGCATCGTCGATGCGCCCGCTCGGGGAATCGACGGCATTCGCGTGCGTAATCTGAAGGACATTCCAGACTCTGAAGGCCTGCTCCTTGCTCAGATCGATCCGATCATCCAGCAGCAAACGAACGACGCGCAAAATCAGCTCGCCGCCGAAGTCCAAACTCAGGAAAACGAACCCGCCGCCAACCCGATCGCGAATCAGGCTCCACAAAACAACACGCCGCCAGGGGAAGGTCAGGACGTGAACGGTGATTCTGGCCCGGTTGAAATGGATGGAGCCGGAAGCCGCACATCGGTCAACATGCCGCCCGCCGTTCAGCAGCGATTCGACAACATGTTCAACCCGCAGGACTGGGGCGGAACGGGTCTGAACATCAATTGATCAGCTCAGCAGCTGCTGGCGGCGATCAACACTGATTTTTCCCTTGCAATTCCGAGCCGAATCGGCACATTCGGCGTCCAATCGGTTTGAACTGATATTCCGGATTAGCTCAGCGGTAGAGCGGGTGACTGTTAATCACTAGGTCGTTGGTTCGAATCCAACATCCGGAGCCATCTTAGCTCTCTGAAACTCAGGGAGTAACGGGGTTTTCAGAACAGAATTTCGGGAACCCGGAAAAGACCGCTGTTCCCTTTCTAATTCTTCTTCGCGATCGTCCGGGACAGCGCCCCACTCCAGAAACAGACCGCCGGTGATTTCCTGACCGTGGTTGTAGACGCTGGCTGGAAACGTCTTGGGAAACGGCGTGTCTTTGCCCCACGAATCCAGCGGCCAGCCGTTTTCGATTCGCGCCAACTGGGCCGTCCAGCAGCTGCAGGCGGAACACGACAAGCCCTTCTTCCTCGGCGTCGGATTCTACACGCCGCACTACCCGAATTACTGTCCGCAGAAATACTTCGATCTCTACGACCCGGCCGAAATCGAACTGCCGCCTTACAAAGCCGACGACCTCGATGACCTGCCGCCGCAGATCAAGAGGCAGAAGACGGCGCGTTCGAAGATTCATCAGAAGCTCGAAGAACTCGAAGCGGTCGACGACGCGATCCACGGATACCTCGCCTGCATCAGCTACGCCGACGCGCTGATCGGCCGTGTGCTCGACGCGCTTGAAGCCAGCCCACACGCGGACAACACCGTCGTTGTTCTCTGGAGCGACCACGGCTATCACCACGGCGAGAAGGGCAATTGGGGCAAGCACACCCTCTGGGAGCGGACTTAGAACGTGCCCTTCGTCTGGGCTGGGCCGGGCGTGGCGACTGGCGCGAAAACCGACGCCACAGTCAGCCTGATCGACATGTACCCGACCTTCGTCGAGCTCTGCGGCCTGCCCACGCCAAGTCAGCCGCTCGAAGGCGAATCGCTGGCCGCAACGCTGGCCGATCCAGCAGCTGCTGAAGACCGAAACGTCTACCTGCCCTACATGAAGCCGGGCGAGTACGCTGTCATCAATCGCGACTGGCGCTACATCCGATACGGCGAGGACGGCGGCGAGGAACTCTACGAGCTGCGCGCCGATCCGAACGAATGGAACAATCTCGCCGCGTCGCCGGAGCACGAGGCCGTCAAAACCGAGTTACGCGCGACTGCGCCCAAAACGTTCGCGGAGCCGGCGGTGAAACTGAACAAGCGCCAGGATCTCGTGGTCGAGGGAGACAGCTTCCGTTGGGAAAAAGGAAAAGGAAACTACGTTCCTGCGCCGAATCACTTGCCTTACACCAATCCTCCGCAGACGAGCGCGCCGGACAAACCGGCGACTTCCCGAAAAACGTCCTCTTAATTGTCTGCGACCGCAGCCAGCACAATCTCGCCAACAAGACGAAGCCGAGATTCGGGGAGAGCGCTCGCGGAGTTCCGGCAGCTGCTGGCGGAGAAGCAGGCCGAGGCGGCGGGACAGCGGTAACGAAAAATCTGGAGTGCGCCGATTCATCGGCGCTTTCTGGCGGGCAATTCATTGCCCGGGGACGAGTAGGTGCAGGAAGTGATCTCCTTGATTCTCATAAAACGCTCTTCTGCTGGTCGTAAAATCGAAACGGACGATCGCCAGCCGACTTCTGCTGTACGTGTTTCGGATAAGGCCCGGCATGGGAATCTTGCCGCCGAGAAAACGTTAGAGTTTTCTTCTCCTGAAGTGCTGCGATCGCATTCCCCTGAGGTTGCATCGGACACAACCCAACTACATTCTGAAGGTGTCAATGACTCGTCTACTTCTCATTTCGTGCGTTCTGGGTTTTCTCGCAGGTCGAACTGCTCAGGCTCAGGAAGACGTGCCGAACTCGTTTCTCACGTTCTTCGATAACTACTGCATCGACTGTCACGATCCCGATACCGCTAAGGGGGATTTCAGTGTCGATTTTCTAAGGATTTCGCGAACGCCGGAGGATGCGGAATATTGGCAACTGCTGCTGGACAATCTGCATCTCGGCGAGATGCCGCCGGAGGATAAAAAGCAACCCGCGTTGGCGGAATTGGAGCCCGTGATCGCTTGGGTCGAAGGGGAGTTGGCGCGGGCCGCACGTGCATTGAGAGGCCACACCGGCGAGGTCGTGCTGCGGCGATTGAATCGGACGGAGTTTGAATACACGATCGAAGATCTCTTCGATGTACGCGGCGATTTTGCGGATGGATTCCCGGCGGACGCGGAGGTGGATGGCTTTGACAACATCGGCGCGGCGCTCTCCCTCTCGGCCGAGCAGCTGGATCAATATCTAGCAGCTGCTGACTCGATCTTGACTCGCGCAATTCAAACCGAGCCACGACCGGAGACGAAGAAAGTCGAGTTCACGCTTCACGATTACAACCGAGAGGCGTGGAAACGATATCGAGAGAACATGGAAAAGCGTCGGCTAGAATTCGACCAACAAACGCCGACTGAGCAGGATCGCTCGAGGGAGGAACTGGCTGCGTACGAAAAGAACCCCAATCTCGGCTACAACTTTCTGGCTTGGGAAAACGGCAAGTTGCGCGAGCCGAAACCAGAGGACGGTCCCGAAGTCGGGGCGATCATTCCGTTTCGCGCGAGCTACGCGGCACCGGACACGAGGCAGCGATTCAGGGTAAGGCAAGCAGGGGCCTATCGGCTCAAGATTTCCGTGTTCGCGGCAGCCAACGGTGATCAGCCGGTGCGCCTCAAAATCATGAGCGGCTCGCTTCAGCCAAGCACGATTCCGGATGTGGTTGACGTGATCTACCTCACTAGCTCGGAGCCGAAGGACTTCGAATATCGCGTCTACCTTCAGCCTGGCAATGCGATCAAGTTCGAGATGCTCGACGGAACGAATTGGTCGCGGCGGGATCAATTGGTGGACTTGCCGGGCCCGTTCGCGGGCGTTCAGCAGATTGAGATGGAAGGGCCGCTGATTGACGAATGGCCGCCGCGCGGGCATCAACTGCTGCTCGGCAAGCGTGAAGCCGAAGAGGTGACGGACTCTGAAATACCGCAGATACTCGCCGAACTCGCGCCGAAACTGTTTCGTCGGCCGGTGAACTCGGAAGTTACGCAGGAGTTTATCGAGTTCCACATGGGGACAAGGGAGGCCGGAGAACAGCCGCTCGACGCCTACAAAATCACCGCGAAGGCGATGATGGCGTCGCCGCACTTTTTGTATCATGTCGAGTACGGTGATGAACCAGATGGCTATGCGCTGGCGAATCGGCTGTCCTATTTTCTCTGGCGATCGGCGCCGGATGCCGAGCTACTTGAGTTAGCAAATTCGAATCGACTGACCAAGCCCGAAGTGCTCCGCGCGCAGGTCGACCGCTTGCTTGCGGATGCGAAGTCGGAGCGGTTTTTGGAGGATTTCACCGGGCAATGGCTCGGGATTGATCTCGTTGGCGAGATGCAGCCGGATTCGAATCTATATCCCGAATACGACAACGAATTGGAGCTCGGGATGGTCGCTGAGACACGCGCGTTCGTGCGCGAGATGCTGCACAAAGATCTCAGCCTGACGAATTTCCTCGACTCCGATTGGGCGATGCTGAACGAACGAATGGCGAAGCACTACGGAATCCCCGACGTGACCGGAAACGAGTTCCGCCGCGTTTCGTTGGACCGAGCAGAATCCGCGCGCGGCGGATTGCTGACTCACGCAAGCATCTTGAACATCACATCAAACGGCACGGTGACTTCGCCCGTGGTTCGCGGCACGTGGATTCTGGAGAATCTGTTAGGCTCGCCAGCCCCGCCTCCGCCGCCGGATGTTCCCGCGATCGAGCCAGATATTCGCGGCGCAAGCACGATCAAAGAGCAGCTCGCCAAGCACCGCGAGATCGCGCAGTGCGGCTCGTGTCACGCAAAGATCGATCCATACGGAATGGCGCTGGAGAACTTCGACGTTATCGGGGCGTGGCGTGAAACCTATCGCGCGCTGGAGCCTACCGCGAATCCGAACCGGCCAAAACTGGTCGACGGTCAAGCGGTCGATTCGAGCGACGAGTTGCCGCGTCAGGGTGCCTTTGCCGATTTTAATGGATTCCGGCAGCTGCTGGCGGCGAAAGGAGACTTGGTTTCTGAAAACGTAGCCCACAAATTGGCGACTTTCGCGCTTGGGCGAACCATGGATTTCGCAGATGAAGCGACGCTGCGCGAAGTGGTCGCGACCACTCAAGCCAAGGCCGGCGGGATGAAAACGATGATTCGCGAACTCGTCGCTAGCGAACTTTTCGCAAGACCTTGAGCCCGTTTTTCGAGTTCTAATAGACACAACCATGACTGCTAACCGACGCAACTTTCTCAAAGCATCCGGAGCCACGCTCGCCATTCCGTGGCTCGAATCCATCGGCGGATTTGCTCACGCCGCGCCAGCAGCTGCTGGGCCAAAACGCCTTCTCATGATCTGCCTGCCGCTTGGTATTTACCGCGATGGGCTCATTCCGGAATCAGCTGGGAAGGCCTACGATGCGCCCGAGTATCTTAAGCTGCTCGACGAGTTCCGCGATCAAACCACGGTGATCTCCGGCCTCGATCACCCGGGCGTGAACGGCGGACACAGCGCGTCGCCCCGCATTTTCACCGGCGTGCCGTCCAGCAAAAAGAACACTCGCTCGCTCGACCAATACATCGCCGCGAAAATAGGTCAGGAAACACGTTATGATTCGCTCGTGCTTTCTGCAGGGAGCAATGAGTTCAGCTGGACCGACAGCGGTACGGGCGTTCCGGCGGAATCGAAGATGGCGAACGTCTACGCCAAGTTGTTTGTCGATGAAGACGCGGGCGGCGTGGACAACGCATTGCGCGAAATCGGACACGGCAAAAACATCATGGACCTGATCGGTCGGCAGGCGGAATCCCTCCAACCTAAGCTCTCCAACGCGGATCAGAAAAAGTTAGAAGAATACTTCGAGTCGGTCCGCGAAACCGAGCGCCGACTCACCAAATCCGAAAGCTGGGTCCATACGCCAAAGCCGCAAGTGAAGGCGAAAACTCCGCAGGATCCCGCGGACAGAGCAGAGATCATCACGCAGCTGCAGAACGTCTGCGACATGACCTATCTTGCGTTCAAAACGGACTCCACGCGGGTAATCACATTTGGGTATTTTCAGCAGAACAATGTCAACGTGTCCGGAGTGAATAACGCCTATCATGGTCTTTCGCACCACGGCAAAGACCCAAGCAACATCGCGCAGCTGATGCGTATCGAGGCCGAGTTCTTTAAGGGCCTCCAGCAGCTGCTGACGAATCTGCGCAACACCAAGGAGGGCGACTCGACCTTGCTGGACCGGACAACGATCGTGGTGACGTCGAACCTCGGCAACGGTTCGAATCACTCAAACAAGGACCTGCCTGTGTTATTGTTAGGCGGCGGATTCAACCACGGCCAGCATCTCGCCTTCGAGCCGAACGCCGCTCCACTAAGCAATCTTTACGTCAGCGTGCTGAACCAGTTCGGCTTCGCGGACAAGACTTTCGGCAGCGCAACGGGGCCGCTTGAAGGGCTTGAATTCTCCTGACAAATCCACACGAACATGCTTCGAAACTTGAACGTCAAGATCCTCGGCGCTCACGCGCTACTGGCCTCGGCAACGATAGTCGACAATCCGTTTTTTTGATGACGGTTCTCTCATAGGAGGCATCTGAATTACTCGACCACCACCCGCAACTTGCCGAACCGAGCCGCCCCTTCCGGCAGAGCCCCGCCAAGGGGGATCGCGATGCGCTCCCGCTGCAGGTCACCGGTGGGCGGGAGTCGCGGAGGGGTTGCACTGGAACACTGTGCCAAACCTGGAGGTCGGCGCTTTTTGAATCGAAGCCGAACTCCAGAACCCCGACTTCGATTGATTGAGAGCCGTTCACTCCTGTCACAGTCAGAAACGGATGGCGGATGGCGGGCAATTCTCCCCGATGTTTCGCTGCTTGAGTTACTGGATCGCCTTGAGCGGAATCGCGTTTACGGCTTGGACATGCCTTTGGTAAACCGCGGTTCTTACGAGTTGGCGACAGTTGGCCGCGACTGGCGTTGCTTTTTCGCTTGCTGAGTTTCTTACTCGGCCCCCTTAACGATGCGCAGAGATCCGGCACCAACAATGTGAGTGACGTAGACTCCGGTGATCGTCATTTTCTCCCGCTGATATCCGATCGTGACCGCGTCGCCCACCTTCACTTGTTTGGCGATGGCGATGAGTCCGTCAAAGTGTTCCTTGTTCCGGGCCTTCATCTCTTCCGGGATTTCGTCTCCTTCTTTGATCCCGCCTGGCACTCCGAAAATATCAAACCGCGAATTGTAAGGCACGATTTCGAACACGCCGTCTCTCGTCCTCGCGTGAAGCAGTTGAGTCGGCTGCCCGAAGGCGGTGGAATCTCCGTGCTCCGCATCGCTCATCACTCGCTTCCTCAGCATCCCGTCGCCTTTGATGATGATTTTGCCGTCCTCGATTTCGATGGAAGTAACTTTGGTGATTTCGACCATCGAGCTGTTGCCGCCAGCGACAGCGAATTGAAGCATTCCAAGGCCCAGTCCGATCATGAGTAGTGTCGTTTTCATAGAGATGACCCTATCATCTCCGTCCACGAACGTTGTAAAAACGCTGTAAAATGGAACGGGCCGAAGGACCCAGCTCTCGCCTTCGGATTGACCCAGTAGTGGTGGCTTCCAGCCGCCAGTGGCTGCTCGGTGATGGCTTTTGGCGGCTGGAAGCCACCACTACGTTGGCGAACTGCGTCTGGTTGCCCGCGCGCAACGGATCTAAATCACCCGATCATTCCCGCCATCAAACGGCAACTGGGCACCGGTCGTGTTTCCAAAAATCGGACTGGCCCTTGCCGAGACCATCCGACCGACGTCAGCGGATTTGATTTCCGTTTTCATCAGATTCCGCGTCTTGTATTCTTCGATCGTCATGTCATAACGCTCGGCAGAACGGGCTAACGCTTCAGGAGTCCAGAGTGCTGTATCGAAAACTGCATCCGGGTGGATGATGTTGCAGCGAACGCCTTCGGGCGCGAGTTCCATGGACGCGACTCGGCAAAGCTGGGTCAAGGCGGCTTTCGCGCAGGAGTAACTCGCTGCTCCAGGGCCAGGAGCCTGGACATTGCGCGAACCTACGATGACAACAGCAGCGTCGATTCCCTTCTTAAGATAGGGATACGTGTACTTGAGGAGTTTTTGTGCAGCGGTCAGGTTCACCGCCAGAGATTTGTCCCAGTTGCTCTGCTCAAGCTCATCGAGGTATTGCCCAGCAGTGAAAATCCCGGCGTTACTGACGACGATATCAAGCCCACCATACTCGCGGACGGTCCAGTTGATCGCTTCGACGACTTTTTCGTCATCGGTTAGATTCACGACTTTGCCGACTGCTCCGATTCCTTCCATGATCGACTCAATGTCAGGGTGAAGATCGAAGCCGACAACTTTGGCTCCCTGCTCAACAAGCGAAGCCGCACAGGCGAGGCCAATCCCGCCTGCGGATCCGGTGACGATCGCGATTTTGCCTTGATGAACCGGGGCCGAGCCACCTTTTTTCAGCTTAGCCTGCTCGAGGTCCCAGTATTCGATCTCAAAAATGTCTTTTTCGCTGAGCGCTTGCCAACCGCCTGTCGCCTCGGCCAGCTGGATCGTTTCCCAGCTCGTTTGGGCGATGTCTCGAACGACGTTCGCCTCTTTCTCGGTCGCACCAAAAGCGGCGACTCCCCTTCCCTTCCAAACGGCCCAGCGCGGTGATTGGTCGAGCATCGTTTCGCCTTTTGCGTTGCGCTCGAAGTAAGCCGCGTAGTCGTCGGCGTAGCTCTGAATGTCCCCGCTGATGTCGTCGCCGATGATCGCTGGAATCCGCTTAGTACGGATCGAATGATCCGGCGTAACCGGGCCGCGAGTCGCGATTTGATCGATGTCGGCTCGAGCGGAGAATCCAGCAGCTGCTGATCCGGTGTCGAGCTTGACGATCGATGCGCAGCCCCGCTGTTTCGAAACGGCCTGCCGCAATTCAGCGAGTTGGAGGAGTTCGAGAGTCGACTCACCCTCGGCGCGTCCGTCGCCGCCAGCTTTGGTCGTGAGGAAATTTTCGGCGAGGGAGACGAGCTCGATCATGAGTTCGTAACTCAGCTTAGCGTCATCATTAAACGTAAAAATGCCGTGATTGAGCAAAACGAGTCCATCGATTCCTTCCGCGCGGAGGTCGCGATCTTTTATCAGATCGTAAATCGTCCGAGCGAGGATGAAGCCGGGCATCACGTAGGGAACGATGATGATTCGGTCGCCGTAAACTTCGCGAACGCGCGCCTCGCCATCTGGATGATTTGTCAGCGCAAGAATCGCGTTAGCGTGGGTGTGATCGACGTATTTGGACGGGATCACCGCGTGAAGAATCGCTTCGATCGACGGAGTTGGCGCATCGGGATCGAGCATCGCAGCGCGCTGGTGTTTGACCATGTCGGCATCGCCCAGCTCCGGCATTTCAGCCATTTTCAGGAGCGCGTTCATGCGCACCGGCGCGAATCCCTGCGGCTCGATTTTCTCAAGATCCCAGCCGCTGCCCTTAACGTAAAGGAGGTCGGTTTCTTCGCCGAAAAAGTCGGTTTCGCGGATTTTGACCGAAGTGTTCCCCCCCCCGTGCAGGACCAATTCGGGATTTCTTCCTTGTAAGCGCGAAGTGTAGACGCGCATCGGCAAATCGCCGGAAAAGGAGGCGGCTTCGGAGTCAGACCAGAGCGAATTCATGAGCCGCCGTCTCTCGCATAGGATCGGGCGAAGTCAACGATTTGGCGGGATCGACCCGGGTAAAACGTCCGCCGGTAGCGGAATATCCGCGGCTACCTTGGATAATAACGGTAAAGCTCAGATCCAGACGAGGTTCCGAGGTAGCGGTTACTCGTCGGCAGCGGTGCGTAGCCGTAATTGAAGGCGTTGTGATAAGTTGTCGTGCTTGGGATGGCGCTGTAGGAACTGGATTCTTCCGGGCTCAACAACGAGCAGCTGCTGATTCCGAATGCCAGAATTCCAAATGCGACGGCGACCAGGGGGAGGTGCATCTTCATGATTTCGAGGTGTCTGTTTTACCTATTTGGCCCGAGATCGCAAGACTGTGACTCGAAATCGCTGGGCCGGCGGGCAAATTCAGCCTCTTCTGCTCAGACCTCCCATTTCATATTTCTGACTGACCGATTCGCTCGGCGAGATTGACATCGTGGAGGGTCGCACCAGATTTCCGAAATGATCCGGACTACTTTCTTCAGTGCCGCGCTGCTCTTTGTTTCGTTGTCTTTTTGCAGCTTCACTCAAGCGCAGGTGCCCGGAAAAGCGGAGGTTCCGGATGCTCCTGCTGGACTCGTTTTCAAGAGGGACATCGCGTATCGGGAAGGCCATGCGCGCTGGATTCTCAATGTGATTCACCCTGCCGAACCCGGCTCGGAATTGCGCCCCGCGATTCTCGTGGTTCATGGCGGCGGCTGGAGTGCTGGCGATCAATATCGGTTCACTCGAATGGGATTCATGCTCGCTCAAGAGGGATTCGTCGTGGTCCTGCCAACCTACCGATTAATGCAGGACGCGCCGTTTCCTGCTTGCCTCGAGGATCTCAAGAACGCGATCCGGTGGACGCGCGCGAATGCGGAAGAATACCGAATCGATCCGGATAAAATTGGAGCCTACGGCAATTCCGCGGGAGGAACGCAAGTCTTGACCGCGGCCCTGACAAACGGCCAGGACGAGTTCGAAGGGGATGGCTCTTTTCTGGAATTTTCAAGCACCCTCCAAGCCGTGGTTTGCTCAGGAGCGGTGGGCGACATGTTACACCCGACTCACAGCAAACGGGCTGCGACCGCGTATCTGAATCTTGCGATTGGAAAAGGAAATACTGTCTCAGAGGCCGACGCCAAAAAAGTCATGAAAGCGGCGTCACCCTCTTTTTATGTCCAAAAAGACGCGCCACCTCTTCTCCTGGTCCATGGAGTGGACGACACAGTCGTGATCATCAATTCGACCGACGAATTCGTTAAAGCAATGAAGGATTCCGGCGCAGATATTTCTTATCTTCGCTACGACGATGCCGGGCATGGCGTCATGGGCCAGATGGCCAGGGAAACCACGCCTGCCATGCTGGAATTCTTCAGGAAGCACCTCCTAGGCGAATAGCCGTGAGGACAGAACGTTTGGGAAACCAAAGAGACCTCGTTAACCTCACTTCCCCAAAAATCTCGGCCGTTGCCCGGCCCAGCGCATCACCGCTAAGCATATAAGTTTCGGCGCTGTAGTTATAATTATAGCAGCACCCTCACAACGAATCATGAATGACGCCACTTCCTCTCCATTTCAACCTGCCGCTGACAATGTGGATCAGGACTACGTTGACAAAAAGGGCACCGGTCCCTTCAGGAATCTTTGCTTCGAGGCCTGCACATTCACTCGCTGTCACTTTGAGCGAGCGCGTTTCGAAAACGTTTCCTTTGTCGACTGTCGCTGCGTGGATTCGGAATTTTCAATGGCGGAGCTTACCGAGACAGTCTTTAACGGTGTTGTCTTCGATCGATGCCGAATGAGAGGGATCGATTGGACGAGAATCAACGCCGGTCTTCTCTCTATTGAGTTTCATGAGTGCGTTCTCGACTTCGGCAACTTTGAGGGGCTGAACTTGAAAAAGACGCCATTTCTCAAATGTTTGATCGAGGAGGCGACCTTCGATGGGGCGGATTTGAGAGAGGCCGCGTTCTCGAACTCGAAGCTGACTCGATCGACGTTTGCACACAGCGATTTGCGAAAGGCGGATTTTCGCGACACGGAGGACCTGGCGTTGAATCTTTCTGAATGCCGATGCGACGGTCTCAAACTTCGATTGCTGGATGCGAGGGGGACCTTGAAGGCCCACGGCGTCAATGTCTGCGCGTGATTATTAGCGACGGTGAACAAGCTTTGACTGATTCGCAATCCGTCGAGCAGATCTTCAAAACCCTTGGGGGCATTGCCAGGCGGCCGCGATTCAGCTTCGTGTTTCCATTCTCCTCGCTCGGACATAGCGTGGCCGCGCCACCCCATGCCTGATCCCACCGCTCTCCCCATCTGGAAGATCCACGCCGACATCTTGCGCACGCTGCAAGCCGGCAACCGCCTGGTGCTCGTCGCGCCCACGGGTTCGGGCAAGACCACGCAGGTGCCGCAGATGCTGCTCGATGCTGGCATCGCGGGCGACAAGATGATCGTGGTGCTGCAACCCCGGCGCGTCGCCGCCCGCACCGTAGCCACCCGCGTCGCTTGGGAGCGTGAGGGCAAGCTCGGCGCTGAGGTCGGCTATCAAATCCGCTTTGACGATCACACCAGCGTCGGCACCCGCATTTGCTTTGTCACGGAAGGCATCCTGCTACGCTGGCTCCAGGATGATCGCACGCTGGCGAACATCGGTGCGGTGGTCTTCGATGAGTTCCACGAGCGGAACTTACTCAGCGACGTCGCGCTCGCTTTGGTGAAAAATCTACAACAAACCCAGCGCCCCGATTTGGCCATGTTAGTGATGTCCGCCACGCTCGATGCTGAGCCGGTCGCGGAGTATTTGGACGAGTGCCCGATCCTCATTTCCGAAGGACAAAGCTATCCCGTGGAAGTCGGCTATCTTCCGCTCCCCGACCAGCGTTCCATCACTGCGCAAGCGGCTGAGGCGGTCGAGCGCATCATCAACGAGGATGCTCCTGGCGACATCCTCGTCTTCATGCCAGGGCGCGGCGAAATCAACGGCACCCTCGACGCTTTGCGCGGCCTGAGAACCCAGGAGCGCATGGCCTGCATTCCCTTGCACGGCGCACTCGAACCGCAGGAGCAAGACCGCGCCTTCGCAAGCAACGCCCTGCGAAAAGTCATCGTCGCCACCAACGTCGCCGAGACTAGCATCACCATCGACGGCATCCGTCACGTCGTCGACAGCGGCCTCGCCCGAGTAGCTCGCTACGATGCCGAACGCGGCATCGGCACCCTCTTGCTGGAACCCATCAGCCGAGCCAGTGCGGACCAACGCAAAGGCCGCGCCGGCCGGACCGCGACCGGCACCTGTCATCGCTTGTGGACCGTGTTCGGGCACAAGGACCGCGACGAACGCAACACACCGGAGATCCAGCGCAGCGACCTCGCCGAGGTGGTGCTGCTGCTGCACTCGCTTGGCATCCGTGAAGCCGCTACCTTCGACTGGCTGGACAAACCCGAGACTCAAGCTGTCGAACGTGCCGAGTGCCTGCTCACCATGCTCGGCGCCTTGCACGATGCCGACCTCACCGCCGTTGGCCGGAAAATGCTGCGCCTGCCCATGCACCCGCGCTACTCCCGCATGTTGATCGAGGCCAGCCAACGTGGCTGCGTGCCCGATGCCGCCTTGTGCGCCGCCCTGGTCAGTGGTCGCGATTTGTTGACCCGCTTGGATCGCGATGACGCCCAAACCCAAGCCGCGCGCGAGATGTTCGAAGTCAGCGAGGAATCCGATTTCATCACCCTGATCCATGCCTACGAGTTCGCCCAGTCGAACCGCTTCAGCGGCGACCGTTGCCGCAGCCACGGCATCAACGCCCAAGTCGCCCGCCAGGTGGAGGAGACCTACAAACAGATCCTACAAGCCGCCCATCAACAGCGCCTCTACGACCGCAAGGCCACACCCGCCAGTCCGGCGAAAAACGACGAGGCCCTACTGCGTTGTCTCATGGCCGGCTTCGTCGATCAGCTCGCCAAACGACGTGAATCCGGCAAACCCGGCTGCGATCTCACCGAGCAACGGCAAGGCCAGCTCGTGCGCGAAAGCGTGGTCCAGGACGCCCCGTATTTCGTCGCTGCCAACCTGCGGCAAGCTCCCTCGCGCGGCCCCACGCCACTGACCCTGCTTAGCCTCGCCACCGCGGTGAAGCCCGAGTGGATCGCGGAGATGTTTCCTCAGCATCTGAGCACCAACGTGGAGCACCTTTTCGATGCTTCCAACAAACGCGTCGCCGCCATGAAGCTCACGCGTTATCGGGATCTCGTCATCGAACGGAAATCGCAGCAACGCGACCTCGATCCCGTCGCCAGCGGACGTTGCCTCGCCGAAGCCCAGCGCGGCGGAGCCTTTAAATTACCCCTGATGGATCAACGGCTGAAACAGTTCATGGCCCGCGTGAATCTCGTCCACGTCACCTTGCCCGAGCTGGAATTTGTCCCGTTTGATGACGACGCCATCACCACAAGTCTCGCCCGTGCATTCAAGGGGCTCTCACTCGTGAAGGAAGCCCAGTCTGCGCCCCTGATTTCGGCGTTCCATCGACATTTGGAAAAAGGACAAATCGGTTGGCTGGATGAGTTGCTGCCCCCCTCCATCACGTGGCACGACGGACGCTCCCTGAAAGTCTCCTACGTGAACGGGTCACCGGAAGTGAAGGTAAAACTGCAAGACTGCTTCCCCATGAAAGAGCATCCCAATCTCTGTGAAAATCGCCTCCCGGTAATCCTCAGCCTCTGCACCCCAGACGGTAAACGCATCGCTAGCACCACCGACTGGCCACACTTCCTGGCCCGCGAATGGTCGAAACATCGTCAAGCCGTGGCGAAGAAGTTCCCCGGACATGTTTGGAGGTAGAAATGACTCAAGCCAAAATTTCGCCCAGTGGCCCGGAAAGTTCGAAGTCTTTAAGCGACGGATCGATTTGCCCGTAATGCTCGCCTTCGTCCATCCCTGAGGCGTTGAGAATAGCCATGTAGAGGTTGGCGATCGTCCGGTGACCCGGTTGCTTGTAGCAACTATATTCCGCCCGAAATTGAAATTAATCTTCTTTTCGGGCGTTCGCCCGCATTAACTGAGGTGTCAAGAACTGTCCTCACCTTCGCTTGAAAGCGAAGGATTGCGGGATTTCTTGACACCTCAGTTAATGCGTTCGTTTAGTTAGTCAGGTATTTTTCTTCAAAGAAAAAGATTTCTTTTCAAGTTAAGCTTCGGTTACGGGCGCGACGGGCTTAAGCAGGGTGTTGAGGTGCGTCAGCAGTCGGCGTCCCACCGCTACCAGGGCAACTTTTTTGGGCTTTCCTTTTTCATCGACTAAGCGCCGATAGACTGGCCGCAGATGCGCGTTATGCCGCCCTGCCACCACCGCTGCCTGATACAACGCGCGTTTGACTTTTCTGCGCCCACCCTGACACCAGCGCTTTCCTTCATGTTTACCGCTTTGATCATCAAAGGGCGCGACACCTCCGAGCGCCGCGATCTTCGGACGGGTTAGACTTCCAAGTTCAGGTAAGCTGGCCAGCAGGGCAACACTGATCCTCGGCCCGATCCCACACACGCTCTGGAGGATGCTGCGCGACTTTTTGAGGGCTTTATCGCCTTCAATCAGCGCATCGATCTCCTGCTCCACACGTGCAATTTCGAGCTTCAGCACCCGGATGTGCGCTCGCAGACGACGCTTGATAAAGGCGTCCACCGCCTGCTGCAGGCGGCATTGTTCGGCTCCGAGATTCTCCACCAGATCGTCGCGACGGTAATCCAGTTGCCCCAGACGACGCACCTCCGTCCGCGCCCGACTCCGGGCTTCAAGTTCGAGTTTCGCCCCGAAATCAGCCAGCATCATTGCGTCAATGTTATCGTTTTTGGCCAGCAGTCCGGTGGCTTTGGCAAAGTCACGGGCGCGTTTCGGGTTCACCACTCGAAAGGCGATTTGCGCCTTTTCCAGCGCCTCCAGCAGCCGTCCTTCGTAGCCGCCGCTGGATTCGAGGATCACCAGCGGATCTGCCGCGGCCCGCAGCACCTCCAGCAGCTGCTGAATTGCTTTGGTTTCGTTTTTGTAGCGCTGGCTGCGTCTGGCTCCGTGCTCGGCGACATCAAGATGCGCTTTGGCGATATCCACTCCAAAGTAGGTGTAGCTTATTTTTGGTTGTGTCTTTTTGCTCATCCTTGTGTACGAGCTTACTCTCAGAGCAGCTCTGGCAACTATTCGAGTTCAAAAGGCTGAAGTCAGGTGTTCAAGCTACACGACGGGCTCAAATGGC
>JBLHKS010000134.1:0-19669 GCA_047620505.1 Verrucomicrobiales bacterium | reverse complement strand
CTGAATTTCGGTGGTTGCTCGAATCAGGGCGATTCGGGCTAAATTCTCGCGATTACTTTAATTATAAATATTTGTGATCTATTTCGGATTCCGAGTTGACTTATTGATATTTTCCATAATAATTAGAATTGCTCAAGCAGCTATAAACCAAAAATACTACTATGACTAAAACCAACCTGACAGCCAAAGCTAAGAAGGGCTTCTCTCTTGTCGAGATGCTCGTCGTAATCGCAGTGATCGGAATTCTTGCCGCTATCGCCGTGCCCCAAATCGGCCGGATCAACGATGCCGCTGGTGAATCCAAAGATCGCCGCAACGCACAGCAACTCTCCTCAGTCGTAGGCGCAGCGCAGGCTGCAGGCCTTGACTTCCTCGGAGCCAACACCGGTGCCACAGTTGCCGCCGCTGTGACCGGTGCCACGGTGACGGACACAAGCAGCCCGTTTCACGGCAATTACTTCGGAGTCCCAGGGCTCAGCTCTACCGAGCAAACGAAGGCATTGACCTATCTGTCGCATGCGAACGGCATGCTGACGTATCTCGAGAGCGCTACCGCTCCTTAACTTAGAACAACCTCTTTTAGTCCGGCGACTATCTTCGGGTAGTCGCTGGGCTTAATTCACTGAGCATGCCTCGATGCTCTCCTTCACGAGAAAATCAAAATCCGAATCTCGAATTTCCCGACTGAAAGAAGCAAAAGCTTCCGATTTCAAAATTCAAGCTTCGGATTTTTCAGACCGATGACCTTCTCCCTAAAAACCCCTCGATCCAATCTCGCCGCCTTCAGCTTCATTGAGTTGGTGATCGTGATCGCCGTCATCGGCATCATGTCTGGTCTTGCGATCAGTCAATTTGGCAACTCCGCGAATGACGGACGGGAAATTGTCGCTCGTCAACAGCAAGGCACGATCCAGACCGCCCTGAGCGGCTGGGTAACTTCACAATTGGATCACGACACCATGGCTGGAGACGTGCTCACAGTCTACAACGCTGAGGCTACCAGCGCGGCGCGCCTCGAACTGTTTAAAGATTACCTCGATGACGCCACCTACGATCACATCGTCGTCCACATGGGGTTGGCCTCGACGAACGAGGTCATGACGGACGCCACCCGCAAGCTCGACTGGCACATCAATCTCCCTGACTGGGCAGCGGGCTCCTATCCCAAAGTCGATCTCGTAAAAAGTGCTGCCCCGGCTCCCTGACTCTGAATCGCTATTGAACTCCAACTTCTGGACACATGAAGTCTACTTTTCCCATTCAACGCCGTAACGCCGCTTTTTCGCTGGTCGAGATTCTCGCCGCGACGGTCCTTCTAGGCATTCTCGCTTTCATCGCCATCCCAAATATCGTTAAGATGAGGGACGACGCCGAAGTTAAGCTCGCGATTGTTCGCGCAGAAGCGATCAACATGTCGATCGGTTCTTATTTTGCTGCTCAAGGCCGCTCGTCGGCCGCAACGGCATGGACCACTGCCGCTTCCGGTGATACGGAAGGAGCCGCCCGCTATGCGTTGATCAAGCCTTATATGGCGTTCGCTCCAAATGCGTTTACCGATTACATGCCCGGTTCCTATACAATTACTCTGCCCACGGACATCACGACGCTGTCGAAAGTCGCCCTCGCCGATCCCGGTGGGACCGCGATCAGCTACTGATTTCCCGATTTTCTGATCTGTGTGCCATGAAAATCCTCCGCCCCAAACGCCCAGCAGCTGCTGGCCTCTCCCTCGTGGATATGATCGTCACGGTTTCGATCGTCGGGATCATGTCCGCCGTCGCCGTCGCTGGATACAAGAACTTCTACGAGAGTTCCTCCACGGCCGTGGCGCGAAACACCGTCGAAACGATGAATTACGCGGTTTCCAAGTACCTTCAGCTTGAAGGAACGAAGCTCTATGACATGGTTGCTGTCGACGGCAATGCCGATGACGAGATGAAAGTTCTTTACAATCTCCAATGGGATGACGGATCGCCAGGTCAGCCCTACATGCGTAACGATTTCAGGCCTGGAACCTCCAGCAGCACTGATGATTATCGGGCTATTTGGAACGGCTCCACTTACGAATTGAAAACGCCCGGCGAAACTGGCGCGGGCATCAAAATCGAGCTTTCAGGAGTTGATTTCGGACGACCCGTCTCATTTCCAGGCGACTTCACTCCAAATTGATTTCTTATCGACGGACGCATTCCCGACTCCATGCAATCAGCGGACCTCCAGTCTCCCGACCCGCCTCAGGGAACCCCGGACTCCTCTAATCCTGAGCTATACGCCTTGGACAGTCCAGCAGCGGACCTCCTTGTCTCGATCGAAGGAACCGCCGTTCAATTCGGGATCCTTCCGATTGAACTCGGCCGTGAAACCTGCACTGCGGATGCCGAGGATCTCGTTCGGCTGCTCGGTCGTGCTCCGTCTACGGCTTCTCCCTGGTTACCAGTTGCTAAGCTTGGTCCGCTGGTCATCGTCGCCCATCACAATCCGAAAAGTGATGACTGCTGGGGCATCCCTGATTTCCTCACCATCAAGGTGGTGATCTCCGCCGGTCAGTACGAAAACGTTAAACGCGATCTGGTCCGCCGTATTTCGACTCGCCCGCTGCCCACGACCAGCCAGTACGAAAATCTCGCTCAACCCTCAGTTGCGCCCGGAGACTTGGCCGGAGCGTTCCGCTGGTTCGCCGACAACTATCCCCAGGAAGAGCGTGTTGGCGAGCAGCTGCGCACGGCTTTCATGGAGTTGCTGGACAAAATTCCGGAACCTGGAATTGGCGATTTCAACGGTATTCAGGCTCATCTCGGAATTGCATTGCACTCGATTGCCTCCACAGGCCCGACTTTAGTCTTTAATCCGGACGAAGCTCCGCGTCAGAGTCGTTTCCCGATTTCGATGCTGGAAAAGCACGGCGTTTACCCGGTTTACTGTGGTTCTCAGCGAGTCTACCTGCTTAGCGAAACGCTAGACAACTACTCGTTCGAAGATGAGTGGCTTTCTTCTGGAAACGACCCGGTCGAACTCGTTGCTGTGCTCGCTGACGGCGGTTCGATTCAAAGGGCGATCAACAAAAACAGCGGAGCGACCGACGCCGTCGAAATCGAGATCGACGAGACCGGATATCAGATTTCCGACGACGCTAACCTCGTTGAAATCATTCCGGAAGAGATTCTCAGCCTCGATCCAAACAATGTTAACAATCAGCCGGAAGAAATTCTCCATTGGATTCTTTTCCAGGCAATTCAACAGCGATCCAGCGATCTACACCTGGAAAAATACTACAACACAGGCCGGTTTCGTGCCCGGGTTGACGGTCAGCTGAAAACCATCTTTGCAGTCTCCGAAGAACTGCTTCCTCGCTACATCGCGTTGTTGAAAAACTACTCGAACCTCGGACAAAGCCGCCAGGAAACTCAAGACGGCCGTTTCGCCATCGCGATCAACCAGCGACGGATCGACGTTCGTGTTGCTGCTGTTCCCTGCCGTAGGGAAATGCAGAAAATCATCATGCGTTTCCTCGACAAAGAGGGCGGCCTCAAGTCGATGTCTGATCTTCACTTGTCGGAGCGTCAGACCATGATGCTGGACCAGACAATGGGCCGCGACCAAGGTCTTATCCTCATAACGGGTCCGACTGGATCTGGAAAAACGACGACTCTCTACGCTCTGCTCAACAGCATCAACTCAGAGAACGTAAACATCCACACCATCGAGGATCCGATCGAGTACCGCCTTGAAGGAATCAACCAGACGCAGACCGATCCGGTTCACCACATCAACTTCGGATCCGGTTTGCGCGCCCTGCTGCGAAGCGACCCTGACGTTATTCTAATCGGAGAGTGCCGGGATGAAGAAACCGCCACTTCCGCGGTAAACTCCGCTCTGACCGGACACCTCGTCCTTACCACGCTCCACGCGAACGACTCTCTCCGGGCGATCTCTCGACTGCTCTCAATGGGCGTTCCGAACTATCTTCTCGCTGATTCGCTCGTCCTTTCCCAAGCCCAGCGACTCGTCCGTCGCCTCTGCCGATACTGCAAACGGCCCGTGCCGATCACTGAAGAATTTCAGCAGGTGCTCACGAAATTCGAAATTCTCGAAAGTCCGATCGACAGCCCGATTTACGAAAAAGCCGGCTGTGACGAGTGCCATCAGACCGGCTACAACGGCCGGATCGCGTTGATGGAAATGTGCGAAATTACGCAGGAGCTCAAAGACCTGATCTCCGATGAAGCCCCGATGCGCGAATTGCGCAAGATCGCGCATCGAAACGGACTTTTCTCACTTTACCAGGAAGGCCTCTGCCATGTCGTAGCCGGAAACACGACAGTGGACGAAATCAAAGGCCTTTCCTGAATGACTGGATAAACTAAGCCATTCCGCAGCCCATGACAACAGCAGCTCAATCTAAATTGGATAATTCTGAGCCCGAGGCGATGACCTCGGAGCCGGCAGATCACCAATTCGTTCTTGTCGTCGACGACGATGAATCGGTTCTTGCGATGATGCGGGCGATTCTTGAGTCCGTCGGCTACGCGCCGATTCTGGCCCGAAGCGGAGAAGAGGCGATCGAGATTTACAAGATGGGAATCGAAGGGGGCTATCCTTCTCCGCTTGTCGTCCTCGATCTTACGCTTCCAGGTGGAATTAACGGCCTCGAAACCTTCGAAGCGCTTCAGCGGCTCGATCCCGAAATCCGGGCCATCGCCAGCAGCGGATATTTCGACGAATCTGCCGCTCAAGCCGCGAAACGCCGAGGTTTCATGGGCATTTTGCCGAAGCCATTTACTGCTGAACGATTGGTGAAATTGATTCAGTGGAGTTCCCAAAAAACTGCGACTGCTGCTTGAAGAATCGATCAATGCTGGATTTTTCCGGCATCGATTCTAAATCGCTGCATGCGATATTTTCTCTGGCTTGCTCTTGCCTGCCTCTCAGCAGCTGCTGAGGAGGATCCGAAACTTGAATTTACGAAATGGAGCGGCGATCTCAACGTTCCTGATCCGGTTTCTATCAGCTTCGATGAGCGGGGCCGCGCTTTCGTTACCCAGACTCAGCGGCGCAAGGCGGCGGATCTCGATATCCGCAACAATTCCGATTGGATTCCGAACGACGTTGGCTTGCAAAGCGTTGAAGAAAAGCGCGCATTTTTTCGCGAGCGCCTCGCGCCGGAATTCTCTGACAAGAACAAAAAGCGCGTTCGAGATCAAAACGGAGACGGCTCGCATGATTGGCGCGATCTGACCGTTCTGTCTGAGCGGATCCATCTGATCGAGGACACGGACGCCGATGGCGTGGCTGACGAGATCAGCCTGTTTGCCGAAGGCTTCAATTCGGAAGTTACCGGCATAGCGGCGGGGGTGCTCTGGCACGAGGGCGATGTCTACGCGACGATCGCGCCTGACGTCTGGAAAATCGACGATACCGACCCTGACAAGCGCGAAATTCTGGCGACCGGGTTTGGCTTGCACATCGCCTACGCCGGGCACGACATGCACGGCTTGACGGTCGGTCCGGACGGCAAAATATATTGGTCAGTCGGCGATAAAGGTATAAGTGTAACCTCGAAAGAGGGTAAAAAATTTCACTACCCGAATTAGGGCGGCGTCATGCGCTGCAATCCGGACGGAAGCGACTTTGAAGTCTTCGCTCACGGGCTGCGAAATGTTCAGGAGCTGGCTTTTGACGAGTTTGGCAATCTCTTTGGAGTCGACAACGACGCCGACCGGCCAGGCGAAAAAGAACGCTTCGTCTACATCGTTAAAGGCATGGACGCTGGCTGGCGCTGCAATTATCAATATCGCGGAAACGACTTCAATCCCTGGACGGACGAAAAACTTTGGCAGCCCCAGCACGAAGGCCAGCCCGCTTACATCGTTCCGCCGATTTCAAGCTACGAGAACGGGCCCTGCGGATTTGTGTATAACCCGGGAACTGCGCTGAGTCCGGAGTGGGCGCGGACGTTTTTCATGACCGAGGCTCCAAACGGAAAACAGTGGGCTTTCCAAGTCGAGCCGGACGGGCCGAGTTTTAAAATGGTCAATTCCCGGCAGATCGGCGCTGGAGTGAGGCTGATCGGTTTGAATTTCGGTCCGGACGGCGCGCTCTACGGAGTGGACTGGGCGAACGGCTATCCGCTGAACCAAACTGGCGCTGTCTGGAAAATCGATGTTCCGGGCGTGGCGAATTCGGCTGCGCGCGTCGAAACCCAGCAGCTGCTAGCGAGCGATTTTGGCGAAACAGAATCAGCGCGGTTGTCGACGTTGCTCGGCCACGCCGATCAACGAGTCCGGCTCAAAGCGCAGTTCGAGCTGGCAAACCGCAAGGATCTCGCCGTGTTCGAATCGGGGCTCGCATCTCAAAATCAGCTGGCTGCGATCCACTCAGTTTGGGGGCTTGGCCAGCTCAACGCGGTTGACGTGCTCCAAACCAACGCGAAGCACGCGGACCCGGAAATCCAAGCGCAGATTGCTCGAACCGCCAGCGACCTCGAGGCTTTCGATGAAGATTCTATCCTCGATTGGATCGCGTCCGAGCATCCGCGAGTTCGCTACTTTGGCCTTCAAGCTTTCGCCGCTCACGGCACACCTGATAATTATCCCCCTGTCTATAAAGCCGTTGAGGAAAGCGGTGCTGATCCATATTTTCGGCACGCAGGCGCTCAGGCGATGACCCGCCTCGAATCCAAAGAACTCTCTGCGATCGTGGGCAACGGTTACGAGAATCTCGAGCTGGCCGCGATCGTTGCGCTTCGAGAAATGGGAAGCCTTCACGTTGGCGAATTTCTCTACGAAAACCCGCGAAGTGCCGAGGAAGCGGCTCGCGCGATCCACGATGATTTCTCAATTCCGTCGGCGTTTTGGCGGCTCGCGATGGCGCTTCGGGGCGACAAGATTATTACCAGCGAGCCCTACCTTCGCCGAGTGATTAACGCGAATTTCCGACTCGGCGAGCCCGAAAATGCGGAACGCGTCGTCGCCTTCGCGGCGCAGACTGACCAGCCAATTGAGATGCGGCTCGATGCGATCGACGCGCTCGAAAACTGGCTCAATCCGCCTCTTCTGGATCGTGTGGATGGCCGTCGGCGTGACCTCGAACCTCGCCAGAAATCAGAGATCGGCCCGGCGCTGGCAAATCATCTTCCGCTTCTTCTCGGCGATGCCGATCCGAAAATCCGCGAGCGTGCTCTGGCGCTGGCGAGGCAGTTCGATATCAAATCAGACCCGTCCAGGTTGCTGAAAATGATTGCCGACGAAAACTCAGCCGCCAGCCTTCGCGTCCAGGCTTTGGAGTCGCTCAAAACTGCCGTGGCGATCGACGCCGCGCTCAATTCCGATGCCTTCGCACTTCGAATCCGCGCCCGGCAGCTGCTGGCGGAATCCGATCCTGACCGAGTCGTGAAGTTGCTTAGCGCAATGTTAGAAAAAGCCGCTCCGATTGAAGAAGAACAGGCTGCGATCGCGACCCTGACAAAGCTCGAATCGCCAGGCGCGGATCAAGCGCTTTCGAAATGGCTTAGCAAGCTCGAAGTCGGAAATGTTCGCGCTGGAATTCAGCTCGATCTTCTCGAGGCGGCGGAGACTCGCGGGCTCGATGCCAAGCTTACCCGAAAAGACAAGGACCCGCTCGCAGACTGGATCGAATGCCTCGAAGGCGGAGACGCAATTCAGGGGGCGAACGTTTTCACGGCTCACATCGCGGCGCAGTGCGTTCGCTGCCACAAAGTCGCGGACGGCGAAGGTTCGATCATCGGCCCGAATCTGAAATCGGCTGGATTGCAATCTCGGCGTGATTTGCTCGAATCCTTAGTCAATCCGACTGCGAAAATCACCGAAGGTTTTGGGACGATCACGCTTCTCATGAAGGACGGCTCCGCTGTGGCTGGCCAGTTCATCTCTGAGACCGAAGAGCACATCGAGCTGCGCGATCTCGAAGGCAAAACGCTGAAAGTAAGCAAAGCGAAAGTGAAAGAACGTAGCCCGGCGATTTCGATGATGCCGCCGATGACCGCGATACTGACAAAACGCGAAATTCGGGACGTCGTGGCTTACCTCAAGACGTTGAATGCTGCGCCGTGAGTTTTCAGCAGCTGCTGGCGCGAAGGCGATCCAGCGTTATGATTATCGTCAATGCTTACCCGGGTTTACAGCGCCGCTCTTCATGGAGTTGATGCAATTGAAGTGGAAATCGAGGTCAACGAAGGCCGTGGCGATCCCAAAATCATCATCGTCGGCTTGCCGGACGCGGCGATCCGCGAAAGCCGGGATCGGATCTGGACTGCGCTCTTGAATTGCGGATTGCGCGTGCCGAAGGGCAAAATCACGATCAACCTCGCGCCCGCGAGTTTACGAAAGGAGGGCCCGGGGTTCGATCTGCCGATCGCGCTGGGAATTATCGCGCTGGGCGAACGCTTCAAAACAGACGCGTTTGAGAAATGCGCGATCGTTGGCGAGCTTGCGCTGAACGGTCGGATCCGCCCGGTCAAAGGCGTGCTTTCGTTGGCGATCGAAGCTCGGAAACGCGGCCGCAAAGCGATTCTCGTGCCGAAGGAAAATGCGCCTGAGGCGGCGGTGGTAGATGGGATTTACGCCTATGGCGTGAGCAATTTGGAAGAGGCCGTTGCGCTGCTTAAAGGCGAGGGCTCGGTCAAGCCGGAGAAGCTCGATCGCAGCCAGTTCTTCGCGGAGCACGGCGCTTACGACATCGATTTTTCGGACGTGAAAGGCCAGCTTCACGTCAAACGCGCGCTTGAAGTCGCGATCGCCGGCGGCCACAACGCGCTGCTCGTCGGGCCGCCTGGAACCGGCAAAAGTATGATGGCCAAGCGCCTGGTTACGCTGATGCCGCCGATGAGCGAAGCCGAAGCAATCGAGACGACGAAAGTGCACAGCGTGGCGGGATTGTTGAGCTGCGAGCAGGGTTTTCTCGCGCGTCGACCGTTCCGCAGCCCGCACCACACGATCTCGGATGCGGGTTTGTTAGGCGGAACGAGCAATCCTTCGCCTGGCGAAGTCAGCCTCGCTCACAACGGGATTCTTTTTCTCGATGAGCTGCCAGAATTTCGGCGCTCGACACTCGAAGTGATGCGCCAGCCTCTTGAAGATGGGAAGGTCACGATCTCCCGTGCGGCGGGGAGTTTCACGTTTCCCAGTCGATTCAATTTGATCGCTGCGATGAATCCGTGTCCCTGCGGCTACCTTGGGGACCTGAGACGCGAATGCACCTGCAATCCGGGCCAGATCGAACGTTACCGCAGCAAGATTTCCGGGCCGCTGTTGGATCGAATCGATCTCCACATCGACGTGCCGTTGGTCGAATACAAAGAGCTGTCCAGCGAGCAGCTAGGCGAATCCTCGAATGCTGTGCGCGAGCGAATCGTCGCCTGCCGCGAGTTGCAGATTCGGCGGTTTCGCGATTTTCCCAAAGTCGTCAACAACTCGGAAATGCCGCCGAAACTCGCTCGCGAGTGCTGCAAGCTGGATTCGGCCTGTGGGCAGCTGCTGGAGCAGGCGATGAACGATCTGAATTTTTCAGCGCGGGCGCACGACCGGATTTTGAAGGTCGCGCGGACGTTGGCTGATCTCGAAGGGAAGGAAACGATCGAGGAAAATCACGTGCTGGAGGCGATTCAATATCGCACGCTCGACCGTCAGCTCTGGCGTTAGGCGCGTGCGCGATTCGGCGGCTCCAAAAGGGTTGCGCTTCTTCCGGTTTCCGCCCAGCTTCAACCTAGCCGAATGCTCCTCGAAGTCCGCGATCTCAAAACCCATTTCCACACCCGCGACGGCATCGTCCGCGCTGTCGACGGGGTTTCTTTCGACCTCGACAAAGGCCAGACGGTCGGGATTGTCGGCGAATCCGGCTCAGGTAAATCGGTTTGCTGCTACTCGCTTCTCGGCCTGATCCCGATGCCGCCAGGGAAGATCGAAGGCGGCTCAGCGAAGTTTGATGGCGAGGATTTGCTGCCGATGTCCGAGCGCGAACTCCAGAAAGTCCGCGGGAAGCGGATCTCGATGATTTTTCAGGATCCGATGACGTCGTTGAATCCGTATCTCAAGATCTCGACGCAGCTGATCGAGCCGTTGCTGCTTCATGACGGCATGGAAAAAGGCGCGGCGCTTAAGCGGGCGATCGAGGAGCTGGCGGCTGTCGGGATTCCGGATCCGGAGAAGCGAATTCAATCGTATCCGCATGAATTTTCTGGCGGGATGCGGCAGCGGGTGATGATCGCGATGGCGCTGATCACGCGGCCGGAGATTTTGATCGCGGATGAGCCGACGACGGCGCTGGACGTGACGGTTCAGAAGCAGGTTCTCGAATTGATCAAAGGTCGGCAGGAAGAACTGGGAACGGCGGTGATTTTCATCACACACGATCTCGCTGTCGTTTCTGAGGTTTGTGATCACGTGAACGTGATGTACGCCGGCCGGATCGTGGAATCCGCGCCGACAAAGGATCTTTTTGCGGATCCGCGCCACGCCTACACCCGTGCTTTGCAGCGTTCAATCCCGGCGCTCCAGCCGAAGGGCCAGGATCTCTACACAATTCCCGGCATGCCGCCGAATATCGCCCGCGAAATCCCAGGTTGCGCATTTGCGCCGCGCTGCGAGACCGAAACCCGCGACCAGTGCCTGAGCGATCGCCAACCGCCGCTGGTTAAAGTTGGCCCGAATCATCTTGTCCAGGACTGCCCGGGTTGTCTTGGTCCAATGCACGCGTAGGGATCGGGCCGAGGTTTCGAGTAAGGGCGTTGCCCTGGAGTTGTCCGCGCCAAAACGCATCCGGAGCACGGATGGTGGCGAATGCTCGCGTGGAGGAATCGAGTGTTTTCGAAAATTGATAGGGTCGTGGTCAGCAGCTGCTAAAGGAACGTCGTAGTGCCGCGCGGAATTAAAGACACTTGATTTTCCATAATTTCCATATTATCTGTTCCTATGCGCGCTTTCTCAACGCCCTTTTCTGTCCGTGCCTTCAGCCTGCTCGAAGCACTTGTGACCGTCGCGATTCTCGGAGTCGTCTCGACGATTGCACTTATTGGCGCCCGAGATGTCTCGGATGGTTCACGGGTTACGAAACTTGAGTCCGACGTCGCGACCGTAAATCACGCGATTAAGATGTACATCGCCAGTGGAGGCACCATGAGCGATGTCACCGCGCCTCAAGAGATCCTCGACAAACTCAAGACCGAACGAGCCGACGCTAATGCCGGAACCTTCGCAGGTTTTACGGGGACGATGATCGACAAGCGCTTGTGTGCCGAGCCTCTGGATGACGCAGATGTTGCTGGTGATTCGAAACGGGCGATCTGGGAAGCGGGGAAGAATCGATTCAAGATCGTAAGCGCTGGATCGGGTGCCGTTTCCAGGTTTTTCCTCGACGAGGGCCTGGCGCTTGTGGATTACGGGGAGGAGGAACGCGGCGCCTCGTCACTCGATTTGAACTCAGAAGACGGCTGGATCTGGGCTTACACCGACTCGCAGGGAGCAACGCCTCCCGGACCATCCTTGATCCCTATCAGCGGCGGCGGATCAACCGGCGGTAGCGCAGGTTCCGATCCCGGTGGTCCTCAGCAACTGCTGGTTCCGACGTTCTCGCAAGGTGGAGGCGCGTTTCACTACTCGGAATTCCCTCTGTCCCTGAGAATTTCCAATCCCAACTCCGCGCTTTCATCTTGGACCATGGTTTCGACTGGCGGGGCCTTTTCTCAATACTCCGGGCCGATCAGTGTGACGCCGGACATGGTCGTGAGCGCCTACACGACTGGCGATTCCGCGCTTTGGACGAGCAGTTCCACAGTCATCGAGACCTACACCCGCGAATCTTACGAGCTTCAACCGCCGACGATCGCGGCTTCGCCATCGACCCAGTTCGACAGCGCCACGTCTGAAATCACGATCTCCCTGAGCGATCCGAACCCGGCGGGTCTCGCAAAAATTGTCTACTGGCTCAGTACAAGCACAACGCCAGTCGACTACACGGCCCCATTTGTTTTGAACGCGGCGGATCATCCCGATGGCGTCACCGTTCACGGCCGAGCTATCGGCCTTGACACGTTTGTTGTCGACAGCGCCCAAGCGCAGCTGCCCATCATCAATGCGGAGCGGACGAAACTCGATCCGCCGACGATCGCGTTGAGCGACACCACTTTCGACGAAGAGACCAGCATCATCATGGTCACGCTGACGAACCCGAATCCGTCCGATTCGTCCCAGATCTATTACGCGCTCAAGGATCCAGCCGCCGGCTACCCGCCCGTCGCGTCCTACTCGCCCTACTCGCCCTACTCGCCCTACTCGCCCTACTCGCCCTACTCGCCCTACTCGCCCTACTCGCCCTACTCGCCCTACTCGCCCTACTCGGGGACGTTTTCGGTGACTTCCGATCAGTATCCGGATGGCTTCCACATCCAGACTTACGCCAAGTCGCTGGACACGCTCAACTACACCGACAGCGACTTCGCCGAGGCGGTCACCACCGCTGAATTCTTCGACGTCGCGCTGACCGGAGACGTGCTCTTCATCCTCGACGCCTCAGGTTCGATGACCCGCAGCCACGGCGCGATGAAACGCTTCAACGTCGTCATTCAGGAGACCATCAACGCGATCAACGGGCTCTCCGAGACCCAGAAATTCAGCGTCGTCCTCTTCAACAGCGGGATTCGCTGGACGGATGGGAGCGGCACACTCAAGCTCGCCACCGCCAACAACAAGGAGAAGATGATCGAGGATCTGCTGGAGCAATCCGCCAGCGGCGGCACGAATTACGGAACCGCCCTCGCCGAGGCGTTCCAATTCGACGTCTATCCGACTCAAGTCCTGTTCCTCTCTGACGGTCTGCCGAATTACAACAACTACCGCGACGAAGTCGCCACCTTGGCGAGCCTTGGCATCCCTGTCGACACCGTCGGTATCGGTAGTCTCGACAGCCAGGCGCCCCTGCAGGAAATCGCTGATCTGACCGGCGGGACTTTCACCTTCATCGCGGCGCCGGGCTCCGGCGGCAAGCATTCGAGCCCGACCTTTTCGGTCGACGGCGGCGCTTTCGATTACACCGCCTTCCCCATGGTGGTCTCGCTGACCAACCCGAATTCCACCCTGGATCCGAATTCATTCATTCGCTACTCCGTGAACGGCGGCGGGTTCAATACCTATGCCGGGCCGCTCAGCCTCGGCTACGAGATGACGGTGGAAGCCTTTGTCGACACCTCCGACCCGGTCTGGGCGAAAAGCGATCGTCATTCCGAAAGCTACAGTGTCTTGAGCTATTCCCTCACCAAACCAGGGATGACCTTGTCGTCGGATTCCGTTGGGGGCGGCGGCGGGCCTGAAAGCGTCACGGTTACCTTGACCGATCCCAATCCGGCCGGCCTTTCGAACCTGTTCTACTGGTTCGAAAACGAGACTGAGGCCGATAGCGGGTGCCCCTACACCGGTCCGTTCACCGTCACCGCCGAAATCAAAAAGGGGAAGGTACAGAGTATCCAGTATCCTGTCTCCCGGGCGTTCGGAACGGAGAGTTTCGTCATCAACAGCCCGATCACTTCGGCAGCTATCGATGTTGACACCGGGGGCAACTCAGTGCCACTGGATCCGGTGAAATTCTTGCCGGACGGCAACCGGTTCGATTACACCGAATTTCCGCTGACGGTGAACCTTTCCGACGAGAACAATTTGTTGACCAGCTACATCTTGGTCTCGATCAACGGCGGCGATTTCACGGCGTACACTACGCCGCTCATCTTGGGCTACAACACCACGGTCAAAGCCTACATCGATTCCCCGTCCAACGCCTGGGACAAGAGCGAAGAGCGGACGATGTTCTACGAGGTCAAGACGGTCGATCTCGACGAGCCCGTCATCAGCCTGTCCGACGACAAGTTCGAGACGAAGGATGCCACGATCACTCTGACCCTCACGAATCGGAATTCGAGCGCGATTTCGAGCTTGATCTGGTGGTTCGAAGGTCAGGATGAGGCCACCGAGGCCGTCGCCTACACCGCGCCGGTGACGCTGGTCGCCAGCGCCTGGGAAGCCTACAACCCCGGCGGCGGGGACAAGGTCAAGATCTATACCAGAGCGGTGGGCACGCAGAGTTTCGCCGAGAACAGCAAGACCAAGGACAAGGAAATCGAGAACAAGAACTGAGCGCCGCTTGGTTAGGAAACTTTTGAAAGGAACCATCTTATGAAAATCCTGATTCCAACGACGATTCTCTTTGGCTACTTCCTTCTTTTCTCGATCGCTCGGGCCGACATCTCTGTAGCCGGCGATTTGACGCCTGAAGAGGAAATTGGAGCTCAGATTCTGGCCGCCAAAATCGCCGAGAATGCCTCCGGCGATGCAGATCAGTTCATGAGCTATGCGCGTTGTCTCGTGAAGACGCTCGGCCAGTTTACTTCGTCGCAGCGGGCGGACGCGATTGGCTACGATCCGGTCCCTCAAATTGGTGACGCTCCAAGGAAAGTCAAAAAAGACAAAGACAAAGAAGACAAGGATTGAGGGCGTTCAGGGGACCGGCTCGATGAAGATTCATGCTGGCGATGCCGCTTGGAGCAGTGTATCAAATCGCAATGGCCTTTCTCGAACTCGATGATCTCAGCAAGTACTTCGCTGTCCGCAAGGGCATGTTTAAAACCGAGAAGGAAGTCATCAAGGCGGTCGACGGCGTGTCGCTCAGCTTGGAAAAAGGTGAGATTCTCGGCTTAGTCGGCGAATCAGGTTGCGGCAAATCGACGCTATCCCGGTTGATCATGCAGTTGATTCCGCCAACGGGCGGATCGGTCGTTCTGCAGGGCGAAGCGCTGGCGAATCTGTCGCCGAATCAGATTCGGAAACGCAGGATCGATTTCCAGATGATCTTCCAGGATCCCTACGCCTCGCTCAATCCGAGGATGACGGTTTTCTCGATGCTCGCCGAAGCTTTGAGGACACGGCGGCCGGAGTTGGAGGGGCTCGATCTTCGGCGCGCGGTTTCCGTGTTGATGGAGCGAGTCGGGCTCGATCCGCGGTTCATCCGGAAGTACCCGCACGAATTTTCCGGCGGCCAACGACAGCGAATCGCGATCGCCCGCGCGTTGGCTCCAGAGCCGAAATTGATCCTCGCGGATGAGCCGGTTTCGGCGCTCGACGTATCGATTCAATCGCAGATTTTGAACCTGCTTCGCAAACTCAGCACCGAGTTGGAATTGACGATGATTTTCATCTCACACGACCTCGGTGTGGTTCGCTACATCGCGGACAGGATCGCGGTCATGGAGAAAGGCAAGATCGTCGAACTCGGCGAAGCCGACGATGTTTTCAAGCGCGCGAAGCATCCGTACACCCAGCAGCTGCTGTCGGCGATTCCGAAGATTGCAACGATGGCCTGATGGGTAAAACGGGATTCGATTACGCTCCGAGTTCTCGGACGCTGCCGCCGGTTGTCGAGCCGGGTGAATTCATTTTCTCCGTTGCCGGGCTGGATCACGGCCACATTTTTGGCCAAACCAACGGGCTGTGCGATGCCGGGGCGACGTTGAAGCAGGTCTGGGATCCGGACCGAGCGAAGGTCGATGATTTTCTTCAGCGTTACCCGGATGCTGAGCGCGCTGAATCGTTCCAGCAGCTGCTGGATGACGAGGAAACTCGGCTGATCGCGAGCGCGGTGGTTTCGAATGAGCGGGCGGACTTGGGAATCGAAGTTCTTCGCGCTGGAAAAGCTGTTTTCGTCGACAAACCGCCGCTAACGACTTTGGAGCAGCTGTCGGCAGTTCGCAGTGCTGTCGCTGAGACTGGCCAGCGGTTTTTCTGCTATTACTCGGAGCGGATTCACAACGAGTCGTCGATGAAAGCGACCGAGCTGATCGATGCGGGCTCGTTAGGTGAAATTCTCCAGATCATCTGTCTCGCTCCGCATCGAATGTCGCTCGAAGCACGGCCACGCTGGTTTTTCGAGAAGGAAAAGTACGGCGGAATCCTGGCCGATCTCGGTTCGCATCAATTCGAGCAATTTCTGCGTTGGACCGGGGCTGACGACGGAGTTGTGAACTTCGCGCGGACGACAAATTTTACCGTGCCGGATGAACCAGGTTTGGAGGACTTTGGCGAGGCGTCAGTCACGATGAATTCCGGCGCGAGCTGCTACACGCGGGTCGACTGGCTTACTGCGGATGGCCAACGCGTCTGGGGTGATGGCCGCTGTTTCATCGTCGGGACGAAAGGAACGATGGAGCTTCGAAAGTACACGGACGTCGGCGTCGAAGGGCCGGGAAATCGCATTTTCCTCGTCACTGCCGAAGGCGAAGAGGTCATCGATTGCGAAGGCACGGTCGGGTTTCCGTTTTTCGGCGAGCTGATCCTCGATGTGCTCAACGGAACCGAAAACGCGATGACTCAGGCGCATATTTTTAAAGCGGCGGAGTTGGCGCTGAAAGCTCAGGCGTTTGCGGATCAAAAAAGTGGTTAGTAGCTGCTGTCATCCCGAGCCTGTCGAGGGACCTCTGCGATGACGTTTGACGCCGTGATCCTCTGCAGCCCCACGAATTCCGCTGAAGGCGTGATCTACGCCAATGGATCCACGTTCACCAACCCCGCTCGTGAGGTCCCTCGGCAGGCTCGGGATGACAATTCAATTCGGGGTGACGTTTGCCAATCGAATCCCAACTTGCCGGTCAGGCCTGAAATCGAACTTCACCTTCGACGATCGTCGCGCGCGGCTCGAGAGTTTCGGGATCGAGGACCGCGAAATCAGCTCGGAAACCGGGCTCGATCTTGCCGAGATCCGCAAGTCCCAGGGACTGAGCCTGATTCCAGGACGTTGTCCGAATCAGCTCGCTCAACGGCCGTTTCGTGATTCGCCAGACGTTGGCGATTCCCTCAAAAAACCTCGACGTGCTTCCGGCGAGAGCATCCGGGTTAGATTGAAGCCGACAAACTCCATCGACGACGCGAACGGCGTGTCCAGCTTCGATGTAATCGCCGTCCGGGAGCCAGGACGCCGAGATCGAATCGGTGATGATCATGATTCGCTCAACCGGAATGTGTTTGAATGTCAGGGCTATCATTTCCGGGCAGAGATGGATCGTGTCGCAGATCATTTCGAGCCGGATGTCGTCATCCAGAAGCGCTGCGCCGACGATGCCGATGCCGCGATGGTGAAGGCCGGTCATCTGATTGCAGAAATGCGTCAGGTGAGTCAGGCCGGCGGCTTTGGCTTCGAGAAATTGCTCCCAGGTCGCCTTCGTGTGGGCGAGGGAAGCGGTTATGCCTCGGGAAACGAGCTCGCGGACGAATTCGACTCCGCCGTCCGTTTCGCTCGCGACTGAGAGGAGCTTGATCGGCGCGAGCGCGTTCAGTCGATCGACTTCGGCGATGTCCGGCGGCCGAACGAAAGCCGGATCCTGCGCGCCGACAGCCCCGATGTTGATGAATGGCCCTTCGATGTGGACGGCCGGGGTTTTGGCGCGGTCCTGATTCGCTTGGTAAGCCGCGACGCCGTTCATCGCGGGGATGAGATCGGATTCGGGCGCTGTCCAGGTTGTTGGGAGAAAAGAGGTGACGCCTTCGCGAAGTTTGAAGTCGGCCATTTTACGAACGGCTTCCTCGGTTCCTTCCATGATCGACGCGCCGCCTGCGCCGTGGGTGTGGATGTCGATGAAGCCGGGAACGACGAGGCAGCCTTTGGCGTCGAAGATTTCTCCGGCGGAGTCAGCAGCTGCTGGTTGATCGTGAATCGCGGTGACGGAACCGTCGTTCGTCGCGATCGAACCAGATTCGAGATCGACGCCGGGCGAAATGATGTGGGCGTTGTGGATGGCGAGCATTCGGAATCTTAAATTCGCTCGCATCGGAAACAAGGGCGGCGTTCTTTAAGGTTTCGCCTAAGTTTTGCGTCCCTGAACCGTGTTATAAAAAGCCAACGGCATCTCTAGTAGATAATGAGCGCCCCTAAACCCAAAATCCGCCTCGCGACCAAATCCGATATCGAAGATCTTGCTTCGCTTGCTGCGCTTGCCTCGCTCGGCGATGAGATGGAGCGGGAGACGAAAGGGCTGAGCGAACGGCTTTTCGGCAAGGGCTCGCAATGCCGGGCGCTGGTCGCCGACTTGGGCGGTCCGATCGTTGGCGTGGCGCATTTTCATCATTTTGCGACTGCGCTGGCGGCGAAACCTTCGCTTTGGCTGGATGATATTTTCGTCGTCGATGACTATCGGAGTGAGGGAATCGGCCAGCAGCTGCTGCTTGAACTCGGTCAGATCTGTCGTCAGGAAAACTACGCTCAGATCGACTTCACAGCCTCGAGCCTCAGCCCGAAAGCGATTCGCTTTTACCGACGGCTGGGTGCGAAGTTTTTCAACGAACCGCGTTACGGTCGACTGACCGCCGAGGCGATGAAAGCCGTTCAGGTCAAAAAGCGGGCTCGGAAAATGGCCGCTCGAAAGCGGAAGAGCGGGAAAAAGAAGAAGTAGCGCTCAGCGGCTTTCGACTTCGTTCCAGGCGAATGGAAGTTCGTTGGTCTCGCCACCGGCACGCATCGAAAAAGCGGGCTGGCTGACTGCGGCGGTGGAGGCGAGGGGATCGATCCCGGTTTCCGTGGTCGGGTCGAGCGGATCGGACTCAGAAACCGGCTCGTGATTGCCGATGAACGGGATTTCGAGATCGAAATCGAGATTCGAAAGCGGGTTCTGCAGATTCAAGGAATTCGAAGTGCAGGCGCCGAGAAAAACGGTCAGGAGGAGCGTGCCAAATGTTGCGAGGTGTTTCACTTCCTTTATTCTAGAGAGTATGAAGTCTCTGCGGCAACCTGAAAATTTTCCGTGGCGATGAGCGCGTGACCGAATCGGATCCTGACAGGGACAGATTTTTGTGGAAATTCTGGCTTTGTCAGGGCGGCTTTTTCGCTTCGTCAAGCGGCTCGATGAATTGTCTCGCGCCAAAGACTCCGTCTCAAATGATCGCCAGCCCGGCTTCGGTTGCGGTCGCAAAAAAAAATATCAAAAATCCCGAGTCCGCTTCGGAATCAAGATTCTGGAACCTCCATTTCGATTTCGAACGCCTTCGCGATCCGCTCAACAAATGCTTTTCGGCGTTCGGGGACAGCCGCGTGCCATTTTCCGAGATACTCGCCAAACGTCTCGCCAGCAACTGCTGGTGACGAGTTGATCCAGCGCACGCTTTCCCAGTTTTCTGGATTTTCCTCAAACCAGCCGACCAAGACATTCGCAACGGCTCCATTCAGCTCGCGGTCCGTCGTCGACTCGTTCAGTTTGGCCTCATTCTCGCGGTAAAACGCGGCCAAGCCGCCTTTCGGGATCGCGATGCGCTTTTCAATCACATCGTCGGCGTAATCCTGGAGGCTGTGCCGATAATCGACCCAATTCGGGTAGGGCGCGTCGTTCTTCCAGGTTTTCGCCATCGCGCGCATCACGAAAAGCGACGCCGTTTCGCAAAGCGTCTCCTCGAACCATTCGTTTTTGGATCCATCGCGGTCGAAACCGCAAAGAATATGGCAGAACTCGTGGCCAAATTGATACGCGTACTGGCTCCAGAAAGTGTTTTTCGTGGTCAGCTTCATCACGATTTCGCCGCGCGCATTCCGATTGTGAAACACGATCGGACTCTTTTCTCCGCGCCCGACGACGAAGGGCTCGATCTCGTAATCCGGGAAAAATCTCCAAAGCTCACGGCCAGCCGAACTCAAA
>JBLHKS010000133.1:0-19848 GCA_047620505.1 Verrucomicrobiales bacterium | reverse complement strand
CAAGCCTCTGATCGAGCACAGCCGCTCTGGCGACAAGCCGAAACTCCGTGCAGAGCTGACCTCGACGCAGAAAGACGTCCAGATCGAAATGGTGACTTTGCGCGATGTCGACGCCGTGCACTTGATCGGATTCGGCGGCTGGCTTCGAGCTTTTGAAGTGGCGTGTTCGGCTGCGCTCGATCCCTACACCGAAGAGCGAGGGGAAATTCTAAAGCGAGTCGACATCATCGGTTATTACGTGGCCGAATTCGAGACGCTGGAGCCGAGTTTGCTCGAGAAAGAGCACATGATTAAGATCCGGCAGTACCTTCTGGATCTCCAGCAGCTGCTAGACATTCCGGACGAGGAACCGCTGACCGAGGAGACTGTCAAACTGCTCCATGCGAAGGTCGCTGAGCTGGTGAAGGCCGCGTTTCCGGGAGCGAAATAGCCCGGCTGAGCTGCTTAAAATACTTCTGACGCAAGTTCCCACTTGATCGCGCCGTTGCGCCCTCTAACTTCGCCAGATCCATGCGACTTTTTGTCCCTAAAGAGACTGACCCGAAGGAAACTCGGGCTGCGATGACGCCCGAAACTGCGCGCAAACTTGTTGGGCTCGGCCTTGAGGTTGAGTTCGAACGAGGCTTAGGCGAGACGGCTGATTTCACCGATTCGATGTACGAAGACGTCGGCGCGAAAGCTGGCGAACGCGACGCTGGGATTTCAGCGGCGGACATCGTTTTCCGCGTTGCTCCGCCTGAAGCGGATGAGATCGCAAAAATGAAGAAAGGCGCGATGCACGTCGGTTTTCTCGCGCCGTTCCACATTCACCTTGGCGAAGGCGAAGCGCCGACCGACACGCCGTCGAAAGCGCGGCTCGAATCGCTAGCAGCTGCTGGAGTCACCGCGGCGAGCCTGGAAATGATGCCGAGGACGACGCTCGCGCAGAAAATGGACGCGATCAGCTCCCAGGCGAACCTCGCTGGCTACATGGCCGTGATCGTCGCGACCGAGCGTCTCAACAAAATTTTGCCAATGATGATGACGCCGGCGGGCACGATTTCGCCGGCCAAAGTTTTCGTCATTGGAATCGGCGTCGCCGGCTTGCAGGCCATCGCGACCGCCAAGCGGCTCGGCGCGCGGGTGACTGCGTTCGACACTCGGGCTGAGGCGCTTGAGCAGGCTGAATCGCTCGGCGCGAAGGCGCTCCGGATCGATCTCGGTGAAACTGGCGCTACCGACCAAGGCTACGCCGAAGAGCTAACTCCGGAGCAGATCGAAAAGCAGCGGACCGAGCAAGGCAAGGTCTGCGCCCAGAGCGATATCGTGATCACGACCGCCAAACTTTTTGGCCGCAAGGCACCGCTTCTCGTGAAGCAGGACGTGATCGACAGCATGAGCAATGGCTCGATTGTCGTCGACCTGGCTGCGGAAACTGGCGGAAACGTCGAAGGCGTTGTGGTTGACGAAGAAGCCGTCACGGCAAACGGCGTCCGCTTGATCGGCCATGCTCGACTGGAAAACTTCGTTCCTCGCGACTCCAGCGGGATGTACGCGGCAAACCTCGCTAACTTCATCGAGCACTTCTGGGACAAGGAAGAAAAGACCTTCAAATTCGATCTCGAAGACGAAATCCTGAAGAGCTGCGTCCTGACGCACGGCGGCGAAATCGTCAACGAACGCTTCAAGTAAGCCGGCCGGAGCCCAACCAAGCACAAAGAACCAAGCACGCGGCACCGCCGCAAATACCTCGATGGAATTCCAAGATCTCATTCCTCTCCTTTTTATCTTCGCGCTCGCAGCCTTTCTCGGCTTCGAATTGATCGCGAAAGTCCCCTCACAACTGCACACGCCGCTGATGTCTGGCTCGAACGCAATCTCCGGCATCACGATTGTGGGTGCTCTGATCGCCTCGTCGAACACCGAAGGCGGCATCAGCACTTTCCTCGGTCTAGGCGCGCTGATTCTGGCGACAGTCAACGTCGTTGGCGGCTACTTCGTCACCGATCGCATGCTTGGCATGTTCAAGAAGGATAAGAAGTAGCCTGAGCCCAACTTTCACAGCCTGAAGTCCACTGTCCTCAAATGACATTCGATCAATTTAAACCTTTCCAAGACCTCGCCTACATCGCGGCTTCGATCCTCTTCATCCTTGGGATCAAGATGCTCGGAGATGCCTCGACGGCCCGGCGCGGCAACCTTATTTCATCCATCGGGATGCTCCTTGCCGTGCTCGTCACGGTTGCTGGTCAGGCAACCAAAGATGACTTTCTGTGGTACTGGATTCCGGTCGGCCTGATCATCGGCGGAGTTATCGGCTTCATCGCGGCGAAGAAAGTCGCCATGACCGGAATGCCGGAAATGGTCGCCCTTTTCAACGGATTCGGCGGTCTGTCCAGCGTGCTCGTCGGCTGGGCTGAAGCGTCCAAACCAGGAACCCTCGGATCCTTCGAGGAAGGTGCCGTCATCGCGGCGATTCTGATCGGCGGAATCACGTTCACTGGATCATTGATCGCCTGGGCCAAACTCGCTGGAAAGCTGAAGGGCTCCGCGATCGTTTTCCCCGGACAGAAAGTGGTCAACGCCCTTCTGTTTGTTACTTTGATAGGATTCGGCATCGCTTGGATGACTACCGGGTCGGCTGTTTTTCTCGGCTTGGTAATCGGCATTTCGCTCGTCCTCGGCGTCCTCGGCGTCATCCCGATCGGCGGCGGAGACATGCCGGTCGTCATCGCGTTTTTGAATAGTTTCTCCGGACTCGCCGCAGCAGCTGCTGGGTTCGCGATCAACAACAACGTTCTCATCGTCGCTGGCTGTTTGGTGGGCACGTCAGGGCTGATCCTGACCGTGATCATGTGCAAAGCGATGAACCGAACCCTCTTCAATGTCCTCTTCGGCAGCTTCGGTGCCGCCAGTGGAAAGACAGGCAAGGAAGTCGAAGGCGAGATGAAAGCGATCTCGGTCGACGACGCCTACTACGTTCTCGAAGCCGCGCGCAACGTCGTTTTCGTCCCAGGTTACGGCATGGCCGTCGCTCAGGCGCAGCACGCGACGAAGGAACTCGGAGAGATCCTCACCGAAAACGGCTGCGAGGTCCGCTACGCGATTCACCCGGTCGCCGGCCGGATGCCAGGCCACATGAACGTGCTCCTCGCCGAAGCCGATGTCCCCTACGAGCAACTTTGCGAAATGGACGACGTCAACCCGACCATGGAAATGGTCGACGTTGCGATTGTCGTTGGAGCGAACGACGTCGTGAACCCGTCTGCCGTCGAAGATGAGACCAGCCCGATTTACGGCATGCCGATCATCAATGTTTATCAGGCGCGGACGGTCTTCGCGCTGAAACGCGGTCAGGGCGCTGGTTTCTCGGGTCTCGTCAACACGCTGTTTTTCCGCGAAAACACCCGGATGATTTACGGCGATGCGAAAGCGACGCTGACCGGTTTGGTCGCGCAGTTCAAGGATTGAGAACCGCAGAAGAGACTACCCAACGCCCCTTCTAACCGTCTCGTCGTGCTTGAAATCGGCAACGACGCTCACGGGGACTTGATCCATTCTATCTGGATTCAGGCTAACCATTCCGATCAATCGGCAAGTCAGAACTCCCTCACCTGAGATGTTGAGGATCTTGAGCGAAAAATTCTCAAAGCCTTCGTGCGTCCATTCATAATAATTCGTCAGCCACCCTAACTCGGGATCTTCGACGTAGGCTGGCTGGTTTGTCCACTCGGTGCCAGCGACCAGTCTGGGTTCGTTTTTCAGAATTAGCGTGACCTCAAGCAAAGGACCATGGTTGTGCTCAGGCGTGTCCTCGGCTTCACAACGCAGGGTGAACTCACATCCGTTGGGCTCAATTTTCCATCGGTAGCCAGCTTCGGAGACGGGAAACAGAATTCGCTCATCATTTCTTAAGATGTCGAACGTATTTGCCGGTTGTGAATCCGGATCGATTAAAGAACTACAAGACGAAAGCATGCCTACAGCATAAAGCGCACCCCATCGACTCAACTCTTCCGCTAGGCAAGAACCCCCTGCATCACCTCACCAAAATCGCGCTCCAGCCGCTTGCGGCCCGGCACTTCGAGCCGACGCGGATCCAAGCCTAACTGATGCAGAACCGTCGCGTGGATGTCGGTCACGTAGTGCCGTTTTTCCGCCGCATGGAATCCGAGTTCGTCCGTCGCGCCGTAGGCTAAGCCGCCTTTCACGCCCCCGCCCGCCATCATCACGGTGAAGCCATGCGGATGGTGATCGCGGCCCGTGCTGGCGTTTTTGTCGCTGCGCTGCTCCAAGCCCGGCGTCCGACCGAATTCGGAACCCAGCACGACCATCGTGTCGTCCAGCAAACCGCGTTGCTTCAAATCCGCGATCAGCGCGCCGACCGGCTGATCCATTTCGCCCGCGCGGGACGAATGAAGCTTCTTAATATTGACGTGTGAGTCCCAGCCGCCCGCGCTGCCCGTGTAGCCGTGGAAAAGTTGGACGAATCGCACGCCACGCTCGACCAGACGCCGCGCAGCGAGGCACTTCTCGCCAAACGCCTTCGTCTTCGTTTCGCCCAAGCCGTAGAGGTCGTGGATGTGCTTCGGCTCTGTCGCAAAATCCATCACCTCGGGCACCGCAGTCTGCATTTCGAAAGCGAGTTCGTAAGACTTGATCCGCGCCAGCAGCTGCTGGTCGTCCGGATATTCGATCCCGGCGATTCGGTTCAGTTTCCCGAGCAACGAAAAATTCTCGCGCTGTTCATCGATCGTGAATTTCGGGTCCGCCGGCCGCACAAATGAGAGCGGATCCTTCGGGTCAACTTTCATCCTCACACCACCATATTCCGGCCCGAGATAAGCCGCCCCATGCGTCCACGCCGCCCCGCAACAATCCGCGCTCGGATTCCCGAGCACGACGAACTCCGGCAGATTGCGATTTCCGGTTCCCAGCCCGTAGCTCGCCCAGGAACCAACCGTTGGGTAGGCTCCTTCCGTGATTTTCCGGCCCGTGTGGAACGTCAACTGGGCACCGTGATTGTTGTCGATCGTCCACATCCCGCGCGCCAGCGTCAGGTCGTCCGCCTGCGAACCGATGTGTGGAAACCAATCGCTCACTTCGAGCCCACTCGCGCCGTAGCGCTTGTAGCCAGTTTGAAGCGGCATGACGGTTTTGTAGATCTTTCGGTCCGCCTTTTTGGGATCAAGGAGCTTCTCGTTGATCTTTTTCTCATCGAGCACGGCCTTCGCGAATGGCGTCTCGTCGAAGGTTTTCCCGGCATATTTGTTGAGCGCAGGTTTCGGATCAAAGCTTTCCATGTGGCTCAGTCCGCCGATCAGAAAAATCCAGATGCACGATTTTGCCCTTGGCGGGTGGTGAGGCCCGGAGTCAGCGCCCGTCAGCAGCTGCTGGCCGCTTTCCGCGAGAACGCCGTCCTGAAAAAGCATCGCGGACAAGGCCATTCCGGTCATGCCCATGCCGGTGTCGGAAAGAAAAGTGCGGCGAGATGAATTCATATCGAGGTTTCTCCTTTCACGCACGGAAATCACGCGGTGTTGCGGTATTCTGCAACGAGCGCCGGTGCTTGCGCCTGGCCTACTCGTCGCTGCTCAGCTGACGAGCCTCGCGAGCTTCCCTGAAAAACGCTTTCAGAATTCCCGCGCATTCCTCTTCACGGACACCGCTAACGAGCTCACTTTGATGATTCAGCGCCGGAAACTGGATCAAATTCAGCAAACTCCCGGCCGCACCGTCCTTTGGCGAAAGGCAGCCGAAAACGACTCGCCGAACTCGGCAATGCACGATCGCTCCGGCGCACATCGCGCAAGGCTCTTTGGTCACGAACAGATCGCACTCGTTGAGCCGCCAATCGCCGACTTCGGACTCGGCTGAAGTCAGCGCCAGCATCTCGGCATGGGCCGTCGCGTCCTTCAGCATCTCGACCTGATTAAAACCACGAGCGATGATCTGGCCTTTCCTGACAATCACACAACCCACAGGCACCTCGGTCGCTTCCCAAGCCTTTTTGGCCTGCCTCAGCGCTTCGCCCATGAAGTGTTCGTCACTTTTCAGGTCGATGATTGGGTGGTCGAGTTCGATTTCTTCAGACATGCCGGTTGCGCCTCGCAAGGGCGCGCAGATAATCACGCTAATGAGCGATTTCAACCGCCGAATCATCGCACCGAGCGTTCTTGCCTCCGATTGGAGCCAGCTGGCGTCCGAGGTCAAACGCGCCGAGGCCGCTGGGGCCGATTGGTTGCATCTGGACGTGATGGACGGGCATTTCGTCGACAACATTTCGTTCGGCCCTCAGCTGGTGAAAGCCGTTAGGCCTCACACGGAGTTGCCCCTCGATGTTCACCTCATGATCGAGCGGCCAGACCATTATTTGCCGCGTTTCGTCGAGGCGGGTGCGGACAACATCACGGTCCACGTCGAGGCGAGCCACGATGTCAGCGACACGCTCGATAGGATCCGGCTCGAAGGTCTGACCTGCGGGCTCGCCATGAGCCCGGACACCGATTTCGAACGCGTTCTGCCGTTTCTGCATCAGATCGACGTTCTGCTGATCATGACGGTCAGACCGGGATTCGGAGGTCAGCCATTTCTCGAAGATTTGACGATGCCGAAAGTAGCAGCTGCTCGTGAGGCCAGGACCACGCGGAACCTCGGTTTCCACATCGAAGTCGACGGCGGGATCGACGCAGAGACCGTCCACATCGCAGCCTCACACGGAGCGAATATCATGGTCGCTGGCACCTCTCTTTTCAGGGCCAAGGATATGAAAGCAGCGATCGCGGAGCAGCGGAAATTGCGTTAGGCGAAAGGGTCTTCGACCGGCGGCGGATCGACCGGAAGTCCCGCCGGGTCGACCAGCCGAGCAGTCACGAAAAGCAACCTAGTCTGTCCATCGGGCAACGATTCGGTCCAAAGAACCGTCTGCCCATCCCAGATCGTAAGAGAAGCCGGAACTGTGATAACTTCGCGGCTGGTGGTTTGGTGAAGAATCAAATCGATTGTATATCCATCTGCTCCGATTGTCGGCGTAAGGTCGACGATTGGCCCTGGATTGATCTCGATCTTCGCGCGCTGACCACTTTTGGCCATAATACTTGGCATCGCCAGTACCTTGTGTTTTCCGGATTTTTCGATGGCGCGAGAGATCGCCTGAATCTGTGGATCGGACAAAACTCCGCCAATGCTTTGGTTAGCTTCTGCCTCGGTAGAGTTGTTTGGAGTGAACGTGCTGCCTGTTGCGAAGACCCGGCTGTACGGAGTCTCTTCGAATTCGAGCTCTGAGAGAGGAGGGCCAGAGAATACTTTGGTTGTGATGTAAACCTGCTTCTGTACGACGCTCAAACTATCGACGTAGGCTTCCACAAGATCGAGATTCGCCCGGGTGTTCCGAACGACGAGCTGACTGATGGACGGATTGAAAATCGCGGAGCTTCGATCTGGAAACGAAATTCCGGCTTCTTCCAGAACCTCACGCGGCGTCTTCCTCGGCGTCAGTGGGGTTGCTCCGCCGCCATCCAATTCTGCAAACGGATCGGCACCCTTTGAAGCGAGGAAACCAGGCGGAACAAGAAAGACTTTCGTGAAGAGTTCAGCGGCAGCGTCGGCGTCCGGCGCAACCTCCACGAAACGCGTCGTGATTTTGATCTGCTCAGGCTCCTTTGGTTTTGCCAACGCGGTGACGCCGAGAGTCAAGCCGATCCCTGCGAGTAACCCGATCGTCAGCCACAGCAGCGGCCCTAGCGCGACCTTGCCGGAATCGCCGCGCAAAATCCGATCCACGCGCATCGGCACCGTCGACTCTCGAGCCATCGGCAGCGCCGCCGCCGGTATCGGACTCGAGCTCGCAAGGCGCACGAGCAAGTTCGAATACGCGCTTGGCGAAATCCCTGACCGAACCACCTCCGCGTCGGCGCAAATTTCCCGCTCCCTGCCCAGTTGCCTCAGACCGAGCCAAACCAACGGGTTCGGCCAGTGCAGAATCGCGACGATCGCACCCAGCAGCTGCCAGGCTCCATCACGCTTGCGGACGTGGGCAAGTTCGTGCCGCAGCGCCATTTCTCGATCGGCTCTCGACCAATCGGCAAACCCTGACGGAACCAGAATTCTCGGCCGCAAAACGCCAAACGTGAACGGCGTGCTGACTCGGGGCGACTCGAAAACAGCGACGCTGCTGAAGCGCCGACGAACCGCATCTCGCGCCAGGTTTCGAACTCGAATCCAGGAGCCGGCCAAGGGGGTCAAACCGATTGCGACTCCGCCGATCCAGATCCAAATCAGGACCGAGCCAAGGCCGACGCCGAGAATCGGTTAAAAGCCATTCCACAAGGCCGGGACAAGGATTTTGCGGTCAATGGATTGGCTCACGGTCTTGTCAACCGCGACCCGGACGAAGCTCTGAAATGGGCCAATTCCATCTCCAATGAGGGATTCCGCAAAGTCGTGGTGCAGAATGTTTCTCGGCGGATCGAAGCACGCTCCCGATCTGGCAAGAGGTGATCCGTTAGGCTTCCTCGAAGATCGATTGACCCCAGGGTGGACACCGTAGGGTATCAGGGGAAGCCAGCCAGGGCGGAGATATTTCTCAAGTCGCGATGATCCGCATGGCCGACTACAGGATGAGCTTCAATCTGTAATCGCACCGTGAGAGCCCTTCATCGAAGCAATCTAAATTCGCAGGTTGATGGAGAAACCACCGCCCTGTTTCAAACAAAATCCGGAGACCAAAAAACCAATGAAAATACAACTTGCCGCCTGTGTCGCGATCTTCGCCACCTCCTGTGACGACCCCACATCCTCCACACCTTCATCCCCCGACCCCGCGCCTCCGGTCGAGAATCCAAAGAGTCCCGAACTCCAAGTTCTCGACCGCTTTGTCGGGACGTGGGACATCATCGGATCCTACACCCCGGCCGGAGGGGAGAAGATCCCTACCCAGTCAGTCGCTCTCCGGAAATGGTCGACGAACGGAACGACGCTCCACCGCGAAGACCCGAGTTCCGGTCCGGACGATCCGGGAGTGCAGGGGGAACAAACCTACGATCCGGAGAAGAAAAACTACCCAGGCGTCGGCACTAGTGTCCTTGGGAATAGCGAGTTCGCGGGGACCTGGGATGAGAAAACCAGGGCGATGTCCTTTAAGGGGGCGTACAAGGGCGGCGGCCCGACGTTTGAGGGTTCCAATCGCTTCATCGATGCGGATACCATCAGCACGAAGATAGTCTTCAAGAATCCCGACGGGGAGCTGTTGTTCGAAGTCAGCTCGATGCAAGCCCGGCGCAAGGCACTGGGAGAGGCACCCAGCGTCGAGCAGCTGCTGGCGAGCTATCACGAGGCGATCGGCGGTCTCGAAGCCAACAAGAAGGTCACGACCCGCCGAATTGAGGGCACGATCACGATGTTTGGCATGGAGGAGCCCGCCAAGCTCACCGTGATCCAGAAGGCGCCCGATCTGGGATTAACCAAGTTCGAGGGTAAGGAACCCATCAGCGATACCAAAATCGAAGTTCTCGAGGGCCACGACGGCAAGGTGGTCTGGAGGAGCATCCCGGTCGAAGGGACGGTTGAATTGGAGGGCGACGAACGCGCTGAGAAAGCGCGAGATTACCAGTTTCACAGGAATCTGGATCTCAAAGCGGACTTCAAAACGCTGACCTCCAAGGGGCGAGAGACCCTGAAGGGAACCACCTACGACGTCCTCGAGGCGGTTCGCGAGGATGGGAGCAGCGAGACGCTCTTTTTCCATGCTTGGACCCATCATCTGAGCATCGTAAAAAGGACCGACGCCACAATCGAGATGAGCAGTTACCAGGAGAGCGGCGGAGTCTTCTATCCGGGCAAAACCACCGTCGCCATTGCAGGCGGACCTGTTGTCATGAACGCCAATTTCACGAAGGTCGAGCACGGAATTGAGGTGGACGACGCGATCTTCAACAAGCCAAAGGAATGAGGAGAGCACTGGAGTGTTCGTCGAGAAGCCTTTGATCGCCGCGGCCCGAAACTGTATTCCAGCGAAGGGCGGCCTAACCCAACCCCGCGATCATCTCCAGCAGCTGCTCCTTGCGGGTCGTCCAATCGGCTAAGCGGTCGCGCTCAGTCTGGACCACTTCCGGCTTCGCATTCGAGACGAATTTTTCGTTCGAAAGCTTGCTCTCGCACTTCACAATCTCCTTCTCGATCTTCTCCAACTCGCCGCCGAGACGTTTCTTCTCAGCATCGACGTCAATCAGACCTTCGAGCGGCATGAATATTTTGCCGATGTCCGTCAAGGCCGATGGTTCGCCTTTCGCGGGTTTGTAAGCCAAGTCGATCTCGGCACCTGCGGAATTCGCCAAAAGCGCGAAAACTTCGGTGGCTTCGCCGACCCAATCTCCGGCAGGCTCGACGATGAATCGGACCTTTTTGTTGCTCTGCAAATTGTATTCGGCCTTCAAGTTTCGAGCGCGGTTGGCGGCCTGATAAACAGCTGCAGCGCGTTTGGCTCCATCGCCAGCGTCCAGTCCAGCGAGCGGCGATTCGGCAGGCAGTTTCGTCAGCATCAAGAATTCGCCTTCGCCCCCGAAACCGAGTTTTTCCCAGAGTTCCTCGGTCATGTGAGGCATGAACGGGTGCAGCTGCTGATAAAATCTGCCCAGGACGGTGTCCATCGTCGCGAGGATCCGCGCCTTGCGATCCGGGGCTCCGTTTCGCAAATCGCCCTTCACCGATTCGAGATACAAATCGCAATACTCGCTCCAGAAGAAGTTGTAGAGCGTTTCGCCGATCTCACTGAATTTGTAATTCGCGTAAGCCGCTTCGAGCTTGTTTTCTGCGGACTCGAGCTTGGTCAGGATGTCGATATCGAAGATCGACGGCGCGCTCGGCTCAGCTTCGGCGTCTCCCTGCATCAATCGATAACTCGTCGCCTGCCAGACTTTGTTGCCGAAGTTTCGCCCTTCTTCAACCTGCGGGTACTGGCCGCCACCGGATGGGCAAGCGTCGAAATTCTTCTCCGCTTTCCGATCCTCGCCGCCCTTGAATCCTTCGCGGTCTTCGAAGAACCGGACGTCCGATCCGAGCGGCGCGATCCGCATCAGAGCCATCCGCAACGCGTCGGCACCGAGCGTGTCGATGATGTCGAGCGGGTCAGGCGAGTTTCCGAGCTGCTTGGCTAGTTTGCGGCCGAAGCGATCGCGAATCAGTGTCGTGAAAAACACATTCTTGAACGGTAACTCGCCTTCAAAGCGGTAACCAGCCATGATCATCCGCGCCACCCAGAAAAAGAGAATGTCAGGGCCCGTAACGAGGTCGCAAGTCGGGTAAAACTTCGCCAACGTCGCTGAGGATTCCTCGCCAGAATCACGCATCGTCGCGAACGGCCAGAGCCAACTGCTGAACCAGGTGTCGAGCACGTCGTCATCGCGAACCCAGTCTTCCGAGTCGTCCGGCGGCTCGATCCCGCAATACAAATCGCCGCTCTCGACAACCGCTTTGTCGAGCGACTCCGCAGCCTGCAATTCGTCGGCTTTTTCCTTGCGATACCAGACCGGAATTTGATGCCCCCACCACAGCTGACGGCTGATGCACCAGTCCTGAATGTTTTCCATCCAATGAAGGTAGGTCTTCTTCCAGCGCTCCGGCCGGAAGGTGATTTCGTCGTTCGCGACGGCGTCCGTCGCCTCCTTGACGCAAGGATATTTCAAGAACCACTGCATCGAAATCCGCGGCTCGATCGGCACGTCGGCGCGCTCGCTGAAACCGACGTTGTTGTCGTATTCTTCAGCGCGAATCAGCTGGCCCATCTCCTCGAGTTTCTTAGCAGCTGCTCGGCGCGCATCGAACCGATCCATCCCCTCAAACTCTTCGCCTGCGACCGCGTTCATCGTGCCATCCGGGTTGAAAACATCGATAACATCGAGCCCGTTTTGCACGCCGATATCCCAGTCCACTTTGTCATGCGCTGGCGTCACTTTGAGCACGCCCGTGCCGAATTCCATGTCGATGTGATCGCTCGCCACGATCGGAATCTCAGCTTTCGGGAAAGGCCGCCAGACGTTCTTCCCGATTAGATCTATGTAGCGCGGATCTTTCGGATGCACCGCCACCGCCGTGTCGCCCATCAGCGTTTCCGGGCGCGTCGTTGCGATTTCGAGCCACTTCTCCGAGCCCACGACTTTGTAGCGCATGTAGTAGAGCTTGCTCTTCTGCGGCTTCATGATGACCTCCTCATCGCTGAGCGCCGTCAGCGATTTCGGGCACCAGTTGACCATCCGTTTGCCACGATAAATCAGCCCTTCGTTGAAGAGATCGACGAAGACCTTCGAGATCCACTTCGAATACTCCTCGTCCATCGTGAAGCGCTCGCGGTCCCAATCGCAGGAACAGCCGAGCCGTTTGAGCTGCTCGATGATGATCCCGCCGTGCTCCTCTTTCCAGTCCCAGACCATCTCGAGGAACTTCTCGCGCCCCAGATCGCGGCGCGTCTTGCCCTGCTCCTTGCGGAGTTTCTGCTCGACCTTCGACTGCGTCGCGATCCCCGCGTGATCGGTCCCCGGCAGCCAGAGAACGGCCTTGCCCTGCTGCCGCGCACGGCGGGCGAGGATGTCCTGAATCGTGTTGTTCAGCACGTGGCCAAGGTGGAGAATCCCGGTTACGTTCGGCGGCGGAATGACGATCGAAAACGCCTCCGCGTCCGAGTTTTCGTCGCCCCGAAAGCAATCTGCGTCCAGCCAACGCTGACGCCATTTCGATTCGATTTCTCCGGGTTGGTAAGCCTTATTCTGGTCCGACATGGGCCGGGATTATCCGGCGAACAGGCGGATTTGCAACGGGGGAATCGAGTGCCATTGGCGACCTTGCGTCAGCGGGCCGGAATCGTATCAACCTGATCGCAGCTCAATAACCGGCGGTCAGCGGTCACCAACGTCAGACCATGAATAATGGCCGTGGCGGCGATGACCCTGTCGGCGGGATCGCCGTGAAAATCATCTCCCACGTCGTAGGCCTTCGCAGCAATGGGAGAGGTGACGGGAATGAGCTGAACACGTCCAGGAGGCAAGGAAATTCGAAACCATTCCTCCAACGAAACCTGCAGCTCCAGATTTGCCCTTGGCGAGGCATTCTTCTGAGCGATTTCGATGAGACTGAACGGGGATACGCCAACCACCTCTTCCTGATTGAGCCGCTCCTTGGCAGCTGCTGAAAGAAGCGACGGCCTGGCGAACATCCAGAACCAGGCGTTCGTATCCAGGAGCAGATTCATAGCGGCTCGTCTTCGCTCTCCATATTCCAGTCGCCAGGCTGCCAGGTTGGTTCGTCAAGGCTGGCGATGACTTCGTCCGGAGCCTTGCAGAGATGCTCGCCGGCACCGATCCATTCCGCCAACGCGGGACTGTCCGGCTTAGGAGGGGAAACCGTGGCCACGATCTTGCCATGGCGGGTGATTTGAAGGATGACGCCGCGTTCCTCGACGTCCCGCAACTCCTCGGTGCAGTGGGTCTTGAATTGAGAAACACTGATGGTCTTTTTCTCTTCGGCAGCGTCGATCATCGTTGCCGAAAGCGTATTTTGACCAAAAAAATAGTCAAACTCCAAAAAACGCGATATTTCACCGGGAGACATTGAGGCAAACCACTTCACGATCAAGCCGCCGAGCGAAGGTCAGACTTCGATGGGCGAGAATGGTGAGTTGAGATATATCGGATAGATTCCGCCACACAGGACACGGAAATCGGATTCGGCAAGTCAGCAGCTGCTGGCGCCCGCGGTTGCCATCCCGAGCACCCTGCTTAAGTTCCGGCATGAAAATTTACGTCCTGATCGCGTTCGTGTTCGCTGCGCTGACCTCGCTCCAAGCCGCCGAATCCACCGCGCCCCTCAAAGTATTCATCCTTGCCGGCCAGTCCAACATGGAAGGGCACGCGAAGATCGAAACGTTCGACTACATCGGCGATGACCCCGCTACCGCGCCGCTGCTGAAGAAGATGCGAGGCCCGGATGGTCAGCCACACGTTTGCGACGGCGCTTGGATCTCCTACCTGACCGGTCGTGGCGATGAAAATGGCGAAGGCTTCGGCAAACTCACGAGCGGCTACGGTTCGCGCTCCGATCCGGCTGAGAACGGCGGGAAAATCGGTCCGGAGTTTACTTTCGGAATCACGATGGATGAGAAGTTCGACCAGCCGGTTCTTATCATTAAAACAGCGTGGGGCGGCAAGTCCCTCTATTATGATTACAGACCACCGAGTGCAGGAATCTATCCGCGGACCGAAAAGGATATCGAGAAGAACCGGAACCCCGAGAATCGCTCAGGTCATTACTACCGGCTCATGCTCGACCACGTGAAACTCGTGCTCAGCGACATCGAACGCGTTTGCCCGGAATATAATGCTAAAGCAGGCTATGAAATCGCAGGTTTCGTCTGGTTCCAGGGATTCAACGACATGGTAAACCGCGATGTCTATCCGACAGTCGATAAGGACAGCCCGGTGAATCGATTCGCCGATTACAGCAAGTGGATGGCGGATTTCATTCGTGACGTCCGGAAGGATCTCGGTGCGCCTCAGATGCCATTTGTCATTGGCGCGATGGGCGTCGGCGGAAAGAACGCGAACCCTGATAATCTCAAATTCCGCGAGGCGATGGCAATGCCAGCTTCGTTGCCGGAATTCGAAGGCAACGTCACCGCGATCCAGACGAGCTTGTTTTGGGACGAGCCTCTTGGTGCGATTCAGGAGAAGTATGAAAAGGTCAAACAAATGGCTTATCTCCTGAGGACGAAGAACAAGAATCACGCCAACGCGGATGGCTCGATGTCGCCAGCAGACCAGAAGGCTTACCTCAAGAAGTTTGAAGCCGAAGTGGTTACACCAGAAGAAGCCGCGATGCGGGTCCGTGGAGCTTCGAACGCCGGCTATCACTACCTCGGTTGCGCGAAGACATTTGCCGTGATGGGCAAAGCGTTTGCAGAAGCGATCCTCGAGATGAGCAACTGAGCTCGTAGGCTACAGGGCCTCTCAAAATCGTCGTCGACAACCTCCACGGCATGGCGGCTCCCGAAATCATCTATCCACAGCGGGTTTCCAACTCCATGACTGAAGGCGACACATCCGGCAGATCTCACGACCTTCGAAGCCTTCCGGATAACGGTCTTTGGTCAGCGTTTCTTCCATGAAGAAAGGCTCGCTGGCGATAACCGGCAGGTTGGAGCCGGAGAGTTTCAGTGATTGAGGCAATTGCTTCTTCCTTGTCGCCAGGTAGAGATCTCGCAGTCCGTTCAGGAACTGTCCCGGACCGACGGCTATGCCTGCAATCTCTATCGATGACGGGATCGACAGTTCATTATCGATCGCGCGATCCATTAGACGTAGAGACTCAAGCATCGCTGCGGAGTTCACGTCGCCCTGCCCAGGTTTCTCGGGGATCGCCGAAGTCGGACCAATCACGTTTCGCATGAAGACCTTCTCCGGCAGAGCGCCGTCCTCGTGCCAGGCCCTCAGCACCTGAACGAGCATGGCAAACGCTTCAGCGGGAGATACCGAATACGTGTCCGTGACGTAAGCATCGAGACGTTCACCGAGCAAAGCACAGACTTCGTCCAGTTCACCAAGGCTGAGCCAATGCCCCTGGTTCTCACAGAAGCCTTTGCGATACTCCGAAAATGAGGTGAATTCAGCTCGCTCGGCGTAGTACTTAATGATGCGTTTGAATAGGTCGAAACCCTTCCGGTACTTCGCCTCTGGAAGCATCTCGAGATAGTGAGGGTGCTCCTCGTAATAGAGGTCGTCGTCGCGGTAGATATTCGGCTTTGGGTGGTCGACGGGAGGATAAACCGCGTAGGCTTTGTAGGAATGCTGATAGGCTCTGATCAAGGTGCTTTTCTGCCCCTTGAGCTTCTCCGCATAACGGTCAACCACGGCCCGGTAGTAGGTTTCCTTTTTCTGATAGTGCCCTTCCGCTTCCGTCTCAAGCCCGGCGCTGAAAAAACGTTCCACACCGATCGGGCTCTCGCAGCTTGGAACGAAACTATTGCAGTACCACACCGCGCCGTGGCCTTGGGCCGGCACGGTCGAATAGCCGATCGTAGGCAAGCCGACCTGGTTACTGGCGAAGACCGACTGCGGCGCTTTGTTGAACTCCGTCGTGTAGTAAGTCGGAGGTCGCCCGAAAAGCTCCTCGACGACCTTGAGTCCCGGCAGTTCGTTTCTGGCCCATTCGCTAGTGCCGTCGCGCCAATTCAACTTTTCCAGATACCCAGCCATGAACGGCGCCGCACCGTGATGGTTGCAGTGAAAGCCAATTTCGTGCTTCTTCAGTGCTTCAACCACGTCCAGCCTGCCGTGGCGTTTCAATGCCCTCGCGTAATCGCCGGTCAGGTGGAAGTTGCCGACCAAACCCTCGGCCGTCAAAAATTCGGCGAGCGCCTTGATGTGGTCGTAATCTTTCGGCACCTCTGCCACTTCGGTCGCGAACGAGAGAATAACTTTCGTTCCCTGTTGCCCGTTTGCTGTTGCTAGCTCGGGTCGGAAGGCACACGAGACAGGCAAGGCAGCCGATATCGTCAGGAATTGTTTTCGGGTTATCATTTTGTTTCTCCAAATTAATTAGTCTCAGTTGCCGCGGGGAGTTTTTGACCTGCGAGCCACTTCAATGCGGCGGCTTTCCATTGTTCCCAGAGCGGTCCCTTGCAGCCGTTGAAGCCATGACCACCAGACGGAAGTTCGAGTAGTTCGACCGAAACCCGCTGGGTCTTCATGGCTGCGACAAACTGACGGCTGTTTTCCGGCGGCACAGGTTTGTCGTCGACGGCATGCGCGAGAAACGTGGGTGGAGTTTCGGCGGTGACCTGCGTTTCATTGGAATAGAGGCGGACGAGCTCGGGCTTTGGATCAGGGCCAAGTAGTTCCGCTTTGGAGCCGGTGTTCGTGTATTTACCCATCGTAACAACGGGATAGACAAGCCAGGCGAAATCCGGTCGGCAACTGAGTCGCTCGATAGGATCAGGCGAATCGGTATTGCCGTTATCGAAGTGCGTTGCGGCAGTGGAAGCAACGTGGCCGCCGGCGGAGAAGCCGAGGATTCCAATACGCTTCGGATCAATCTTCCACGCAGCGGCGTTCGCGCGGGTGAGGCGGATGGCGCGCTGGGCGTCGAGTAACGGCACCTGATGACGCAGCTTCGGCAGTCGATACTCCAGGATTATTGTGGCAATGCCATGCTCGCTGAGCCATTGCGCGATGGGATAGCCCTCACGATCCGTGACGTGGCGGATGTAACCGCCGCCGGGACAAAGCACGATGGCTGCACCGTTGGCCTTGTCGGCAGGCGGCAGGAAAACCTCAAGTTCCAAATCAGAGTCCTCAAACTTGCCGTTGCCAACGGGCGCATTGCCAGGCCAAAGGGCAACACTCTCGGTCGGTGTAGGTTTGACCGGTTTGTCTCCGAGAAGTTTCGACAGATCCGCTTCGATTGATTCTGCCCAGATCGCGTAGCCTTCCCCGGTCAGGTGAAGCATATCGGGCATCATCCCGCGAATCAGCGCGCCGTCATCGTTCATAAACTTCGGGCCGATGTCGAGGTAGTGAACGTGCTTTCCATCGGCAAATTTGGAGATAATCGCATTGGCCTTCTGAACTACTTGTCGCCGCTCGTCGTTGTTTTCGCCACGCGGAAAAATCCCCAACAAGAGCACATTCGTATCTGGGAGTTTGGTTCGCAATTGTTCGATGATGAGCTTTACCCCTTCGGCGATTCGTTCGGAGGTGTTGTCGCGCGAGTTGTTCGTACCAATCATCACAACTGCGGCCTTCGGCGAGATGTCTTTGAGGTTACCGTTGTCGAGACGCCAGCTCACGTGCTGAGTGCGGTCGCCCCCGATTCCAAGATTGACGGCATTTCTCTTTCCGTAGAATTTATCCCAGACCTCTGCACCGCGACTTTCCCAGCCACTCGTGATTGAATCGCCAATGAATATAAGATTAACGTTTCCTTCGCTGACGCGTCTATTGATCTGCAGGTGTCTCCCCATTTTACCGGTTGAGCGAGGGACGGCCGGGGTGTTTGCCGCGTGCGTTCCGTCAGGGTTTACTGATCCATGAATCGTCAACTGCTCCCCGAGCAACGCGCGCAGCATCGGCAGGTCGTACTCCCGCAGGGCCCCGAAAACCAGGTTCGACTGTTGATTCCGCACGACGGGCGTTTCAACAACTGCCGTCCAGGAATCGATTGAGCCTGAAATCCTCACGTCGCCAAAAAGGCCAGGCTCCAGAGCAGCTGCGTGCAGAGCGGGAATCGCGGCTTCGCCAACCGCAATCAGGTGAGGCTTCAGGGTTTCATTCCCCGTCTCTTTCCGCATCGCCCGGACAATTTGCCAGATGTCCTCAGCTCTCATGCCGACATAGGTTTTGCCCATCAAACTCGCCAGCCATGTGTCTTTTCGATCCGTGCCAACCAGCTCATCAGATATACGAGGTCTTTCGACTGTTCTTTTTGTTTCCCCGAGTCCGCGAAGATCGATTGCGAGTACGGGCATGCCCGCTTTTTGGACAACTCGATTCGCTCCTCCAGATTCGATGGCTGCGCGTGCGCCGGCACCATGGAGATAGATAGTAAGATCTTCTTTCGATTCTTGGATTCCGATAAGATGACCTGGCAGCAGAATGCCCGGTTCCGGTTCGATCACCAACCGGCCCTTATCTACTTTCTTCATCTTAGGCAACGGCAAATCCGCAAGGTCACGCGCCCCGATCAGCTGCCGAATTTTCGCCAATAGCGCGTCCCTGTTTTCGGGCTTCGCATTCTCCGCTCGCCGGGCGGCGAAGTCTTCGTTCCAATCTGCATTCAGATCAAAAGCCGTCCGGGCACACTCCAATTCCAGCACCTTTCCATTGGGCGTAGCATTTAATTCTGCCTCGGGGAACGGCTTCAATACACCTTCGGAAATCGGCTTGTCCAGATCGAGAAGCCAGCGCCGCATCCAATTCGCCGACGCGAGACGCATTTCGGTGGGGAAGCCGTGCTCGGTATTAGGCTCGATTAAATTTATGCGCTCGGGATATCCCTGCCAAGTTGCGAATCGTTTTCCATCGCGAAACAAATTCCATGCGCCCTTGATATCAAAATAGTCACCGGTCGCCGCCATAATTAGAATTGGCTTTGGCAGGTGCATTAGAACGTAGTCGGAGTGATCCATTCCGAACGCGATCTGTCCGTGAATGTTCTGCTCCGCGTCCTGAGGTCCGATCGTATTGAGTAGACTTCGAAAGCCCGTAAGATAACAGCCGGGCGCCGCAGCTACGATCCGATCATCCAGCGCCATGAGGTAGCTCGTGTTGGTTCCACCGCCGGAAATCCCGGTGCAGCCGATCTTATCGGCGAGAATATCCGGTCGGCTTTGCAGATAGTCGATCGCCCGCATGCCGTCCCAAATCATGATCCGCGCGGTGTTGCTGCCGAGCAAATGCGCACCCTGATCGATGAGTGAGTGCTGCATGGTGCTGACAATGGGCTTTCCGTCCGTCCCGTAGACCTGCTGGCGTTCGCCCTGCCCAATCGGATCGTAGCAGAGGACAGCGCACCCTCCTTTAACAATAACGATTGAGGCCTGTTGGTATAGTTCGCGATTCTTCGCGCTGGCGCTGTGACCGGTGGGATGAAGTACTGCGGGGAACGGACCTTTCCCCAACGGCAGGTAGAGAGTCGCGGTGACGTGGAGCCCCGGCTGTGATTCGAAATAGAGTTTCTCGATGCGGTAATCGTCAATGGTCAGCTCGCCCGTGACTTTCGGATTCAGCGGTGTGCGTTCGGGAAAGCCGCCGAGCTGGCGCACAAAAAAGGCCCGTCGCTCGTCCTGCCATTTTTTAAGATCGTCGTCAGTTTCCAGTTTTTCAAAAG
>JBLHKS010000132.1:0-19995 GCA_047620505.1 Verrucomicrobiales bacterium | reverse complement strand
TAAACCCCCTGAAGTGTTGTCTCAAGTTTTTTCTTGTATCCTTAAAACGTATGCGGATACTATAAAATCATGCCCCGCCCTTCTTCGATGCGACACTCACTGGCTTTACTGCGACAAGAACTCGACCTTGCCCAAAAGGAACTCGCCGCAATCGCGGATTGCTCGGTTGCGACGGTTCAGTCAATCGAGCTTGGCAGATTGAAGTTGAGCGAGAAGCTCGCAGCAAGGATCTCAAAGAAAACCGGCGTATCGATGATTTGGCTTTTGGCCGGGGAACCGAAAAGGCCAATCCCGGCAGCTGAGACCCGCCCAGGTCGAAAGATCATTGAGTTCGAACGGAGGCACTTCGATGCAGCGCAAGCAGGCGAGAAGCAGGAGTGGGTGGAGGCCGACTTTGATGTTAGCTTCAGAATCTGGCAGCAGGATTTGACGGCGATTCTTCGTTCTGCCCAAGCCCGAGGTGTCGATGACGCCCGGCGATGTTACTACCGCATCTCAAAGACAATGGAGGCGGTCTGCGAAGAGCTTCGTAAAGAATTTGGGTCTGATGAAGATTACCGGCTTGCAGCGCATGAAAAACTTGTCAGGACGACAGTTGGGGATCCGCAGACCGGAGATGAGGTATTGGACTTCGAGGCACTGCCACCATCAGACTTAAACAGACCCGGCCATCTGGAAAAATTTGAGTAGTTTATGAGTTGGCCTTGTCCTCAATACTCAAGATCTCGCTGCTGAAGATCGGCCGGTTCGCGCTTAATGGATGAGCCTCAAAAATGCAAATCCAGTGCAAATCACTTGCCGGAGACTAATTGCCCCGCTAAGCGTGAATCGCGTAACTCCCTCAGAATGAAGGGAGTGGGCAGGAGAGGATTCGAACCTCTGAAGGCATAGCCAGCAGATTTACAGTCTGCCCCGTTTGACCGCTTCGGTACCTACCCTAATTAAAAAAACAGGGCCGTCTTTCGACGGGCGCGCAATTAATCGGGGGCGGCGGGCGATGCAAGCGCTTTTTGCATTCCTCGCCCGAACGAGGCTGAGCAAGCTCGAGAATTCAATTTGAATTCAGACGGGCTCCGTACACTTTCTGCGGTCTTCGATCATGGGCCAGAAAAATCAGAACCTGCCAGGGTTTCGAGACTTTTATCCGGAAGACTGTGCGCTTCGGAATTATCTCTTTGAGACATGGCGACGCGTCGTGGCGCGGTATCGCTTCAGCGAATGGGAGGGGCCAATTCTTGAGCCGACCGACCTTTATCGAAAGAAGTCGGGGGATGAAATTACCGATCAACTTTTTCACTTTGTTGATCGGGGTGATCGCGAGGTCTCGATGCGGCCGGAGCTGACGCCGACTCTGGCGCGGATGGCGGCTGGGAAGCATCGGGAATATCGAAAGCCGATGCGGTGGTTCAGTATTGGGCCATTTTTTCGTTTTGAGCGCCAGCAACGGGGACGTTTGCGCGAGTTTTACCAATTCAACTGCGATGCGTTGGGCGACACTTCTCCAGAGGTCGATGCAGAGTTGATCGCTGTGTCGATCGATATCATGCGGGAACTCGGGTTCAGCGAGAGCGATTTTGTGATCCGCATCAGCGACCGCAGCGCATGGATGAGCTGGCTTGAGGCTCAAGGGATCGATCGAACCAGTGAGTTTTTGCGGATCATCGATAAGCTTGAGCCGGAGAAGCCGGACAAAATGGCGAAGACGGACGAGCAGCTGAAGGCGCTCGGCAGCAGCTGGGATCAGGTGAAAGAGTTCATGGCAAGCGGGGAGGAGGTTTCAGAGCGGATGCCGACGATTCGTAAGAATTTGGCGGCTCGCGGACTGGACGGGTTTCTTCGTTGGGATCTGGGTATCGTTCGTGGCTTGGCTTATTATACGAGCACGGTTTTTGAGGTTTTCGACATTGGCCAAGGCATGCGCGCTGTAGCGGGTGGCGGCCGTTACGACGATCTTGTGAAGCTGATCGGCGGCTCGGATCTGGCGGCGGCCGGGTTTGCGATTGGCGACGTCGTGATTGGCGATTTGATCGCTGAAACTCCGGACGCAAAGGCGAAGCGTGATGTTTGGTTGGCCGAGCAGAGTGCGATTGATGTTTTCGTCGTCGTCGCGGAGGAAGACCAACGCGATGAGGCGCTCAAGGGTGTGCAGCAGCTTCGAGACAGCGGCTTGCGAGTCGACTACGCTCTGACCGCCACGAAGGTTGGAAAGCAGTTTCAAGCCGCCGAACAATCTGGAGCCGCGAAGGCCGTGATCTACGGATCAGCGTTTCCGATGATCAAAGTTAAGACGCTTGCCGATCGCACTGAGATCGAGATCTCGGCTGAGCAGCTGCTGGCGCAATTCGGCTAACGAAATTCTGTCGCTCCCGATGTCGCGTTCGTACCTCGTCCTTCTTGCTGGTGCGGCGGTTTTTACCGTATTTCTGTTCTGGCAACTGCCGCGAGCGCTGCCGCTGATCGATTGGGGGCCATCGGATTTCGACTACGAAGAGGCGGTCGAAGAGATTCGGAATCATCTTGGCATTCACGAGGTCTGGGAGATCGAATCGATCCATCGTTTCCAGAAATTTGATGATTCGGAAAGGAGGCGCGCGTTGGGAAACGGCGTCGTGAACCGGTTAATTGCGGACGGACGATTCGTTTTTACGACTGTGAAATTGAGCGATGGCTCGCTGATCCGTTTTGATCCGAAAGGCCGAGTTTCAGGCCTATTGATTCCGGGTAGCCAAGGAGAAACGATCGCGCGCGAGGAGGTCGGAATCGCGATTCGAGAGTTCGTCGCCAAGTTCCTGGAGCACCGGCCTGACGTCGAGTTTGAGATGGAAGGACGTGAAATTCTCTTCCGGCAGTCGGAGTATTCGAACCTGAGCGAGCACATCCGATTTCGATACTCGGGCGAACGCCTGACTAGGCTCTTCTTTGATTATCGCCGCACCGTTGGCAGCGCACCGCCGCCTTCATTTAGTAAGTACGGCCATGTCATCAGCGGAGTCGCCTATGTCGTTCTGCTAGGATTCTGCTTAGCTTGCTTTGCCGGATTTCTCGTCCGTCTCAAATCAGAGCCGGAGGCACCCGTCACGACGTTGATGTTGATTAGTTTGTTCGTTGGAGCGGCCGCAATTTTATCCTTCCAGGGTCGGGTCGGCTTCCCTTATTTGATTGAGATTCCGATCCACGCCCTCTTTCCGTTTCTTGCGCTTGGATTGCTCGGTTACGGCCGCTCGCTCGATGTTCAGATCCAAGGCGGCGCAGGAACTGCCAGTTTCATCAACGCGTTTCAAGGCCGCCTTTCGCCCGTCGTTTACGGCCAGCAGCTGCTGACTGGCGCGCTTCTTCTTCCGTGGAGTCTCGGAGTATTCGCGTTGACCCTCGTTGTGCTCGAACTCGCAGCTCCAATGACGCTTCTGCTTCAGCCGACGGATTTCTTTCTCCAAATGCTACAATCGCGTCAACCCGCTGTCGCTGGCAGCTTGTATTTTACGCTAATCGCTGTTCTCGAAGAAGGCCTATATCGACTTTGTGGTGCGCTTTTGATTCTACGTCTCACTAAGCGTAAATGGATCGCAATACTTATACCTTCTATATTCTATGCAGCCGCGCATGCGGGCCTTTCCTTTCTTCCTCCCCAGGAGCCGCTGATTTTCAAGCTAGTTGCCTGCGTTGCGATGGGCTGTGTCTGGGGAATTGCCTTTTTCCGATTTGGCTTTCTTTCAGTTCTTATCGCTCATTATCTTTGCGATTTAACGCTCGTTGGTTGGTTCTTCCAACCCGCGAAGGATTCTTATCTAACAGGAATAGCGATCATGGCGGGGATTCTCGCGTTGCCTATCTTGATTCGGTTAATTCGACTCGCCTGCAGTAGACTCAGCGGCCCGCGAACACTTCGGCCTTGATCTCGCCGTTGAAACTGACTACGTAGACAAGTTCAATCTGTGTCAAATTCAGACCGGGATGAAAACTGTAGTGCTCCCATCGTCTCCCCCATTTTTCGGATGGAAATCGCCCTGCTTCGCTTTGGCGGCGATTTCCGTCGTCAGCAGCTGCTGGGCGCAGGACGATTTTAGCCTCAGCGCAAGCCTGCAAGTCGACGCTCCCGAGACGCTGCTCTTCGAAGGGGACTCGGCCGAAGCGGAGCTCGAAGTCATCGCTCATCCGGTGAGTTCGCGGACTTGGAGCGGGATCAAAGTCAGGGTGATCACGGCAAAGTTGGACGGCGAAAAATTGATCTCAGCAAGCCCGGTAACGGTGCGCTTGAAGCGGCCCGGTAGCGAGCAGTGGATGATCGTGAGCACGAACAAATGGTACACCGCGTCCTACCTCGGTTTGAAGGCGGAGGCCCGGAAGCTTGGAGTCAAACTCACGTTCAAACGCGCTTCAGACGATCCAATCGAGTTCATTGCTGAGGTCGATTCGTCTCAAGCCGAGCTTGCTCAGACAGCGCCGCTGGAAGTGCGGTGTTCGGCGCTGCGAGTCCTCGATCTGCGCGATCCCTCTGATGAAGACGACGATATCGAGATCGACAACGAGGACACGGCCTGGATCACGCACATCGAGGACGAAACCACGGTGACTCAGCTCATGCCGAGGCTTAGCGCGAAGATTCTGGGTTTGCCGGAGGACACGACGGTCAGCTGGCAATTTGAGAACGCTTACATCCGTCGAAAGGGTTTGGACGACCGCCGTTTTCCGTCTGGCGATGAGGACTGGCGCGAGGTTCCGGGCGACAAGGCCTGGGATTTGCATGGGGAATTCGGCAAGGAATTCTTCGGCGGAGACGGTCAACTCAGGTATCGCGTTACCGACGCGGACGGCAAGAAAATTCACGAAGGCGAGCGAGCGTTCGGGATCCGAAGCAAGAATCCGAGTGACTCGGCCGCGCTCAAGATCATTCGACAAGAGCGCGGGAAATATTGGTTCGCCGAAGCGGTTTCCCAGCATGAAAGTCGACAAGGCCGGCAGGTTTTTAACCAGTTCAACACCTTGGGAAGAGTCGTGAATCAGCCGAATTTCGGAGCCCCCGATGCTTGGGGACTTTTCCAGATCGACTCAGCGCGTGGTGAAGAAGTTTCGACGATGGAGGCCTGGGATTGGCGCTCAAACGTCCAAGCCGGGATCAAGGAATTTCAAACCGCGGAGCGCGATACCGCGAAATATCTCGAAGCGCTCAAGCGGACCTACCCGGATCAGTACGAGCTTCCGCCATCGCATCTCACGCCACCTGGATGCAAGACGCAGCTGACGTTTGAGGAGGCCTCGATCATCCAGCTCTACAACGGAGCTGCGATTGTGAAGAAGCTGAAAACGAAGTGGGACACGCTTTCTTATTATCGAGGTGCGTTTCAGTTTTACCCCGGAAACCCGTCCGGCAAGCGGTGGAAATTTATTCCCAATAAGATGAACTATTTGATCACCGTCTTGAAGAATGAGCTGGAAGGCGGCATGAAAACGGAATGAAGCGTCGCTCCGCTTTTATCGTTTTTGTCCTTCTCGCACTGTCAGCAGCTGCTGGTTTTGGCGCGGCAACGATCGTCGAGGATCCACGTCTGGACTACGTCGAAACGTTTCAATGCGATGACGCGGATGAGCTGATTATTTCGGAAATCGATCTGAACAACGATGGCGTCCTCGATGTTTTCATCACGCAGCGCGGTTTTTACAACGGCCGACAGGGCAACATCTGGGTTCTCTATCGATCGGTTCCGAATCGACTTTTTGAGCGGCTGGATGAGCTGAGCGGAGGCGGCGTGATCGAGTTTCATCCGAAGGCGATCTCGTTCGAGGAGCGAGAAAACGGAGCTGGCCGCGATTTGATTCGCTACGCGCCGAGCGGCGGAGGACGGGGCTACGTGATCACGTTTGAGCTGAGTTCGTCGGGCATGGACGAGACCGTTGGGCGGCAGATTTCGCCCGGTGGATCAGACGAAACCTTCTTCATCGAAACGTTTGAAAACACGGACACGATGCTGGTTTACACTCGGAAAAGCGTTGGCGAAATCCGGGCTGAAGCGGCGAAAGCCCCGGAGATCGAAGATGGAAACAGCCGGGCTCAGAATCGCGAAGCCAATAGCAGAATCGGCATTTTCGGGTGGGTTAAAATTGGCGTGGCGGTGATTCTTGCGATGTTCGTTTTGAAGCTGTTGCTGAAGCACGGCGGCGGAATCATCCGATTTATTCGGGGGCGACCGCGAATTTCGTGAACGACAAGCCGGTCTTGCCAGCGGCCAGGTTTTCTCCCAAACTGAAGGCCGACCATGTCTAAAACTGCCTTCGCCATTTTCGCTCACCCGGACGATATCGAATTCGCCGCCGCTGGAACCCTCCTTCATCTCAAAGCTGCCGGTTGGGAAACGCATTACCTGACTCTGTCCGGTGGGGATTGCGGCAGCATGGTTTTTACCGCGCAACAAACGGCCGAAATCCGCGCTCGCGAAGCTGCGACGGCTGCAGGGATTCTCGGCGCGAAGTTTCATCCAGCATTCTGCAAGGATCTCCAGATTTTCTACGACATCGAAACGCTGAGGCACATCGCGGGCGTGATGCGCGAGGTCAATCCCAGCATCGTCCTGACACATTCGACAGAAGATTACATGGAGGATCACACAAATACCTCACGACTCGCGCTGACCGCGGCGTTCGCTCGGGTGATTCCGAATTTCGGTGCACAGCCGCCGACTGAAGCAGCAGAAGGCGACGTCACCGTTTATCACGCGATGCCGCACGGTCTTCGCGATCCCTTGCGTCGGCGGATCGTGCCTGGCGCGTACGTCGAGACTTCGAAATTGCACGAAACGAAGCGCGCGGCTCTCGCTGCGCACGCGAGTCAGAAGGATTGGTTGGACAAGACCCAGGGCATGGACAGCTACATCAAAACGTTAGACGATTTCAGTTCGGAACTGGGGCGCATGTCAGGAAACTTTGAGCACGCTGAGGGTTGGCGTCGACACCTTCACTACGGCTTCAGCGGCGAGGATATTGATCCGCTGGCTGAGGCACTCGGGGAAAATTACCTCGTCAATCAAGCTTATGAAGACGCAATCAATCGGGGCGAAGTTCCGACACTTTAGCCAGCAGCTGCTGGTCACGTTCACGCTGACTTCGGCTGCTTTCGGGGTCGAAATTGGGACCTTTTCCGTCGACGTCACCCCGCCTGTTGGCCACCAGCTGCTGACCGGCGGAGGGATCGATTCGACCGGAGTCGAGGACCCGCTCTACGCCAAGGGATTCGTCCTGACAGACGCCGAATTCAAGCCCGTGGTTTTCGTTTCCGTCGATTGGGCGGAGATTCGTGGAAAGGCATTCGATCGCTGGCGAGATCTGCTAGCGTCGACTGCCGAGACGACTCGCGAGCGGGTTTTTGTGACCTCGATTCATCAGCACGACACGCCGTTGGCTGACCTCGAAGCTCAGCGAATTCTGGAGAAAGCCGGCGCCGAAGCTCAGGTCATCGATCTCGAATTTCACGAAGCGACGGTCCAGCGAGTTGCCAAGGCGTTAGTCGAAGCTCTCAAGTCGGCCGAGCCGGTCACCCACATCGGAACTGGCCAGGCCGAGGTGATCGACGTCGCTTCGAATCGACGTTACGTAAAACCGGACGGCGGCTTCAGCTACGGTCGCTACAGCGGTGGGGGCGATCTCGTTGGTCGGACCGCCGATGTGGGCGTGATCGATCCGATGTTGAAAACGATCAGTTTCTGGAACGGCGAGAAGGCGGTCTGCGCGCTGAGCATTTACGCAACCCATCCGATGAGCTACTACCGGACTGGCCGGATGTCGGCGGATTTTCCGGGAATGGCGCGTCAAAAGCGGCAAGATGAAACTCCTGACACGCTTCAAATTTACGCCAGTGGAGCCAGCGGAAACGTCACGGTTGGGAAATTTAATAACGGGAAACGTGAGATGCGAGCGGTGTTCGCAGAGCGGCTTCACAACGGAATGAATGCCGCCTGGGAGGCGACGGAAAAGCACGAAATCGGCAAACTCGGATTCAAAAACGAAACCCTGACACTCGCGCCGCGAACTTCGGCCGGGTACTCACGAGATGAGCTGACCAAAAAGCTCGCTGAAGCGACAACGCGTTCCAAACAATCCTCAGCCGCACTCGGACTCAGCTGGCTCAACCGCAGCGAGACCGGCCAGCCGATCGACGTCCCGATGGTGGATTTCGGCGTTGCTCAGCTCATCCTTCTGCCTGCCGAAATCTACGTCGAGTATCAAATCTTCGCCCAGAGCTTGCGACCCGATTCGTTCGTCATGACCGCCGGTTACGGCGAATGCGGGCCGGGCTACATTCCGGTCGAACAGGCCTGGGAAGAGAAGGACGGGAACCTTGGAGGCTGGTGCTGGGTCGACCCGGGTGCCGAAGCGCCAATCAAAAAAGTGCTCCAGCAGCTGCTGGAGAAATGACGGTTTGGACTGCGGTGGCAAGCCCTGAGCTTTACCCACGTCTCTCGCTCGATCGCTCGAGTTGGATGCTGAAAGCATCAAGGATAACAGCCCCGGATTTCAATCCGGGGTCGTCCGACCAAGTAGATGATGCTTCCTGAAGGGAAGCGGGAAACGCCCGATCACCGATGGTCTACATTCTGGTCGGCAGCGATCATCGGCTTGCGGTGCCTGATTCCGGCCTCCCTTCAGGAGGCAGCGAAGAATTCAAACGTAATCCCCGGATTGAAATCCGGGGCTGTTATCCTTGATGCTTTCAGCATCGCCTTTTCTAAACATGCAGGTGAAAAGTGGGTAAAGCTCAAGGCAAGCCTTAGCGGGTGCCGACACCGCTTTCGAGTGCATCGACAAATCCGTCCTGCGGGAAAAACGTCGTTTGTGCGTTGCCGATGGACGCTGCCTATTTGCGTGATCGAAGCGAGTGGGCGGCTCGAAAGCGGTGTCGGCACCCGCAAAGCGGGCTTGCCACCGCAGTCCAAATGGCCAAAGGACCGTTTGAAAATTAACCCCCGCCAAAGTCAGGGAAACGATAGCGCGAAGGCAAGATCATTTTTCGACCGCATCCAGCCATCCCAACGAAACCAGGAAAGCGTCGAGTTCCTTCATCGTGTCTTCAAAAACGACGTTCTCGCCACGTCCATAGTTGAAAAATCCGTGACCCTCGCCTTCGTAACTCACAAGCTCGCAACGCGCGCCGGCCTCTTTCATCGCCTCCGCGTAAGCAGCTGCTGAGGCGAAGGGAACTTTGTCATCCGCAGTGCCGTGGAAAATGATCGAGGGCGCGGCGTCAGCGTGGACGTGATGAATCGGCGAAAGCTCAACCGGGTCGACGCCCATGCGCTCGCGCATTTCGGCGCTGCGATCGGTCTTCCAATAGTTCTTACCTTTGTAGGGCGCGAGCACGGCGGCGGGGTTGAACAATGCGGTCGCGTTTGGCGATGAATCGGTTCCCTGATCATCGAAAGCGATCGTGCCGAGGCAGGCTGCGATGTGGCCGCCTGCCGAGCCGCCTCCGCCGAGGAGACGCTCCGGATTTACGCCGAGTTCTTCCGTGTGAACGCGAATCCAACGCACGGCGTCGCGAGCATCTTCGACGCAAATGTTCGCCAGGGTTTCGTGTCGGCCTCGGACGCGGTAGTCAGCGGTCATCGCCACCATCCCGCGTTTTGCGAGGCGCTTACAATGCTGCTCGAACTGTTGCGGCGACCCGCCATTCCAGCCGCCTCCAAAAAAGAACACGGCCGCTGGGCGCGAATCGGACGCCTTCCAGCCTTCCGGTTTGAAGATCCAGATTTTCAGTTCAACATCGCCGTCAGCGACTTTGTAAGTCTTGACCTCGGCCCCCGGCATTTCCGGAGGATAGTTTTTCTGGGCAAACGAAACGAACGGAAGCAGAGCGACGGCGGCGAGCAGGAAAAACGATTTCATGCCCGCAGCGTAGCGGGATTTCTGAAGCCCGAAACTCGAAAACTCAGCCTTGCGCCTTTCGCAATGCCTCGCTCCGCAAACGGAGTCCGTTCAGCCGAATAAACCCGGTGGCGTCGTCCTGATTGTAGGCTTCATCGGAGTAATCGCCTTCCATCGTGGCAACGTCTTCGCGATAAAGACTGTGTGGCGAGCGACGGCCGGCAGACATGACGTTGCCTTTGTAAAGCTTGAGTCGGACTTCACCGCTGACGTATTCCTGGGTCGAGTCGATCAGCGTCTGCAAGGCCACGCGTTCAGGCGCGAACCAAAAGCCGTTGTAAACGAGCTGCGCGTACTTCGGAACGATTTCGTCGCGGAGCAGCTGCACTTCGCGGTCGAGCGTCAGGCTTTCGAGATGCCGATGTGCCGCCAGCAGAATCGTGCCACCCGGAGTTTCGTAGACACCGCGCGATTTCATGCCGACGAACCGGTTTTCGACCATGTCGATCCGACCGACGCCGTTTCTTCCGCCCAGGAAATTCAAGACGCGCATCACGCCGTAGGGAGTGAGCCGAGTGTAGCCGTCAGTCTCGCCCTCGGTGCTCAGGTTGTATTTTTCTAACGCTTCACCGATCCCATCTGCCTTAAGCCCAACGCAATCTCCTTTTTCGAAGAGCAACTCGACGTACTCCGGCTTATCCGGCGCGTCTTCCGGCGAGACGCTGAGAACGTACATGCTTTTGCTCGCCGGCGTTGTCGCGTCGAACCACGGATCTTCGAGCACGCCGGCCTCAAAACTGATGTGGAGCAGGTTGCGATCCATGCTGTAGGACTTGGACGCCGAAGCGACGACGTCGATCCCGTTTGCCGCCGCGTAGTCGATCATTTCGGTCCGGCCTGGGAAGGTTTCGCGGAACTTCGCATCGCGCCAGGGAGCGATCACTTTGACCTCGGGCGCGAGAGCAGCTGCTGACAGCTCAAAGCGGACCTGGTCGTTGCCTTTGCCGGTCGCGCCGTGTGCAATCGCGTCGGCTCCCTCGGCTTTCACGGTGTCGAGCATGCCTTTGGCGATGACCGGGCGCGCGATGCTCGTTCCCAGAAGATACTGACCTTCGTAGAGCGCGTTGGCGCGAAACATCGGAAAAATGAAGTCGCGGGCGAACTCTTCTCGCAGGTCGCCGATGAAGCATTTGCTGGCACCGGTGCTCAGGGCTTTTTCTTCGAGGCCGTCGAGTTCCTCATCCTGACCGACGTCCGCGCAGTAGGCGATCACCTCCGCGTCGTAAGTCTGGCCGAGCCACTTGAGCAGGACGGAGGTGTCGAGACCTCCCGAGTATGCGAGAACGATTTTCATGAGCGGCCCGGAGTGTATGCATTCGCCGCTGTTGCGCAACGAAAACGAAAAAGCGACCGCCGGGAAATCCGAGGGCCGCTTTGGGAAAGATTTTTGATTCCTGACTGAGATCTAGGAATGCTCTTTGTGCTCTTTTTCGGTCTCGTCAGCGTGATCGTGGTCATCGCCGCAGGAAGTGGTCATGAAAGCAAGAAAGGGAACGGCAAGAAGGACAGCAAGCTTGGTGAAGATGGATTTCATTAATTGATCAGGTTTGGTTTTGTTAGACTCGGTCCGCGAAGTCGTAAGCAATTTCGCGATGAGGGTCAAAAAACCTCGCTCTGCCGCGAAAGCAAAAAGAAAAGCGGCCCTCGGACTGATCCGAGAGCCGCTTCCTGTTTGGGCTAGTTGGGGGAGTTTGTTTGGAAAGATCGATTCAATCAATCGGCCTGATCAGTGATCGTGGCCGTGGTCCCGGGAGCTGCGGACGACAACCCGAGGGCGATCGAATTCGCAGACTTCACCGCGGGAGCTTCGGCCGTAGGCCCGATTCACAGCGCGCTGGAGAGCTTGAACTGTCCGCTCCATGTCGCGCAATTGGCGATGGACGTGGGCCGTGTTGCCGTGCTTGTGGCCACCGGTGCGGCCAGAGTCCATCCGATCAACGAGACCGTGAATGTGCTCAACCAGGTCGAGCGCTTTGTCGACGTCGGCCTCGAAGTGCCGATAGCTGACGCGGTGGCTGTCATGCGAAAGTTCGTCAAGGTGCTGAGCGATCCGGATCAGGCTGTTGGCGTCAGCAACCAGATGTCGGTGCTGGCCGGTATGCTTGAAGTGAGTGTCTGCTTCGCGCCGGATGGAGGTTGCCTGGCGGTCGAGTTCGTGAGCAAGGCTGACCAGTTCGCGGTTTTCTGCCTGAGCGGAAGAAGCAGTGAAGCCAGCAGCTGCTACGGCGAGGGTTGCGAGGGCGAGGGAGGTTCTTTTGGTTTTCATGGTAGTTTTTTTGGGGGGGTCTGTTGGGAGATTTTGTTTTTGCGGTGTTACCCGCGGTGGTGGCTTTCTGACGCGAAGGCCCAATCGATTTGCAAAACACTGCAAAGTTTTTCCCAACGCCCTGATTCGAAACAGGCCGTGTCCATCGCCGAGCGATGCCGTTAATCGAACTGGCTTGGCTACTGCCCCAGCAGCTGCTGGTAGGCGGCAGCGTCGAGCGCGCCCTGGATCAGCGGGCCGAGTTCGTTGGCGAGTCCGTCCGAATCGCCAGCTTCGAGAAATTCCTGGATTCGCAGAGCGCGTTCCGGATCGGACTCTTGCTCAACTTCAATCGGCATCACCCGTTCGACGCTGATTCCGACAGACGAATTTCCCTCAGGCAAATCGACCGGCTGACCATCTTCGCCATTTTGAATGATCTGGATGTCGGAGTGGACGACCACGCCCGAGCGTCCTCCCGGCAATCCGAGCTTCTCAATGTCGATCCCGAGCTTCTTCGCTTCATCCGGCGTAAGCGTCCGAATTTGAGTCACCCCTTGCTGAAGCTCGGCGTTTTTGATTCCGTTGCCTCCGAACTGAATGCTGCCGGAGACCGAGGAGGCGAGGAGTTCGACATCGAGACTCTGAACGGCCTTCTCCATCGCAGCACGAAGGGTAGCCTGCTGCGCGGTCGGGAGACTCTTCAAGTCCGGAACATCGCCGTCTGGAGATTCGCCAAAAATCAGCTCCTGGATTTCTGCGTCCGTCAGGATTGGGCCGGGAGACTCCGGCTCGACCTGGACAGCTGCTTTCTCAGGCGCAGTCGGCTCTGCTGGGACCGCTTCCTCGGAATGGCGATCGCACGAAACGGCGGTCCAGGAAAACAGAACCAGGAGGACAGAAATGCGGGCGATTTTCATTCGGCCAAGCTCCGCGTTGAGCATGAAAAATCAACCGAGAGCCTCTTCGATCACAGAAGCCGCATGCCCGCGAGCCCAGAGGTCCGCTTCGAGAATCTGATCCAAACTGGGGTGCTCGATGTTCGTGTGCGCGGCCATCGTCGCTCCTACGGTTTCCCAGATTGTCGAGAAACCGACCTTCCTCTCGAGAAACGCCGCCACTGCGATTTCGTTAGCCGCGTTCATCACGGCTGGCAGCGTTCCGCCCTTCTCGCCCGCCTCGCGAGCAAGCGTTAGAGCCGGAAAATCGTCCAAACGCGGAGCTTCGAAATCCAGCTTCGACAACTTTGCAAAATCGAGCGGCTCCAGCGTGTTCGGCACGCGCACCGGCCAGGTGACCGCGTACTGAATCGGAAAACACATATCGCTATGGCTAAGCTGAGCGAGAATCGAGTGATCGATGAATTCGACCGCCGAATGAACGATGCTTTGCGGATGCACGATGACGTCGACTCGATCCATCTCGACGCCGAACAGCCAGCGGGCTTCGATCATCTCGAGTCCCTTATTAAAGAGAGTGGCCGAATCGATCGTGATCTTCGGCCCCATTTCCCAGGTCGGATGTTTCAGCGCTTGCTCGACGGTCACGGTCAGCAGCTGCTCACGCGGCGTCGTTCGGAAAGGACCGCCTGACGCTGTCAGAATAATTCGCCGAACCTCTTCCGGGCCACGTCCTTCGAGGCACTGGAAAATCGCGTTGTGCTCGCTGTCTACCGGCAAAACTCGGCAACCGTTCTGCTCGGCGGCCTTCATCACGGCTTCGCCTGCCATCACGAGAATTTCTTTGCTGGCAACCGCGATGTCTTTCCCAGCTTCCAAAGCAGCCAAAGCCGGTCGCAACCCGCCGGTCCCGACGATCGCGATCAAAACCAGATCTGCCTCTTCCAACGTGGCCAGGGCGACCAGACCCTCCTCGCCGCCAAGCGCGTTCTCCGCTTCGATCTCGCCCAGCAGCTGCTCATCCGCGATCGCGACGTGTTTCACGCCAAACTCGCGCGCCTGCTCGTTGATCTTCGCGACCGACGTGTTTGCGGCCAGGCCAACGATCTCCATCCGCTCCGGAATATCGCGAGCGACCTTGAGCGCGCTGTCGCCGATCGAACCGGTTGAACCGAGAACGACGACGCGTTTTCTGATCACGGTCCCAGCCATACGAGGTAGACGTAGAAAATTGGTGCGGTGAAAATCACGCTGTCGATCAGGTCGAGCACGCCTCCGATTCCAGGCATGACATGACCAGAATCCTTCATCGCGAGGCTGCGTTTCAAAATCGATTCAGCGAGGTCGCCAACCACGGCCCCGAGGAAAATCAGCATTGCCAGGATCGCCGTGTGCATCGGCGCGTTCGCCAGAAGCGGCACGTCGTCTGGAAACAACCAGGTCACGCCAAACGCCGCCAACATCGTGAATGCGATCGCTCCAATCGTGCCTTCCCAGGTTTTGCCTGGGCTGACGTTGGGGATCATTTTGTGCTTCCCGATCAGCGAACCAACGATGTAAGCCCCCATGTCGGTGAACTTCGTCGCGGCGAGAAGAATCAAAAGATAACCGCGGCCCGGCGAGGCGACGTCCGCACCGTGTTGCCCATCATCGAAGAAAATGATCCGCGTACAGAACCCAAAAAGATAAGGGATATAAATGAAGCCGAACACGCACGCCATAATCGCGATGTGGTTGACTCCAGGCTGAATTTGCCGCCGGAGATGAATGATGAAAACGCCGAAAACGATCGCCGCGATCGCGACCCCATCGTAGAGGCCGAAGTTCATCGAATTCTTGTCGACAGCCGCCTGCCAGAAGACCGCTGCGGTGTAACCGGCGGCGATCACGATGGTCACCGTCGCCTCCGACTTGGCGCGCTTGAGATTCAGGAGTTGGAAATATTCGAGCAGGCCGAGCACGACGACCAGCATCAGGATCGCGAAGAACAGGATCGGCTCGGCAAAATAAAGAGCGGCTCCCATCAACAACCACAGGCCTGCGGTCGATCCGGAACGACGCAGAAATGTGTGGAGACGGCTGGATTTTTTGGCGGAAGGCATGCGTCGGCTGGAACGCGCTCATGCAAGCGAGTTTGGAGCGATGCGCCAACCTTTTTCCTCACATAAAAGTTTGCCGCAGATTGGCGATCACTGAGGAGTTTGACATCCTGACAAGGCCCCCGAAAGTGCAGCGATGGCCAAAGTTTTATTCGTTTGCACAGGCAATATTTGCAGAAGCCCCTTGGCCGAGGGGCTATTCCGCGAAATGACGAAAAATCTCAGCGGAATCGAAATCGACTCCGCCGGCTTGAGCGCTCCGCCCAATCGCGCGCCGAGCCAACACTCGATCAATGTGCTCAAGGAACAGGGAATCGATATTTCCGCCCAACGCAGCCAGCAGCTCACGCCGGAACTGATCCGCGAGTCGACTCACATTTTCGGAATGACGATCGGCCACAAGGAAGCGATCGAGATGCTCTTCCCAGCAGCTGCTGAGAAGACTTTCCTAATTCGCGAGCTGGCTGACGGTGCCGAAGCAGACGACGCGAACCATGGCCTGCTCGACGTTCCGGATCCAATCGGGCTCGACCGCGACGCTTACGAAATCACTCGTGATCTTATCCAGGAAGCTCTGCCCGCAGTGTTGAAGTTCGTTCAGGAAACTGACGGTTAGTTCGAGCGTGTGGCACATCGCAGTGAGTTTTCACTGGAATCGGAGACATCGACTGCGAATCTTAGCCTCATGCATGCGACTCTAACCGAAGCGGACATTCTAACCGATGTCATCACTCCTGATGAGGGCGATTTCAGTGAAGAAGCCGCCCGATCGTTACTTGGCCTGAAATTCAGTGAGGCAACTCGCGATCGAATCGGTCAACTGCTTAACCGGAACAATCGTGACGAACTTTCCGATGCCGAGCGGGGCGACCTGCGAAAATATCTCCGCGTCGGGCAACTGATTGACATCCTTCAAGCAAAAGCCCGTGCCTCGCTTCGTCCTTCGGCTGCTGACGTCTAATGCCTTCTCTTCGCGATCAGGTCCGCGAACGCGCCGACGACAGTTGTGAATTACTGTCGCCTCCCGCAATCCGCCACGATTCTGCCGCACGAGCAAGACCACATTCGAGCTCAAAAGCATCACGGTCCAAGCACTTTAGAAAATCTCTGTTGGGCTTGCGCCCAATGCAATGGCGCCAAAGGGCCGAACATCGCTGGTTATGACCCTGACACTGGCCAACTGACGCGCTTGTTCGATCCAAGAAGTGACGCGTGGGAAGATCATTTCACGTGGGATGGGCCATGGTTAGTTGGCAAGACGGAAATCGGTCGCACGACGATTGACGTGCTCAACATCAATAATCTGGAGCGGGTAGAGCATAGAAGTCTGCTCCGAGAGCTTCCGCTGGACTAGTGGGCTTCGTTCAGATGTTGGCTCATCTCATAAAACAGCCGCTCGATCGCTTCGTCAGGATCTTCCATCATCATCCCTTCTTTGATTTTGCTGACGAACATCCCGAATGAAAACGGGGTGACCACGGGAACGTCCAGCAGCCGCCAATCGAAGCTCTGCGCCTTCGCGAGAAACGCGGAGGCCTGTACGATGTCCAGGTAGGTGTGGGTCGACTCGCGGATCGCCTGCTCGATCAGCGGGTGATCCGGTTCGTGTTCGGTCAGGACGCGGAAAAGAATTTCGGCGCTCCAACGTAGTTGCCGAAGTTGACGTTGTTGACCCGGAAGATTGCGAGGGACCATCAAGCCAGTCTGGGCAACTCCGCGGAACTGACCTTTGACGAGTTGGGATTCCTGCAAGGATTCGCGCAGATCTTTCTCGGCATCCGCAGGCAAAAATAGTTCGCGCCAGTCGTCGAGATCGAGGTCCTGGAACGATTTCAGGCTTAGTAAAAAGCCGTAGTCGTCGATCGTGACCATCGCGTTGCCGCCGACGTGCTTCTTCAATCGCCACGAGACGATCCGGGAGATGGCGTCGTTCGCGGCGCGGCCGATCAGGCAGTGAAAAAAGCAGTGGAGGCGGTCCGGGTCTTCGGGATCGCGGAATTTTTCAATCAGCAGAAACTCGGCGCGCGGGATGTCGGAGAGTTTCTTCTGGGCGCGAAAATGTTCGAGTACAGCCTCGGCGTTGAGCGTGCTGATGTTCCAGGTTTCCACGAGCCAATCCAGCAGCTGCTGGGTTTTGTGCTTGGCGACCATTCGGCCGTGAAGTTCGGTCCTGAAAGTCGTGACTTCGTTGGCTAAGCCGCTTGCGAGCGGCATTTTGTTTGCGTTCCACGTCGGGACGGACGGCTGACGGCCATCGGCGCGGGTGACGTTGATTTCGCCAACGCCGCCATCCTCGAAACGGACGACTCGACCGGCAAGGACGAAGTGGTCGCCGGGTTTGAGGCCACGAGCGAATCCTTCCTCGACGAAGCCAAGTCTTTTCCGCCCTAACATGACCGCAATCATCCCTTCGCTCGCGATCACGCCGACGTTGACCAGGTAATCGCGTTCGATCTTGCGAGTCGGCGTGATGAAGACGCCGTCGACCTCGACGATCTTTCCGAACGTCTCACGGTACTGCCCTTCGAGCGACTCGCCGCCGCCTTCGAGGTAACGGATCAAGCGGTCAAGTTCTGGCTGTGTCAGGTTTCGAAACGGCCAGGCTCGCGTGATCGTTTTGAATGCGTTTTCGCGGCTGACGCCACCGGCCATCGCCATGCCGACGATGTGCTGGATGATCACGTCGTAGCCCCATTCGAGCGGCGTGACGGGGTCGAGCTTCTTCTGCTTGACCATCTCGGCGCAGACGACGCATTCGATCAAATCATTGATGTTAGTCGCGACGAGAACGCCGTGGCTCATCTTGTGGATCGAGTGGCCGGAACGACCGATGCGCTGCAACGCGCGCGAAATTCCTTTCGGCGTCGACATCATGATCACGGTGTCGATCGAGCCGATGTCGATGCCGAGTTCGAGGCTGGTCGAGCAGACCACGGCGCGGAGTTCGCCAGCTTTGAGCCGGTCTTCGACTTCGAGCCTGACATCGCGATCAAGCGAAGAGTGATGGGTCTCGATCAGGTGCGCGAGATGGGGCAAAACGTTCTTGAGGCGAGAGCTCGTGTTCTCGGCTCCGCTTCGCGTGTTGGTAAAAATGATCGTCGTCCGCATTTTCTCGACGATGCGGGCGACATCGCGCGTTACCCGCGCTCCCGTCCAGCCTGCAGGCGGGTAAGCGGTTTTGCGCAACGGCGTCATCACTTCGACCAGACTTTTGCGTTCGAAATCCGGCTCAACAATCCGGCAACTGCGGCCGACTCCACTGAGGTAGGCGGCGACGGTGCCGAGTGGCGCGACCGTGGCGCTGAGTCCGACCCGACAGAGCGGTTTGGCGACGAGTTCTTCGAGACGCTCTAACGAAAGCATCAGGTGGGTGCCTCGCTTGTTGGGAACGAGCGCGTGGAGTTCGTCGATGATCACCGTTTCGCAAAATGAGAGCGCTTCGCGATAGGATTTCTGGCAAAGGATGATGGCCAGACTTTCTGGTGTTGTCAGGAAAATGTGCGGCGGGCTGCGCTTGGTTTTTGCGCGTTCGGACTGGGTCGTGTCGCCGGTGCGCGATGCGATCCGGATTTTGTCCGCGACGCCGAGGCCTTCGAGCGGCTCAGCCAGGTTTTTACGAATGTCGTAGGTCAGCGCACGCAGCGGCGAGACGTAGAGCGCGCGAATCCGGCCAGCGCGGAGTTTTTTGTCGAGATGCTCGCGGTAGAGCCGGTCGATGACGCCCAGGAATCCGGCTAACGTTTTCCCAGTGCCGGTCGGCGAGCTGAGGAGAACCGACTCGCCATTGAGGATGTGCGGAACCGTTTGTTCCTGCGCCTGAGTCGGCTCACCGAGGTTTGATTGAAGCCAATCGGCGACGTCCGGGTGCAGCTGCTTCTGGAGAGGAGACATCGCTTGGAACTTCGTCAGCGCGGACGGATGCTCATGAAAAATCCGGTGAATTTGTATGACCTTTGGAACTCAGCTCGGCTAGCCGTTTTCCGCCCGCTCAGAGGATCGCCGATGACGAGTTCGTCGCCGTTCTGCTCGAGGATCGTGATAAAATGGCCGATATCGCCGAGCCGCACGCCAGCGATAATCGGCGTGTCGATCTTTTGCGGTAGGCCCTCATCGTAGATCGCGAAGTCGACCTCGAATCCACGTTTCCGCACCGCCCGCGCAAGGTGCCAGCACTCGGTTCCTCCCTGATAGGAGTAAGCCTCGCGTGCCAGCAGCTGCTCAGTAATTTCTTCGTCTCCGTAGATCGCCAGAATCGTCGTGGCGCTGGACGGGCCGCAGGTGGCTGCGCTGGATTGAATGCAGACGCCGTCGTTCCACCGTTCGGTCATCGATGAATAGTCGAGAGGGGCGAGGATCGGTTTTACGAAGGGCAGGAACGCAGCCGCCACAGCGAGAGTCGCGAAGAGGATTCTGGGAATCCGCCCTAACCTTCCGCTCAACATTCCGGCAGGGAGAGCGAGGACGCCGAAAGCCAGCTCGGAGCCCGGGAGCGCGCGCAAGCGGTAGAGGCTAACCCAATCGTCCAGCAAATGCGTGTAGTAGAAAGCGAAGAACGCGCCCGGAATTCCGAGACAGCAGCTGCCGATGAAGACGGCTGTCCGCCAGCCCCTAATTCGGTTCCAATTTCGACTAAGCCTTAGGCCAAGAACGAAGGCCGCCACTGCGAGGGCCAGGGTGGGGATCAGCATCGGATGAATTGTCATCGGTGGTTCAACTTGGCCGATTTTCGCGTGAAAGAAACGAATTCGAGCCGAGCGTCTGAATGAGATTCATGGACACCGCCGACAAAATTTTTGCTGAGCAGATTCTCGAGCACATATCCGATGGGTTTGTGTTGCTCGAC
>JBLHKS010000131.1:0-20297 GCA_047620505.1 Verrucomicrobiales bacterium | reverse complement strand
TTGACATTCGAACGACAAACATTTAACCCGTAACAAGGCCTACCGGAAATCCACTTAAAATCCGCCTCTTCCTGGCTCCGCTTCTCCGGCCACCTCATAGGAACTTGTCTTTAAAGTTAGCTGAAAGAGTTGGTTTTCAGGCTTAGATGTCAAGCAAAATGATCGCGAGCATTTCGGGAAGAATGCTCCAACCTCAACTTGTTGATTGCAAATCTGACGGCTCGCCTGACGGTCCGGGCCCTCATGAATCGACGTGTCGTCATCACCGGGCTGGGAGTCGTCACTTCGTTAGGCTGCGAGCTTGAAAAATTCTGGAACAACCTCGCTGAGGGTAGCAGCGGCGTGCGCCGAGTTCAGGGTTTCGATCCGTCTGATTCCAAATGCCAGATTGGCGCAGAAGTTCGGGATTTCGACACAACACAGCATTTCGCAAACAAGCGGGACGCGAAACGCGCGGATCGCTACATCCAGTTTTCGATTTCCGCGAGCAAACTGGCTGTTGCGCAGGCTGGGCTGGATTTTGATCGTGAAGATCCAGACCGTGCGGGTGCGTTTCTTGGAACCGGCGTTGGCGGCCTGCAGACGACGGAAGACAACGTTCGTCGTCTGATCGACAAGGGGCCAAACAAGGTTTCGGTGTTTGCGATTCCGATGATGATTGGGAATGCGGCTGGCGGGATTCTGGCAGCCGATCTCGGAATCACGGGACCGAATTTTTGTCATACTTCGGCGTGCGCGACGGGCGGCCATGCGATTGGCGAGGCTTGGAAGGCGATCAAATTTGATGAAGCGGAGGTGATGATTGCGGGCGGGTCGGAGTCTGCGGTGACTCGGCTGGCTTACGCGGGATTCGGAAACATGAAGGCGTTGAGCAAGCGAAACGACGATCCTCAACGGGCTTCAAGGCCGTTTGATGCGGATCGAGATGGGTTTGTGATGGGCGAAGGAGCTGGCGTTGTTGTTTTGGAAGAATTGGAGCACGCCCGCCAACGCGGAGCGGAAATTTATTGCGAGTTGGTTGGCTATGGAACCTCAGCCGATGCGTTTCATCCGACGATGCCGCATCCGGACGGCCGCGGCGCGAGCCAATGCATGGAGCGAGCGATCAAGCGCGCCGGGTTGAACCTGAGTCAGATCGATTATCTCAACGCGCATGGAACCGCGACGCAGCACGGTGATTTGATCGAGACGAAGGCGATCAAGAACACGTTTGGCGATCACGCTAAGAATGGGCTGCTCGTGAGCTCGACGAAATCGATGACCGGACACTTGTTAGGGGCCTCCGGCGGGGTGGAGCTGGCAGCCTGCGTGCTTGCGATCCGCAACGGGGTCGCGCCACCGACGATCAATCTGGAAACCCCGGATCCCGCGTGTGATCTGGACTACGTTCCTAACGAAGCGCGGGAGACGAAAATCACCACCGCGCTAAGCAACTCATTCGGATTCGGCGGGACGAACGCGTCGTTGATCGTCTCGAAATTCGAAAAGTAGCGCTACGAATCCGGATTGCCGTTTGGCCTTGAGCGGCCTTCGACGAAATCCTGAATCAAGGGATCGTCGCTCGACATCATTTCGTCTGGTGTCCCTAGAAAATAGGTCTTCCCGTCACGCAAATAGGCGATGCGGTCGGCGACGTGACGGGCGCTTTTCATGTCGTGAGTGACGACGACGGAAGTGATGGAAAAACGCTTCTGCATCCGCCTGATCAAGATGTTGATGCTGTCAGAAACGATCGGGTCGAGCCCTGAAGTCGGTTCGTCGTAGAGGACGCATTCGGGCCGGTTTACGATCGCTCGAGCTAAGCCAACGCGCTTGCGCATCCCGCCGCTGAGGTCGATCGGCATCTTCGCGAGGTGCTCGCCGAGTTCGACCAGTTCGAGCGCTTCGCGAACTTGTTCGAAGATTTTTTGTCGGTCGCGCATCCCGGCTTCGAATAGTGGGAAGGCGACATTTTCGGCGACGTTCATCGAGTCGAACAGCGCGCCGTCCTGGAACAGAATTCCGATCTTCCGCCGCGTCTCGCCAAGTTTGCGCTCAGGCAAATCGGAGATCGACTGGCCGTTGACGCGGACCTCGCCGGAGTCCGGGTGCAGCAGGCCGGTAATGTGCTTGAGGGTGACGCTTTTTCCAGTGCCGCTTCCTCCGATGATGACCATGGTTTCGCCGCGCCTGACGTTCAAGCTCATCCCGCGCAAGACGTGCTGTTTGCCGAACGATTTGTTCAGGTCTTTGAGCTCAAGAATCCAATCGCCCGGCTTAGGCTGCTTGCGCGCAGCCGTGTCAGCAGCTGCTGGTGGTTTGGTTCTGGAATTGCGCTTCGCCATCGTCTATTCGGTCATCACAGGAGCGAGCTCGTTAAGCAAAATCGTAAGAAAGAAATTCGAGATCAAAATCCCGAGAGAAGCCTGGACGACGGCATCGGTTGTGTGCTTGCCAACATCGACGGCACCGCTGCGGACAGTCAGGCCTTTGTGGCAGGCGACGAGGACAATGATGATGCCGAAGACGAAGGCTTTGGCCATGCCGACGCCGATGTCGTCGAGGTGCGTGACGAGGGTAACCTGGTTCCAGTACCAAGCGTCCGGCACGCCGAATCCACGCACGGTAACGAGGTAGGAAGCGAAGATTCCGAAGCCGATCGCCTCCGCGATGAGGAGTGGCATCGAGATGATCATTCCTAAAAACCTCGGAAATACGAGGTAGTCGACCGGGTGGACGCCAAGCGAGCGGAGGGCGTCGATTTGCTCAGTGACTTTCATCGTGCCGATCTCAGCGGTCATGGCGGCACCGACTCGTCCGGTTACGAGCAACGCGGCGAGGACCGGCCCGAGTTCCCGGCACATCGCGACGGAAACCACGCCGCCGACGGCCGTGTCGGCACCGAGCGTACTAAATGTATAGTAGCTTTGTGCCGCGAAAACGGCACCGGTGAAGGCACCGGTCACGACGACGACAAATTGGGAACCGAAACCGACTCGAACGAGTTGTTGGCCGATCAGGCCCCAGCGGATCTTCCCTAAAAACGGCGATTTTACGACTTCGATAGCCAGGGTACCGACCTTGCCGGCTTCGCGAAACTCAAAAAGAGCGGCGCGGCCGAGAAAGGAAAGGGCCCGGGAAAAAAGGGTAAGGATCGAAGTCATGCTTGCGGCACAGCGAACTCAAACAGCGGAGCCATCATACGGGAACACCGCGCGGCGCCAAGTCACGATTCGACGGATGAAGTGGTCTCCGGCTTAACCGGATTCCACTCTTCCAGCCACTCGGCGGCTTGACCGAGCGTCCACGCAGCTTCCGGGCCGTGCAGAGTTTCGTGCAGTGCGCCTTCCGCAGTTACGAAGCGCTTTCGGCGCAGCGGGATCGAATCGAAAAGCTCTTTGCTTAGGTCGTAGCCGCAGATTTGATCGCGGTCACCGTGCGTGATCATCAGTTCGAGATCTCCGGTTAGCTCGCGTACTGCGGCGCGGGCGAGCGCTTCCTGCCGCATCACCTCGCCAGCGAATCCGAACGAAATCCGCCGATGCTTCAGCGGATCGCGCGGAACGGCGGCGCCCGTTTTCGCATCGGTCGTCGGGTGGCAGTCCGCAGTGCTTACGCCGGTGTTGATCGAGAGCCTCGCAAAGAGCCAGGCAAACCGTTTGGCGAACGAAACGAGCAGCGAGTTGCGGCCCTCACTTGGACTGACGAGCGGAGAACTCAGCCAGGCGAACCGCAGAAGTGGCTGGCGGCGGGCGAGGTGCTCGAGCACGACGAAAGCACCCATCGAGTGCGCGAAAATCCCGATCGGCGCGGATTCCGGGAGGGTCTCGGCGAATTGAAAAAGCGCGAGGTCGACGAGGTCGGTGATGGTTTCGATCGTCGGGATGTGACCGCGTTGCCCGGCGGATTTTCCGTGCCCGGGAAGATCGACACCGGTGCAAGAAAATCCCCGATCGCAGAAAAACTCGGCTACGTGTCGGTAACGCCCGAGGTGATCGCCAATGCCGTGAACCATGATCACGCCGCCCTTCGGTCTCGCGATTTCGGGCTCGAAACGATAGCGATGAATGCCGCGCGGCCCGCCCTCGACCTCGATGGTCTCCTCGAAGACTTTCATTCCGAATCGCAGCCGTCGACCAGCATCTGCCAGAGCCTGCCGACGAACGCGCGTTCTTCGTGCTGCTCGTTGTGCTCACAGGCGTTGTCGAGATTTCGCAGGACCCGCGAGATGATCGTCTCAGCAGCTGCTGGCAGGGTGACGACTTCGCGAACTTCCTTCAAGGCGAGCGGATGATGCTTGATCAGGTCAGCGGCGGGGATGATTTTGCCCTCGTTGAAACAGTCGATCAAGTAGAGTTCACCATCCTCCGGGCAGCGGGCGCGGGCGAGAAAATGGGCAGGGTAGTTGCAGCCGCCGACGTCGAGATCAAGCCGATCACCGACGAGGATAAAAACGCAGGCGAGGCTGATGGGATTTCCGCGTTGGCGGGCGAGGACTCGAGCGAAATTGCTGTTATCTGGATCGTAGTAGCGATCTTCGTCACCCTCAAAATGGCCGCCATGGAACAGGAACTCAGCGAGATTTCGAAAGTTGAGTTCTGAGTAGCGACGCCGGAATTCGGCAGCGATACGATCCAACTTTGCGGTGACCGCGTCCGGTTCGATTTCGCCCTGACAGAGGTACGAAGCGAGGAACCCGAGACCGCTTTCCAGCTTTGCGATGCCTGTCGGTTCGGCAATCCAAGAACTCCAGGTTTCGAGGAACTCGTTCCGCTGGTAGAGCCGCTGAAGCTCAACGGCCTGACTGCGCTGATCAGCCGGTGCGCTTTCGAGCGCGGTTTCCAGCTCCGGCCCGTAGGAAGCGAGTTTGCGGCTGACGGCATCACGCACGGTCGGGTTGTCGTCATCCAACAACCTGAGTATCGACTGAAATTCGGGGCCGGGTGAACTCACATCAAGACGGTAAGCAGAAATCCGCGTTCCGCAAACCGTGAACGCTGTCCGGTTTACGGCGCACAAAAATAGTTGCGAAATGCGCTCAACGCTTCAGAATAGCCGCCCCTTCAGAAATTGAAATGCGCGGTTAGCTCAGGGGTAGAGCATCACCTTGACACGGTGGGGGTCGTAGGTTCAAATCCTACATCGCGCACCATTTCTTTCTGCTTCAGAATGAGAGGGTTACAAGGCGAAGTTTCCGCCTCGACCGATCACCGAAGCTACCGAAAACAATGCGCGGGACGCCCTTCGGCTTATGGCGGATCGATTCGGCGAGTTGATGGTTTCCGACTACGCCACTGAAAGTTTCGATACCTGGCCGGACGAGATGTTTGGCCGACGGCTATCCAACGCAACAGTGGTTTCGACCAATTTCAGTCCGATTCGAACTTGGTTCAATGAAGATGGCGGAAGGAGTGGGATTCGAACCCACGGTTGCAAGGGTCGTGTTTCAGGAGGTCATTGAGCGCTTTTTTACGTGTAAAAACATCCAGGGACATTGCAGGACAACAGCAGTTGTTGTAACTCAGGTTGTGCTCAAAGCTCGAATTGAGGTAGATTCCGCAACTCGCGATCTACTCGTTTGGATTTTGGGCGAATACTTCATCCCAATCGAGCAAAATGGCAAGCCTTCGAAGACTCCCCAGATCCCCCAATTTCATCGCCTGTTTCACTGGAGCTGACGGCAAGCGCTACCAGCGAAGCACGGGTATCAAGGCCGATGGCACGGTCAATGCGAGGCGGAGTGCCCAGAAGATTGCCGATGAATTTGAAGATGTCGCTCGCTGTAAGAAGAGCGCGCAGCAGGTCCAAAGGGTTCTGCGGGATCTTTACGAGGAAGTGGCCGGGCGGTCGCTGCCTTCAGCCTCGTTGAGGCTCTACGCGGACCAATGGATTGCGGAGAAGAAATCCGAAGTCAGCGATTCGACTCTTTCGGCCTACAAAAATATGATTCGTTCATTCGTCGAGGCCATGGGAGAAAAGGCCGATCGACCGCTTTCAGATATCTCGAAGGATGACGTCCAGCAGTGGAGAGATAAAGAATACAAGCGAGTCAGTGGATCGACTGTTAATCACGCGATCAAGATGTTGAGGGTGTTCTTCGGATCCGCAAAACGGGCCGGGCTGATTGCCGATAATCCTGTCGAGCACGTTCAGCGCATTAAACGCAAGAACGCTGCTCAGCGCCGCCCGTTCTCGCTTGAGGAAGTTCGTCGCTTGCTCGAAATTGCTGACCCTGAGTGGCGGAGCATGATCCTGTTCGGCCTCTATACGGGGCAGCGTCTGGGTGATATCGCTGCCCTCAGATGGAGTCAACTTGATATGGAGGCGCAGGAAATTCGCTTAACGACTGGTAAAACTTCGAGGAACCAGAAGATACCGATGCCACCGCCTTTGCGGTCACATATCGTAGCAATGATCGAAACTGGGAAATCAGGCGACATGGTTCATTCAAGAGCAGCGGCGATATTTAATGAACAAGGCCGGGTTGGGACGCTTTCTCGACAGTTTGGCGATTTAATGGGGAATGCCGGTCTCGTGCCCAAAACGAAGCATCGGAGGAAAGTCCAGGAGCCCGGCATGAATGGACGACGAAAGGAGTCGGAAATCAGCTTTCACAGCCTTCGTCACACTACCACCAGTCTGCTAAAGAACGCCGGTGTCAGTCCCGCAGTCGCCGAAGAATTTGTAGGCCATGATTCGGCGGAGATGAACCGCGTTTACACTCACATCGAGTTAGATGCGATGCGCAGGGCGGCAGCAACTCTACCCATTATCGAATTCGATGAGGACCAAAAGTAAAAGGTTTCTAGCACGGCCACAGGGATCAAGAGTCACTTTCGCAGCGTCTGATCGCCCATATTCGCCCCCGGCGCATTCTTGCCGTTCTTCGCCTTCTTGATTTCGAATTTGCCGGGCATTAGACTGACCTTTGGGTGGTGATATTGTGAGGGAAATCCAAAGCGAACCAAAGCCGAAACCTCAAGTGCTTGAGTTCGATCCCCCTTTCATTGTCACGGTGCTCAACAGCCGCCGGAACTGGGCTCGAATGTGCGAGATCGAAGAATTCACCGAAGCTGCTTCCGCAGCATCTCACTACGCCGACATCCTGGGGGAGCACAGGGTGAAACTGCTCGATTCCGCTCACAGGGTGCTCGGGTGATTCGATGCCTCAAAAATGGAGTATTTGGACACGTCCTCTCGGAGTTCAGTAAATGAACCCTTTGATTGAACGCATCAGGGCAAGAAGTATCGCGAGTCTCATATTCGAACGGGTCAAACCCCACTGACAATACCCTCATGCACTGACAATACCCTCATGCACTCGGCCTTCGTTCTGGTCGATGCGTTCGGGGCGGCCTTTGTGTTGGTAGACGAGTCGGGTGTGGTCGATGCCGAGGAGATGCAGGATGGTGGCGTGGAGGTCGTGCACGTACAGGCGGTCCTTCACGGCATACAGGCCAAGGTCGTCGGTGGTGCCGTAGGTGCGACCGCCCTGAATGCCGCCGCCAGCCATCCACATGGTGAATCCCGTCGGATTGTGATCACGGCCATCGCCTTTTTCGCTCATCGGTGTGCGGCCGAATTCGCCGCCCCAGATGACAAGCGTTTCGTCCAACAATCCACGCGACTTCAGGTCGGCGAGCAGTCCGGCGATGGGCTGGTCGACCGCCTGGCAGAGGGCTGGGTGTTTGGTCTCGATGCCAGTGTGGCTGTCCCACTTGCTGCCCGCGCCGCTGTAGAGTTGCACGAAGCGCACGCCGCTTTCGACGAGCCGCCGGGCGAGGAGGCAGTTGCGGCCGAAGGTGGCCGTGGGTTTGTTGTCCAGTCCGTAGAGTTTTCGAGTGGCCTCGGTTTCGCGGCTCAGATCGATCGCGCCGGGGGCTTCGGCCTGCATCTGGTAGGCCAGTTCGTAACTCCGGATGCGAGCCTCCAACTCGGTGTTGCTCTCGCGTCCGGAATTGAAGTCGCGGTTGAGCGCGCCGAGCAGGTCGAGCTTGTCGCGTTGGCGTTGGCGGTCGACGCCTTTCGGGTTGTCGAGGAACTTGATGGGCGTGCCGTCGGACTTGAATTCGACTCCCTGATACACGGCGGGCATGAAGCCACTACCCCAGTTGCGGACGCCGTTCACAACGGTCGCGCCGCTGTCCTTGATGACGACGAAGGCGGGCAGATTCTGGTTCTCCGTGCCGAGTCCATACGAAGCCCAGGCTCCGAGCGGCGGTCGCCCACCGAAGATGGAGCCGGTGTTCATCGAGCAGACGCCGCCGGCGTGGTTGATGCCGCTGGAGGCGCAGGAATGGATCACCGCGAGATCGTCGGCATGCTGAGCTACGTTGGGAAACCAGTCGGAAATCCAGAGGCCGCCCTCACCGTATTGTCGCCAGGTGCGCCGGCATTCGAGAAGCGGCGATTTGGCTTCGCCCGCAGCGGTGAGCGGGGGCTTGAAACTGTCGGGTAGGGATTGGCCGGCGAGTTCGTTGAGCAACGGTTTGCGGTCGAAGGTGTCGAGATGACTGGGACCGCCTTCCATGAACAGGAAGATGACGTTCTTTGCTTTGGTCTTGTGATGCGGCAGCGGCGCGGACTGAGCCGCGTTGCTCTCCAGCGAGGCGAGCGCGAGCGCGCCGAATCCGCAGCCGGCGGTTTGCAGGAACTCGCGGCGGGAGTTGGGAAAATCGTATCGTTGGCAACGCATGCTAAGAATCGGATCGGCTTCAGTGGAGGTAGAAGAATTCGTTGGAGTTCAGCAACGCCTGGCAGAGATCAGTCATGGCCTGCCGACGTGGGTCGTTCTCCTCGGCGGCGCCATCAGCTCCGATCCAGGTGAAGCGCGGGCTCGGTTCGTCCGTAGCGCGCCAGACAACCACACCGTTTCGCCATTTGCCTGGATCGGCATTGAGCGACTTGTCAGGAATGCGGCCGGCCACGATACGGAGCGCCGCGATTGCGCCTTCCCATTGGCGGGTCGTCCGGCGCAGGCTCAAGCCGCCGAGAACGATCGGAGAATCGCCCTGGCTTAGTTTGGAGAGGTCGTCCATGGGCACGGTGGCGGTCTGAGCAGCTGCTCCCGGCGTATCGAGATCGCGCAGGATGAAGATGACCTCGCGACGCGAGCCTGACACATGCACAACGAGCTGTTGCCGCCGCCCGACCTGGAGGCGGAGGTTGGACGCCACCACCTGGTAGCCAATGTTCCTGTTCTCATCCACGCCGACCAGCTGCATGAGGATGTTGCGCGGCTGATAGCGGGATTTCACGCCGGTGACGTCGATGCTCCAGCCAAAGGATTCGAGGTTCCCCTTGCCGCCGTTCCAGCGCGAAACAAGCGTGCGCAGCTCGGCGTTGACGTCGATGCTGTCGAGATTCACGACGGCCTCGACCGTGAAGTCGTCGCCTTCCCGTTCGCTCGACTGCACGACGAGGCGCTCGTGGGCGCTGCCGATTTTAAACAGTCCGCGCGGCGCTTCTTTCTCTTCGGATTCGGAACTGTCGCGCTGCTTTTCGGCCTCGCGGATGCGCTTCTCGAGGAACGCATCCGCCGTCGCCCTTTCTTCGCCGCGGGGCGCACGTCCGAAGACCGCCAGCCACGCGTCGTCGATGGTCTGCGCGCGGGATGCCAGCTTGCGGGCGCGCGCGAGCACCCAATCGCCGTTGAGCAGCTGCAGGGCCTGGGTAGGCGTGGTGGTGCTCTGCCGTTCGGAAGCGCTGGCGAAACCGGCTGGCATATCGAGAGCGAACAACAGCTCGTTCGGGTTGTTGCGTTTCTTGCGCGTGTAGATCGAGCGGCGAACGCCATTGCCGTCAGCAGCTGCTCCGCCGACCTTCAGGTCCAGTTCACCGCTGGCCGCCAACATCGCGTCGCGAACCTGCTCGGCGTCGAGACGGCGCGGATGGAAACGCCAGAGGTATTCGTTCGCCGGATCGACCTTCGCCGTCGTTGCGTCCGGCTCGCGGCGCGCGGTCTGGCAATAGGTGGCGGAGAGCATGATCTCGCGGTGCAGTTCCTTGAAACGCCAGCCACCGTTGACGAATTTCGTCGTCAGGTGGTCGAGCAATTCGGGATGCGTGGGCCCGTCGCCCAAAACGCCGAATTCATTCGCCGAAGCCACGATACCGCGCCCGAAATGATACTGCCAGACGCGGTTCACGATCACCCGGGAGGCGAGTTGGTTGTCCGGACGCGTGATCCAATCCGCGAGCGCCTTGCGGCGGCCGGAGGAAGTTTCGGTCGGCTCAATCGACGGCAAATCGGGGGCGATGATGGACGGAAAGCCCGGCTCGATGTCGATCTTGCCCTGGCCGGTTTCCAACGTGTTGGGCGGAGCCTGCGGACCGGCGTCCGTGGCAACGAAGGCCGCCATCAACGGCTTCGGCTTCAGGTGATCGAACTTCTTCAGCTCCGCCTGGAGCGCCTGGTATTCCTCCCTGGCTTCGTCGGTCTTGAGATCCTTCGTCGCGTTGAACTGGCCGCCCGCGAATTTCAACTGCCGTTCGCAAAACCCGGCCAATTGCCTCTCCAACGGACCGCGCTGATCCTCGGGCTTGAGCGTCATCGCCTGCAGGTCTTCCGGGAAACTTTTGCGCCAGGTTTCGACCTTCTTCTCAATCGCCGGGCTGGTGAGCGCATCGATTCTGTCCCGGATCTCCGCAGTGGCCGCCTCCCATTTCGCCTGCTGTTCGTCGTAGGCCTTGTTTTCCGCCGGCGTGGCCAGCTTCAGGTCCTCGCGCCAATGCACCGGCGTGAAAAAGGCGCGCAGACGGTAGTAATCCGTTTGCAGGATGGGATCGAACTTGTGGTCGTGACAACGCGCGCAACCCATGCTGAGGCCGAGGAAGACTTCGCTCGTGGTGTCGGTCATGTCCGTGAGAATCACCTCCCACTGACCGCGCACGTCACGCAGGTTGTATTCGTAAACCGGATGACGCAGGTAGGCGGTGGCGATGAGCGTGTCAGGATCATCCGGCGCGATTTCGTCGCCTGCGAGTTGCTCACGCACGAACTGGTCATAGGGCTTGTCGTCGTTGAACGACTTGATCACGTAGTCGCGGTAGCGCCAGACGGTCGGGCGATAGGCGTCCTGGTTGTAGCCGTCGCTCTCGGCGTAGCGCACGAGATTCAGCCAGTGCTGCGCCCAGCGCTCGCCATACCGCGGGCTGTCCAGCAGCTGCTGGATCAGGCGGTGCCACGCGTCGGGGCGGTCGTCGTTTACAAACGCCGCAATCTGCTCAGCTGTCGGCGGCAGGCCGTGCAGATCGAAACACGCGCGCCTGACCAATTCGCGGCGGTCGGCCTGCGGCGAGGGTTCGAGACCGGCTTCGTCCAGCTTGCGAGCAATGAAGTGGTCGATTGGGTTTTTAGCCCAGCCGGCTCCCGATTTTGTGGGAACGTCAGGATCAACAACCGGCTGTATCGCCCACCACCGTCGATCCTCATCGGTGAAACCCTCGGCGTCCGTTTCCGCCCTGAAACGCGTCTCACCCGGCCACGGCGCGCCCATCGCGACCCACTTTTCGAGTTTGGCAATCTCGCCCGGCGACAGGGCTTCCTTCGGTGGCATCTCGAAGTCGGGATCGGTTCGCCGAATCGCTTCGATGATGAGCGATTCATCTGGTTTCCCCGCCACCAACGCCGGTCCGGAACTTCCTCCGCTCAGTAAATGCGTCAGACCATCCATGCGTAGGCTGCCTTTTTGTTTTTCTTCGCCGTGGCATTCGTAGCACCTGGCGGCAAGCAGCGGGCGGATCTCGTTTTCGAAAAACTTCACGTCTTCACCGCCTGGCGAATCCGCCGCCCCGGTGCCTGTCAAAACGAGACCGATGCTAAAAGTTGAAATGAGAAAATGGCGTTTCATCGAATCGAATTGAGATCGCATCGGTCATGCTGCGGTGTAGCCGCCATCAACGGTCCAGGCAGCGCCGGTTACAAACGAGGCTTCATCGGACGCGAGAAAAGCAACAACATTGGCAATTTCCGACGGTTGCGCAAGCCGACCCATGGGATGCAGGGCTTTCATCGTCTCGTGAACCTCCGGAGTTTCGGTTACGTTTTCCGTCATGGCGGTGTAAACAAAACCAGGGCAGACGGTGTTTACGCGAATGCTCTCGGCGGCGAGGCGGATACCCATATCTCGGGTGAGCTGAAGCACAGCTCCCTTGCTCTGCGGATACGGGCTGAAACCATCGGAGAAAGGAAGCGAGGTAGGATAGGAAACCAGGCTCATGATCGAACCGATGTTGACGATCGAGCCTCCACCATGATTGCGCATCTCATCCACGGCGGCATGGCACATCAGGAATGTGCCCTTGGCGTTGATCTCCATGACCGCGTCCCAACGCTCTTCAAAATCCGCTTCCGGAGGCAGAGTTCGCGGCGTGATGCCCGCGGAATTGACGACGATATCCAGTCGCCCGAATTGGGAGACGCATTGGGCGATGACCGTCTCGACATCGCCTCTTTCAGCCACGCTGGCCCGGCAGGTCGCCAGACGATCGTTGCTTTCCCCGGCGAACTCTAACAAAGCATTCAGGCCGGCCTCGTTCACATCGGTGGCCATCACACGGGCTCCTTCCGCAAGGAACTTTTCCACCGTCGCTGAACCAATTCCGGAAGCGGCGCCGGTGACGATCGCGACTTTGTCTTCCAATCGACCTGTCATGAGGCGGTTCACTTTGGACTTAATGAATTCGTGAATTTATGACATTCCAGCTCGGAATTGGAATCTTGAGAGCAAGTATTCAGACAATGCGAAAATCCCTCTTACACCTTGCTCTGCTAGCCTTCCTCGCCGCGAACCTGGAAGCAAGCGATCACGATCCGATTTACCTGACCGCGAACGACCTGTCGATTGCGACGGGAAAGCCCTCGTTGGTGCTCATGTCGAGCGTCTCCACACACGTTCCCGTGTGGTCATTGTCGGGCGGCACGGTTGGGCAGTCTGTCGCCGGCATTGTGCCCGGCCTTCCACCGGATAGTGTCGCGGTCAGGGTCGAGATCGTGGTGACGACGACGGATGCCCAGACGAGTCCCGAGTTCTCAGATGTCTACCGCGTCCACCTCTCGCAGATGGTGGAGAATGCGCCGTTCACAGACCGGTATCGTCTGGGCAAGACCGTGCGAACAACGCTTCCGGCGGCGCCGCTCCACACGCGGACGATCGTGCTGGAGTCCTACTACGAGGTTGAGCCCGACGCGCCTCTGACGGTGCGGATTCAGCGTGAGCCCGGCGATCCCGGAGACACGTTTACCCGCCCCACCGGTTTGGCCATAGTCAAGGTGACGCCCCTGAACGCGCTCCCGAAGCCGCATGTCGTTCAGGACGTTAGCGGCTACAATTCGTGGCCGATGATCCAGGCGATCGGAGAAAAGCTGGTCTGCACCTACAGCCGGGGCACGGCGCATACGATCGGCGAAGACGCCCGCGCCGTCTACGCCCGCACCTCTACGGACGGTGGGAAAACGTGGATGGCCGAAACAACGGTCGCCAACACGCCGGGCTACGGAGAGGTCACGGTCGGGAAGGGGCTTGATTCGACGGGAGCGATGCTTCTCTGGGTGCGCCGGATCGGGAAGGGAGAGTGGAACCACGACCTCTACCGCACCAAGGACGGGATAACGTTTAAGCTCGTTGCGACGCCGCAGCTTGAGGTTCGGCCCATGCAGATCACCGATGTTTTCGCGGTCCCCGAAGTCGGACTCATGGCCCTGTGGTTCGCAGGCGACTACAGTGACAAGGCTGTTCACTCCTGGGGCATGATGACCAGCGGTGACGACGGCAAAACCTGGACTCAGACAACCATCGAGTCCGAGCTGACCAAGCCGGACTGGCCGACCGAGCCCGCCGCCATCTACCTCGGCGATGGAAGGATTCTTGTCGTGGCGCGGACGGAAAGCGGGGGCCAAGCGCAGTTCCAGATGGTCTCATCGGACTACGGAGCGACCTGGAAGCGTGAGCAAACCAACATCGGTGATGTCCGCGCGTCCACGCCAAGCCTGATCCTTGACGCCGAAACCGGTTTGCTGAGCAATTATTACTATGAGCGTGGTAGAGGGATTCTCCGGCGCCGGGTCGTCGATCCGGAGCGCGTTTTCGAGCATCCGCTCAGCTGGCCCGCCTCGGAGGCAGTCGCCATTGGCAGTCCAATCGCGATGGATTCCGGCAACGCGAACGCCACCGTGATCGGGGATGCCCACTACATTTCTTTTTACTCCGGTGAGGCTCCTGACACAGCGGTCGTGGTATCGGAACTCCCGGCGCCAACGGCTGAAAACTAGATCACATCGCACTGGTACATGGCCGACTTGTCCCAATCAAAACGGTAAGAGCGCTGGCTCGGGAATCGATGCGGAAAAGCTTCCTGCAGCAGGCCGTAGCTGACGTCCTGTTTCGGCATCCTGATAGCTCTGGAGAAATCGAATCCACTCGTTCCGATGCCCGCCAGAGAGGTCTGGATCGTTAACCGCGTAACGCGTCCACGCAATGTCCGCGCTGGTAAGCAGGTTCGCGCCTATCTCGTCGTTTCGACGAAACTCGCCCGCCTCTCCGGAACGACCTGCGAGCGACCGGCGATGGTCTCAAAGTCGTATTCTGGATCGGACGGTGCCGGGAGATGTCGTTCAAGAATACGTTCCATTTTTTGAACGCTCAGATAATTGTGGGAGCCCGGTCAGATCGGACCCAGCGAAGTCATCAACTTGGTCTACAAAATTGCCCGAGTTCCTAAACCTAAGGAAGCGAACGAATTCCGTCATATCAGCGTTGCTTCTCGGCGACCGATTCGGACGCCCTCATGCCGCAGATACTTGTAAAGTGTCGCCTTGCTGATTTGAAGCGTCTCGCAAATCTGGCCGATGCTATGTCCTCGTTGCCGGTAGATGGCTGCGGCGGCTGTCGCATTCCTTCGACCTTTGGCGGACAGGCCTTTCGGTCGTCCTCCAATTCGACCCCGCGCTCTCGCTGCTTGAAGCCCGGCTTTAGTTCGCTCGCTTATCAGGTCGCGCTCAAACTCGGCCAAGGAGGCGAAAATGTTGAAAATGAGCTTCCCCTGCGAGGTCGTGGTGTCGATCGGATCAGTGAGACTCTTCAAACCAACACCCTGTTCGTTCAGGCGATCGACGACTTCGAGCAGATGCCGTAAAGAACGCCCAAGACGATCGGGCTTCCAAATCAGGATGACATCGCCCGGCCGAACCTGCTCCAACATCTGGCAGTACGCTGGCCGATCGGCCTTAGCTCCACTCGCCTTGTCGGTGAAGAGCCTATCGAAGCCGGCCTTTTCAAGAGCATCAAACTGAAGATCAGGGTTCTGGTCAGTCGTGCTCACTCTGGCATAACCAAAAGTCACATCTTCTGAGCCTTTCCATCATCTTAGACGTCTGAATGACTAATTGGTTACGCTCGGTTTCAATCCAAAGGACAGAAAACCGACCCATAAAATGAACCGATCAGTAGTCTCGCTTTCGACAGAGAAGTCACTGCTTCGGCCCGTCGATGCTGAACAGCGGCATCACTGACAAACTAACTCAGCCCTCTTGAATCAATCTCGATATCGTTGCGCGATCTCGCGGCAGACTTCGATTTGACTTAGATCAGGTAAGGCGTCGCTGGCGCTACTACCTAATTGAAGGAGATATTTCTGCGTGATCGAATCACCTGCCTTGAAAACAATCTCCCCAAATTCGTAGTACAGCCGTTTGCAACCTCGCCAGCCATGCATGCGGCCGCCGTGACCTTGTTGAGGATTGTCACGATCAGGAACGAGCAGGATGGACGCATTTGTCCAATTCGAAAAAGGCTCGGGCGTGGTTGGATCCCAAAACGCGAATATAAACGAGGCCGGCTCGCGATGATACCCAACTGGCTGAGTCGCACTGTCACACCGGCTCCAGCCTTAGACGATGGAATTGGACTCGATCGCCAGTTTCCCGGAACTCGGCCTCTTGTCCGGATGACGCGGTTTGACCGTCAGGGTGTTTGTCGTGTTGCCGACAATGCCGTAGGCGCGGTAGGAATCCTGCTTCGCTACATAGCCAGCCCACTCACCATCGCGCCAGTCAGCTTCGGCAACCCTCAGGACCTCCGGCGCTTCGAGGGTGCCTTCCAACTCAGCGACATTCCGCGTGAGATAAGTCGGATCGCCGAGCGTGATGATCGCATTTCTCCACATTGTCAGCTTCTGATCCGTGCGACTGCTCATCGTGTTCCGCACGAGGATTCGACCGTCTGAAGTGATCGTGTAGTGCGTGCGAAAAACGAGATCAGGGTTCGCCTTTCCCAACACCGGCGAGTAGCTGCATTCGATGACTGCGCTCTCGGACCCGCGCTGGTGAATCTGAATTGATCGAGGACAATCTCTATGAAGTCCTCCGGCAGAGGCAACGTGTGCGATCAGGTCATCTGGGTTGAGGCATTGATTAAAAATCGCGCCCTGGGAGTGCTCTGGAATGTAGTCGGTCGGGTTGTGCAACAAATCGGTCTTTGCCTTCGGATCTCCGGCCAGATCAAACCATTGAGTGATCCCGTAGTTCTTGCTCGCTTCAAACACGAGTCGGAATCGCTCGGGCGCGTCAACGATAACGCGGTGCTCCAACCCGTCGCCGCTCTCACTAACAATGATCGAACCTTCGGAACCCCCGGCCAGCTCCCCGGGGGCTGCCAGCCCGAGAATGCACCACACGACCAACCCATACCACTTGGCAACCTCGCTATTTTCCTTTCTCGTCAAGACTTGAGAGGCTATCGCTTGGAGCCGATGCAAGCAAGAGAAGGAAGCTTGCTCGATCGAACGGAAGATTTTCAGACTCCGCGCGGAGTCTGAAACTCGTTAGGCGTTCTCGCGAAGCCGCGCTCGCAACACAGTCGCGGCGAAATCAGCGCCCTTGGTCTACGAAATGGACCGATTGATTGAACTCGCTACTAACTTGCCTTACTCGAAACCTGCCAAGCGCATTCAATTTGGAGGCTGAGAAAGTGCCCCAAGCGATAATTTGGCCCCAAGCCAACGCCACAATAACGCAACATGAGCCATGTCTTGCATATTGAACAGCTGGCGAATTCAAAAGCCGTTTCCAGTCACCAAGCCCTTCAGCGGCACGGGCGTGAGCAACCTGGAGCACCTCGCGTTTCAGGGAAGTGGCGGCCAGCTTTCGCTGGATCCGACCGACCTGATCGCGATTACGGACGCCGGCAACACCCTCTTCGACAAACGTGAATCAAACTCCTCGGTCGTTTCGTAACTCCCCGGTCAGGCAGAGCACGACGATGTAACACTAAAGTTTGGCATCACGGAATCGCCTGATCTTTGGAATTGATTCTTGGACATAATCAGTTGGTAAAGAATTCCTTCGACAGGTTGTCGGCCCATCAGTCTTTCGATTTTTTCCCGCGTTGGATGACGGCGAACGTTTTCGGCATCTTGTTCTTCAAGGCCGAGACTTTTTCAGGAGAAAGACCATCGACCAATTCTGCGGCGATGGCTTGGATCGTTTCTTTGGAGAAACCCTTGAGGGCCGTCGCCAACTCTTTGTCCTCGACCATTTTCAGCAATTCAGGGCGCTCCGTCATCAATTCTGTACTCGCCGCGCCATCAAGGCTCAGGGCGAGAAACAATCGGAGCGCCGGCCGGGATCCTTCAGATACCGCCCCGGTGAGTTTCTTATATTCCACGCCAATAGGGGCAAGTTGGAACCCGATTTCTGATTCCTCTTCCGCTATGATGGCGGGAGAGAACGAGGCGAGGATCAGGGAGATTACGATGGTTGTTTTTTTCATATTTCTTTAATGTTAGGAACAAGTAGTTGATGGATCGCGGAGACTCAATTTGATGGGACGTCCGAGATCTTGAGGTTTCCGGGTAGATTTTTGGGATAAGCCTTTGGCTGCTGGCGTCCGTCGGTGAGTTCTCCTACCCGGGCGATGACGTAGCGCTGAAGTTCGCCCAAATCGATGCTTCCATTCCCGTTGGCGTCCGGCAGTGGGACCACGATTGTCACAGCCGGTTTTGTCGTTCCTCCGAGTCGCGTCCCGCCGCGGGCCTGCCCCAAGTCCGTGACCGTGGCGCTGTCTCTCTTCTGCCCGCCAATCGCCTCCAGCACGGCCAATGTGAAGGCGCCGTGTCCCCATTTCGGGTCTTCAAACGACACCTGATTGGACGGGCAACTCACGAGCACGTTGAGTGGGTGGCGCGGATCCGAGGCGTCTTTGATCGTCTGGTTCACTCCGGTAACCCCGGCGCTGTGACAGGTATCCATCAACAGAATGACGGGCGCTTCGATTTTTCGGAGACCGAGCAGAAACTCGGTCCAACGAAGTCCGCTGACGTGGGGTCGGTGGCTTCCGATAGTCATGCGGAACAAAGAAATACTGTCCGTCGTCATCTTCGCCATGCCCGGCGACGAGCACGCAGACCACCACGTTTTCGCTTTGACTTCAACAAATCCGCCGCCTCCGGCAGTGGTCTTGCCGCGGTCGACAAGCCCGAAATCGTGCTCTCATAAATTGGCGACAGGTCACTCTCTCCGTGGGGAATCAGGCAGCCCTGCAGGGCTACGCGAATCGAGCGGTTACCAGCGAAGAGAATTTGCCATCCGGACATCCCACCAACCAGCCCGTTCCGGATGGCCGGCTCCGGGGTTGAGCGCCAGTTCGGCGTTCCCCCGGGGCCACTTCTTCAGCTTGCTTGTTGGCTGGGCGTGCTGGTGTAGCGCAACCAGATGATTCCAGCAACTGCTGACAGAAACGACCCAGCCAGGATCCCTAGCCGATCATCGACGGCGTAGTCGGGGCCGCCAGTCTGCTCGAAGGCCAACGAACCGATGAAGAGACTCATCGTGAATCCTACGCCACAGATCATCGAGACTCCGAAGAGCTGCGACCATGTTACTTTCTCGGGCAATTTGGCGATCCCGAGTTTGACCGCCGCGAATGCAAAGCCGAAAACGCCGAGCTGTTTCCCGACAAACAGACCTAGCATGATGCCCAACGGAACGGGTTCGAGCAATGCCGAGAAACTCAAGCCGTGGACCGAAACCCCGGCGTTGGCGAAGGCGAAAATCGGGAGAATGCAGAAGGCGACCCATGGATGGAGTTCATGCTCTAGTTGCGTCAGCGGCGACGGACGTTCGCCAGTTTTGCTGGGATGATAGGGGATGAACATGGCGAGGGCCACACCCCCGAGCGTCGCGTGAACGCCTGACTTCAAGACGCAGATCCAGAGGACGAGGCCAAGGAGGATGTAGGGCGCTTTGGCGGTGATCTTGCAACGATTGAGCGCGAAGAGTCCGCCGAGAATGACGAGTGACGTGAGCAGAGACGCGATCGAGAGCTTGTCCGTGTAGAAAAGCGCAATGATGACGATTGCTCCGAGGTCGTCGATGACGGCGACAGAGGTGAGGAAAATCTTCAAGGCTACCGGAATCCGGCTTCCCAACATAGCGAGAATTCCCAGTGCGAACGCAATGTCGGTCGCCGCCGGAATCGCCCAGCCGTTCATGGCGACCGGGTCGCCCCAATTGATCATGCTGTAGATGATCGCCGGGCAGGCCACGCCGCCAATCGCGGCAACAACCGGGAGGACGACTTTCCGCGGATCTTTCAACTCGCCGCCGAGGACTTCGCGCTTGAGCTCAAGTCCAACAAGGAAGAAAAAGATCGCCATCAATCCGTCGTTGATCCAGAGCAACAGCGGCTTCGCGAGTTGGAAGTCGCCAAGCTGGATCTTGAACGGGACCGTTAGGAGAGAATTGTAGAGACCTGCCAGCGGAGAGTTGGCGCAAATGAGCGCGAGCGCCGTCGCGACGAGTAGGAGTATCCCCGTGGCTGACTCGAGACGGAGGAACTGCTTGATGGAGTGCATACGGAACTTTGCTGTCTGGTTCATCGATCAGTTAAAGGCTGTCGCTTTTGGCGGCTGCTACGGATGATGAGGCCAAATGGATGACAATTGATTGCACAACTCGCGAAATGGCGAGCACGTCTGGTTTGACCGATCTCAATTCAACGGTTCATGGCCGAACAGCATCTCAAGTTTTTTTCTCCGGAAGTCGAAGATCTTTCGAACCGTGTGGTCAAGGTGAATTCGATGCGCAATCCATCCGATTGGCCCCCAACCGACGGCGTAACCAATCGTGTCGGAAATTACAATGCCTCCGTCATCCGTGAGTTTGACTCGTGGGTGGCACCAGAGCGCATAGGGCGGGCCGAGAATGGGCTCTTCAGGAAATATCGTGGCAGCTGAAAGCATCGTAGTAGAGTGTATGAATGAAAAGCCTCGGCCATCACTATGCTTTGTTACTGGGATTGGAAAGTCCGTGGAAAGTGGAA
>JBLHKS010000130.1:0-20315 GCA_047620505.1 Verrucomicrobiales bacterium | reverse complement strand
CAATCCTTCGCTTTCAAGCGAAGGTGAGGACAGTTCTTGACACCTCAGTTAATGCGGGCGAACGCCCGAAAAGAAGATTAATTTCAATTTCGGGCGGAATATAGTTGCTACCAAACGCTCAAAAAGCCGGCGAACGCATTCTCCTCGCGCCTGACGGAAGTTACGAAGCCGAAATCACCGTCGGACAGGAATTGTTGCCTGACGATTACGAGGTTTTCTTCTATCTCGCGACCGGCAATCTGTCCTCGCTGCCGGGTCCGATGTCGGCTCGACTGTCGTTCGATGTTATCGAAGCTTCTCGTTGACCTGCCGCTGGAAGGTCCCGTATTTACGGCATCATGTCGAGCCTGCGCGATCTCTACTCCCGCCGCGATGGAATCCTGCGGCTTGGCAGCGGGTTCGGTGGACTGGCGCTTGGAGCTATGCTCGGCCAGCCGCAGAACGCGGTTTCGGCGAAAGCGCAGCCACATTTCGATCTGCTGCCGAAAAAACCGCATCGCCCGCCGAAAGCTAAAGCGGTAATTCAGCTGTTTATGCATGGCGGCCCGAGCCACATGGACTTGCTCGATCCAAAACCTGAGCTGAACAAGTACGACGGCAAGCCAGCGCCGAGCGAGGTGGCTGATGACGAAAAGAAGACGACCTACCTGCTCGGCAGTCCGTTTCAGTTTAATCGCCATGGTCAGAGCGGATTGGAGTTCTCCGAGTTGCTCCCGGGAATCGCGAGCCACGCCGACGACATCGCGGTCATTCGCTCGATGTTTACCGAGCATCGTAACCATGAACAGGCGATCTGGATGGCGAACACCGGACTGATTCGCGCCGGGCGGCCGAACATCGGTTCGTGGGTTGCGTATGGCTTGGGCGCGGACAACCAGGATTTGCCAGCCTACGTTTCCCTACCCGATCCAACTGGGCTGCCAGTCGATGGGATTCGCAATTGGTCGAACGGATTCCTCCCGCCGCTTTTCCAAGGAACGGCCTTTCGCTCGGAGGGATCGCCGGTTTTGCATTTGAAGCCAACGACGCCGCGGACGCCAGAAGTTGAAGCCGCGCGACTTGGTTTATTGCGACAGCTCAACGAATCTCACCGAAACGCGAGGCCGGGCGAGTTGGAGTTGGATGCGCGAATTTCAAGTTTCGAGTTAGCAGCGCGAATGCAGTTGTCAGCGACCGATGCGCTGGACGTGACCCGGGAATCCGAGGCAACGCAAAAGCTCTACGGCTTGGATCAAGACAAGACGCGAGCCTACGGCAAGCGCTGCCTGATGGCGCGGCGCCTGATCGAGCGCGGCGTCCGGTTCGTTCAGATTTTCATGAAGGGCCAGCCGTGGGACACGCACAAAAACAACGCCTCCGGCACCAGCAGCTGCTGCGCGCAGACGGATCTGCCGATCGCTGGATTGCTGACGGATTTGAAGCAGCGTGGGCTCTTTGATTCGACCCTGATCCAGTGGGGCGGCGAGTTCGGCCGGACTCCGGGCGCGCAGGGGGCAAACAAAAATGCCAGGGGAACGGAAGGCCGCGATCACCACCCTTACGGCTTCAGCGTCTGGTTGGCAGGCGCGGGAATCAAGGGAGGCCAGGCTTACGGCGCGACCGATGATTTTGGCTACCGCTCGGTCGTCGATCGGGTTCAAACAGCGGATTTGCACGCTACGATTCTGCACTTGCTAGGCTTGGACCATGAGCGAATTTCGTTTCCGCATAACGGTCGGGATGAGCGCCTCACAGATGTTTACGAGGCTAAGATTCTGCGGAAGTTAGTGGCCTAGCGATCAATCATCGCCCGAGGATTCAAATCGCAAAACTGCCGCCGCCAGAATCGTTCTGACGGCTCGTTCCGCGCCGTGGCTTCTGAATAACCGAAGCGTTCGCTGGCGGATGCTCAATCGCCCCAACGATGAAGCCAATTCAGTCCAATTTTGGTAGTACTTTCGCTACCTCTTCTTTCAGTTCTTTGCCTGGGCGAAACCGGACGACGGCTCGCTCCGGGATCGGAATTTCCGAGCCTTTTTTGTTAGGGTTTCGCCCGATTTTGGCTTTTGCCTTTCGGACTTGAAAGGTGCCAAAATTTCTGAGGACGACTTGATCGCCCTCGGAGAGGTGCTCAGTTACGGTGTCGAGAAGAGCCTGAACAACATCAAAAACCTGGTGCTGAGTGAGATCAGTTTTTTCGCTGATTTCGACGACCAGATCACGTTTCGTGACTGTTTCCATGTAAAGAAGGGGACGCTTGTACCAAATGAAGAGTGAAGAGGTCGAACGCAGTAACCCAAAACTGGCGTCGAGCAAGCCCATCTACGATAAACATCGGAGATTTACCCACTAAAACCTTCAGTCTCAGAATGTTCGGTATAGTCATTTTGCCTAAACGTATAGTCATTTTGCCTAAACCTTGCCATTGACTCTATTGATTGTTCATAGCAACAGATTTGCAAACTTAAAATGGGTCTTTCCTACCTGGGTTAAAAATTCAAATCCCCGCTCTCTCCGCAGTTCCGCCGTCAGCGCCTGAACCTCGAGTGAAGCTCCACGAGGCAGCTGCATCCCAAGTTCTTTACCCGTATTGCGCAGCCAGTCGATAAATTTTTCACGCGCCAAGATCGACGCCGCGGCAACCGCAATGTCCGACTCCCCTTTCGTTCGCTGCTCCAGCTTGATCTCCGTTCCGGTCTTCTTCAACGCGTTCTCCAATTCGCGTGGATTGGCGAACTGATCGCTCAGCGTCCGCGGACATTGAGGTCGTCGTTTGGCGAGATTTTCGATCGTCTTGGCGTGGCCCCAGGCTAGGAGCTTATTCAAATTCGCGAACTTTTCGTAAAGCTCGTTGTAGCGCTTCGGCGCGATCGCAATCACTTCAAAAACCACGCCGCGGGTTTTCCGAATCACCTCAGATAGACTGCGAATCCGCGCATCGCTTTTGATCGCCTTGCTGTCCTGAATTCCCGCGTCTATCAGCTGGCGTGCGATCACAGCATCCGTGTAAACCCCGGCGATCACCAGCGGCCCGAAAAAATCGCCCTTGCCGCTTTCATCGATCCCGAAGTGCGGTTCGAACATCTCAGGATTCAATTCCTCTTCGTAACCGAGCTTGGCCTCGCCAAGAATTTCGGGTTCGAGAATGAATTTCACGAACTCCTCGGTCTCCTTGCCCTGGACCAGAACTTTTGGCCCCTTTTCATAGACGGCGATGTTCAGTTTCCCCTTTTTCGCCGCGAAGATGGTGTAGGGTTTCTCGATGAAATCGAAGCCCCTGTCCTCTAACACTGATCGAAGAATCGGGACCTGCTCGGCGGTCAGCGGCTCGGTGTGGGACGTTTTCGGCATGATTCGACCAGCCTAACCGTGGACGAAATCGCTTCAAACGGGGAATTCGAGAAGCCAGCAGCTGCCGGCGATCCGCTCAGCGACGTGGCCGGGGTTCGCGAAGCGCTCGCAGACTGGTTCGACGGTGTCGGCAAGGACTATCCCTGGCGACGGACGGTCGATCCGTATGCGATTTTGGTTTCTGAAATCATGCTCCAGCAGACTCAGATCGCCACTGTGCTGGGACGCGGCTACTTCGAGAACTGGCTCGCGAAATTTCCAGACGTCAGGACCCTCGCCGCGGCCGGCGAAGACGAAATCCTCAAGGCCTGGGAAGGCCTCGGCTACTACCGGCGCGCGCGAAATCTCCAGAAGGCAGCCAGGGCCGTGGTCGACGATTTCGGCGGACTCTTCCCGAAATCCCACGACGCGATTCTCGCGCTGCCCGGAGTCGGCGAGTACACAGCCGGTGCGGTCACCAGCTTCGCCTACAATCAAGCCGCTCCGATGGTCGACGCGAACGTCGCGCGCGTGCTCGCCCGGCTCTTCGATTTTCACACCGAAGTCGATTCAACCGCCGGAAAAAAGCAGCTCACCAGCTGGTCAGGCTGCTTAGTCGATCCAGAAAACGCGCGAACGTTCAACTCTGCAATCATGGAACTCGGCCAGCGGATCTGCGCGCCGCGGAAACCCGCTTGCACGACCTGCCCAGTCGCGAAATTCTGCGCTTGTCAGGATCCCGAGCGCCTACCCAAAAAGAAGGCCGGAGCGCAGATCGAAGCCGTCGAAGAATTCGCTCTCTTTGTCCGCGAACGCGATCAAATCTGGCTTTGTCAGGAAAAAGGCAGCCGACGCGCCGGTCTCTGGAAACTCCCGCCGATCGAGCGGATTTCTCTCAACGGACGTCAGCTGCTGCTGGCGACAAAATACTCGATCACGCGCTACCGCGTCAGCCTCAACGTCTACCCGGGCACCCCCGCCGAAGCGCCTGGAAGCCGCGGTTTCAACCTCGCCGAGATCGAAGAACTCGCGATCGCCTCGCCCTATCGAAAAGCGCTCTCAAAATTGCTCGCGGAAACTGACAGCCTGGAGAAATCTATCTAGAAATGGCAAATCGTGGCGCCCTGAAAAGACGACTCCGCTCGAAAGTGTGGTGGCACCGCTGGATGCTGAAGGGTAAGCAGATCGGCATCCTCATCGCCTGCTTCATCGCTTTCATCCTGCTGATGACGGCCCTCTTCATGTGGTCAGAAAATCACGGGCTCTCCGAGGAAGCCGGTCAAGATTTCTGGAAAATCCTCGTCTACTTTTTCACCGGCTTCGCCGACTACGAACCGCAAACCGCCCTTGGAAAATTCATCGCCGTGGCCGTCTTCGTTGTCGGAATCGTCCTCGTCGCGACCCTGACCGGCGGAATCGCGTCTTATTTTGTAAAACAAAGCATGGAAATTAACCTGCCCGAACACATGAGCCAACACATCGCCATTTGTAACTGGAATGATCGAGCTGACCGCATCGTTTCTGAACTCCACTCCGAACAAGGCGCGCCCGATTCCGAGATCGTCATCATCGCCAATCAAAAAGTGAACGAAGCCCAATATCGTGGGCGGATCGCTTACGAAAACGTGACTTTCATCAACAGCGATCCGTCCCTCCACGACGTCCTTCGCGTCTGCAACGCACACAAAGCGCGGGCCGTCGTGATCATCGCCGATGAAGAATTTCACGCAGAAGATCCAGACGGCAACTCAGCTCTCATCGCCCTCGCGATTCGACGACTCTGCAACGACGACGAGATCGATCCGCCCCACATCGTCGCCGAAGCGCTTGATCATCGACGCATCGCGCACCTTCGCGATGCCGGCGTTCACGAAGTGGTCTGCGCGCACGATTTCGGACTCGGGATTCTCGCGCAAAGCTCGCTCCATCCGGGTTTGAGCGAGGTCTACAATCGCCTCCTGACATATTCAGATGCGACTAACGAAATTTACATGATCGAAGAGCTGCCCGAAGTCTTCCACGGACTGTCGTTCTGCGATGCGTCGATCGTTTTTGCCAACAATCGATGCAAAGGCAACCCCTCGATTCTGATCGGTGTGAAGCGGGGCGCGGAAATTTTCCTGAATGCTCGCCAGAACGAACAAGAACGCTCTGAACTCGGAGAAATTCAGCCTGGAGACACCCTCATCGCGATCGCATTCGATCCGCCGGATCTAACCAGGTTCAACGGCGAATCCGACTCATGATCTGGCGTTGCCGCGACCACCGCCTTGACCTTGCCGACCGCGGCCGGGTCATGGGAATTCTCAACACGACGCCGGATTCGTTTTCCGACGGCGGCGAGTTCATCGATCCCGATCGAGCCGTCGAGCGGGCGTTGTCGATGGTCGAGGAGGGAGCCGAAATTATCGACATCGGCGGCGAGTCCACCCGCCCAGGTGCCGAACCGGTTAACGCCGAAGCTGAATCCGCCCGAGTCTTGCCTGTGATCGAGCGCCTCGCCCCAGCAGCTGCTGAGCGCGGATTCTTGATTTCGATCGACACTACGAAGGCTGAGGTCGCCCGTCAGGCGTGCATCCTCGGCGCTCACATCATCAACGACATCTCCGGCCTGCGAGCTGAGCCTGACATCGCCAACGTCGCTGCGGAGTTCGGCGCTGGAGTCGTCGTGATGCACATGAAAGGCGAGCCGAGAACGATGCAGGCGGATCCAGTTTACGCCGATATTGTCCACGAAGTCCGCGAGTTTTTCCAGGCTCAGCTGGATTTCGCCCGCTCCGCCGGGATTGACCCGGACCAGGTCGTTTTCGATCCAGGTTTCGGCTTCGGCAAGACGCTCGATCACAACCTGCAGCTGCTGGCCGCGCTTGACCGGCTCAGCATTGAGAATAGGCCGCTGCTCGCCGGAATTTCGCGCAAATCGATGTTCGGCAAACTCCTCGGCGCGGAGGTCGGCGACCGCCTCTGGCCTACCGTCGCGACCACCGCCTACGCCCGCGGTGCCGGCGCTCGAATCCATCGAGTTCACGACGTCCGGCCGAACGTCGAGGCCCTAAAAACGATCGAAGCGATTCTCAAACACAGGATTTGATTGCGGCCAGCGATTGGTGCTCGCATGTTAAGGCGTGGAAGTATTTCAGAATCTCGGAGAATTCGCCTCAAATCACTGGCGCGACGCAGTCGAAATTCTGATCCTCGCCATCTTCGTCTACTGCCTTTATCGCTACTTCAAAGGCACGCGCGCCGCTCGAATCCTGACCGGCCTCGCCCTCGTCGTCATTTTCCTGACACTCATCTCAGGCTTCCTTAATCTTCAGGTCATCAGCTGGCTTTTGAAGGGGATCTCGCTCTTCCTTGCCCTCGGTCTCGTCGTCATTTTCCAGCCGGAACTGCGGCGCGGCCTCGCTGAACTCGGCAGTCACCGATTCTTCACTTTCAGCGCCGAGCAACGCCGCGAGTTGGCGGACGACCTCGTTGAAATCTCCAGTCGACTTGCAAAGAAGCGTTTCGGCGCGCTGATCGCGATCGAACGCGGAATCTCCCTCAAGCCCTTCCTCGAAACCGGCGTCCCGCTCGATTGTCGCCTGTCGCTCGAAATCGTGATGGCGATCTTCCAGCCCAAGGGAGCGCTTCACGACGGCGGCGTCATCATGCGGATCGGCGACGAGCGCATCGAAGGAGCCGGCTGCGTATTTCCAGTTTCGCAACGCGAGCTTGCGGATCGCAGCGTCGGCCTCCGTCATCGCGCCGGAATGGGCATCACCGAAGAATCTGATGCAGTCGCGATTGTAGTTTCTGAAGAAACGGGTAATCTGTCCTTGGCTTACGACGGAGTCCTCGAACAGGACCTGTCTGATGAGGCCTTTCGCGACAAACTTTACGAACTTCTGCTCCCTGATGAAATCCCGCCTGACGACGATCCCGACGGCCCTGAAGAACTCGATTCTATCGGATTGGAAAGCGAAGATCGGATCCCTCCTGATCGCGGTCGCGATCTGGGCGGTGATTAAACAGCAGGTCGAGCCAGTCAAGACGAACTGGAAACCTCCCGTCGACAACGGCGCGCCGACCGAAGCCGCCGGCAGCATGTCGATGATTCGGACTCCCATCGAAGCTCCGGCTTTTCTGGCTCACGTCCCGCAGTTGTTGATCGAAGAACCGTCGTGGATTCTCTGCGGCGAGTTTTGCCAGCCCTGCTACGTTTTCGTTCCGGCAGGCGTATAGGTTTTAATGGCGCAAACCGGGAAGACAGAACCAAGGAAAGGCCTTTCGCTCGGGCTGGCCCTAACCGCATTGTTTTTCGGAACCGCCGGGTCTCTGTTTGTCTTCAATGCGGGATTGGGTGCGGGAGGTGCCTATCTCCTGACGCTGATCTCGGCTACACTTCTCCTCTCGATTTTTGGCGGGAAAAGAAGAGTGACGTACGTTTCACTGTTTGTGGTGGTATTTTTCCAGATCCATTTGGTTGCTGGCCACGATGATCGTATCATTGAATGGATTTTAGTTATCGCAATTTCGGTCGCGGCTCCAATTGGGTTTGCATGGGTCGTTTCCTGCCTCGGTCGGATGAAATAGAAAATTAAATGGCGCCACATGTGTCGGTCCGCCTAAATATGGTTTTCGTGAAGAAATTTGATGATTTCAACCCGCCTTCGCCTGATGCCTACAATCTGATGACTACGCCAAACTTGGAGACCGAGGAAGCTAACCAAGTTGCCCGCGAGCCCAAACGCCAATTTTTCGGCACCGACGGCATTCGTGGCTTGGCCAACATCGAGCCGCTCACCCCGGAAACCGCCCTCCGTCTCGGCCAGGCAGCGGCGCTCACGCTTCTTCGCCAGAACGGCGACGGCGACTGGCCCGTCTGCGTGATCGGTCGTGACACCCGCGCCAGTGGCTCGATGCTCGAGTCCGCGCTCGCAGCCGGGATGGCCTCGGTTGGTGTCGATGTCAGGCTCGCTGGCGTGATCCCGACTCCTGCGGTCGCTTGGTTGACGAAGGAACTCGGTGCCACGGCCGGCGTCGTGATTTCCGCATCGCACAACCCGTTTCACGACAACGGAATCAAGTTTTTCGGTGCCGACGGATTCAAACTCAGCGACGAAACCGAACTCGGAATCGAACAGCAGCTGCTGGGTTCCGCTCGGATCGACGACGACGCTCGCGCGGTCCCTGCCAAGATCGGTCGGATTGCGAATCTCGACGACGCGCAAGCTCTCTACGTCCATCAAGTCGTGGCCAGCGCCAACACGGATGCGAAATTCCTCAGCGGCGTGAAAATCGCGCTCGACGCGGCTAACGGGGCTGCTTTCCAAACTTCGCAGGCGATCCTCGCTCACTTCGGCGCCGACGTCACCGCCAGCTTCGTGGAACCGAGCGGGCTAAACATCAATCTGGACTGTGGAGCAACTGAGCCGGACACGATCGGCCGTCTCGTCAAAGAATCTGACGCTGCGGTTGGAGTCTGTCTCGACGGCGATGCTGACCGAATTGTGCTCTGCGATGAAACCGGCAGCGCGCTCGATGGAGACGAGCTTCTGGCGATCACCGCGACGCACCTCGCCAAACGCGGCGAGCTGACGAACAACTCGATCGTGGCCACGGTGATGTCGAATTTCGGCCTGAACGAAACGCTCGCCAACCTCGGAGGCGAGGTCGTTCGGACAGCCGTAGGCGACCGCTACGTCGTCGAAAAAATGCGCGAACTCGGCCTCGAAATCGGCGGCGAGCAAAGCGGACACCTGATTTTTCTCAAGCACTCCACGACTGGCGACGGGATGCTCGGCGCGATCCAGATTCTCCAGATCATGGCCGCCGAAAATAAGCCGCTGATCGAGCTTCGGAAGTGTCTCTCGAAGTTTCCGCAAGCCAAGCGCTACCTCACGGTCAAATCCAAACCGCCGCTGGAAGAACTCGCCGAGGCGCAGAAACTAATCGCCGAAACTGAGCGCGAACTCGGCGATCAAGGCCGAGTCCTGCTTCGTTACTCGGGCACCGAGCCGATGATCCGACTCCTCATGGAAGGCCGCGACGAGAATTTCATCAACGCCGCCTCTGATCGAATCGCCACCGCTTTGATCGCGCAAATCGGATGAACTATTTCGTTACAGGAACCGACACCGGCGTCGGCAAAACCTACGTCTCCTGCCTGATCCTCAAAGCCTTACGCGAGGCCGGTCGCTCCGTGATCGCCTACAAACCGGCCTGCTGCGGGGATCGCGACGACGTCCTCGACTTGCACGAAGCTTGCGATCGCGACGACCTGACGATCGACGAAATCAATCCGCTCTGGCTCCAGTCGCCCGCCGCACCGCTCGCCGCCGCGATGATCGAAAACCGAGAAGTCGATTTCGATGCGTTGGTCGAGCGCGGTCGTCAACTCGCGACTCGCGCCGAACGATTGATCGTCGAAGGCGCAGGTGGTTGGGAAGTCCCCCTGACCGGCAAGCTTACCATGGCGGACCTCGCTGTGGCGCTCGGCTTTCCCGTGATCGTCGTGATCGACAACAAACTCGGCGCGCTGAACCACACGATCCTGACCGTGCGCCAGATCGAAGCTCGTGGCCTCAAATGCGCTGGCCTGATTCTCAACCAGGTCGCCGAAGAGCGCGACGCGGCCTCGATCAGCAATCGCATCGTCCTCCAGCAGCTGCTGGACGTGCCGATCCTCGCCGAACTGCTCCACGACGCCGACGAGATCGAGCTGCCGGACGATTTTTGAGCCGCGTGCAATCACCTGGCCGCTTCGATCGTTCTCCAATTCCGGAGAACCATGCCGACGCCCCCCTCAAAGCCAGAATCCCCGCCCGATCCCGATCAGTGGCTCGATGAATTTGGCGATCACCTTCATGGTTACGCGTTCTATCGAACCAACAACCACCACGCAGTCGAAGATCTCGTTCAGGAAACGCTCATGGCCGCTTGGCGGGGTTGGGAAAAGTTCGAAGGACGCAGCACCGTCAAAACGTGGCTGAGTTCGCAGAACAGAATCCAATGCCCGCCGAAATGAAGGATCGTGTCAGGGCGAATCTGCAGGCCGAGGGTCGATCAAAGTAGGCGTGCGCTTCCGAATTATTTCAGCTCAAATTCGACGCGTTCCTTCTCCGTGATCAGCCGAAACTCGGCCGGACCTTCGCCAGGGAGAAGCGCGATTGGAACCGACGGATAATCGATCGATCCGCGGATTTCGACGCGATGACAGTCGTCTGAAAACACCCGAATTTTATGCTGCGTGACCGAAATGAGGAATCCGGCGTGGGTAAAAATCAGGAAGGGATTTTCAGCCGCGCTCTCAAAAAACTCGACATCTCTCCAGCCTCGCTCCAGCCGTGCGATGCCCGCTCCGTTTTCCATTCCGATCAAAAGCCGCGGTTGCGGCGAATTTGCGGCGACCAGCCTTCGAACTGGCGATGGCAGGTTCAACCACTGAAATCGAACTCCATCAAAACGCGCGACGGCGTTCCCGAACGCCATGAAAACAGCGTCTCCGATGACGGCCATCGGCTGAAGTCCTTTCTGGCTTTTAATGATATCTAACGAATCAATTCCGGGCGGAAAACTGGTGAAATGGTGAGTTGCGCGCAACTCGCCGTCTTGCCCTGACATTTGCAGAACTATTTCCTGGTCTTTCACCGCGAGCCGCCACTCATCCCCGCTTTTTCGATTGAAGGCGACGCCCACATCACCTGCATTGACTGGACCAAGGGCTACTCGAGCCAATTTATCAGGAGTTGTGAGCGCGACAGGAGGAAAATGGACGTTCGCCGCTGCCAAAACGATTGTGGAATCTGGCTTAGAAATCAGTTCCAACCATTTCCAGCGGGCTCCTCCAGTGGCGGATCCCGACAAGTCTTTTAGGCCTGAAAGGTAAAAAAACTGTTCATTTTTTGTTCGCCCGCCGACAACCAATCCATTCGGGACCGCGACTGCGGCCTGTGCGCGAAATCCGGACTCGAATTTAGTTCTTCGCCGTAGAGTGATCGTAACGCTCGTCGCGTCCGGCGATGGCGGGAGTTCGCTGAGCGGGGTCTCGCCGAGCTTTTTCGCAAAACGCCGCGTGTCGCGTTCGAGAAGCAGATCATCGGGTTCCAGCGATCGGATCAAGCGGAGAATCTGGTTAGCGCTTGGCGATTTCTGGATCTGAAGCCCGGCGAGGACGCGAGCCGAATCGGCGGCGGCTTCTGAGATCGCAGGTTCGGGGTAGAATCTGGCGACATCGCAGAGGACTTCGGTAGCCGCAAAATTTGGCTCTCCATCGCGGAGTTCCTCGATCGCTTTGGCCGATTCCGCGTGCCAGCCGTAACGAGTCCGAAGATGGAAAGATTCGCGAAGCGCCGCCGCCGCTCGCGGGCCCGATTCGCGCCAGGCGGCGAGCAAAATCAGAAGCGCGCGCCGCGGATCTCGAAGTTTCGTCTCCAGCAGCTGCTGGGCTGGGAGAGGCTGGTTTGAAGCGAGATGCTGATCGACTGCGCGCTCCCAGGCGGCTTTCGCATCCGCATCGCGGTCAAGTTCAGCGTAGAGATCGCCTACCGTTTCGAAGTCCTCGAAAGATTCGTAAACTCGAACTGCCTCCTCAAATAAGCCGCCTTTCCGCAGGCACTCGGCTGCGGCCCGGTCGTTACCGAGGTGCTTCTGATAAAGCGCGGCTGCCTCTCGGAAAAAACCGCCTTGCTCAAGAGCGTTCGCGGCGGAATCGAAGTCGGCGAGGAGCTGGCCGAAAATATAAGCCGCTCGCCGATAGCGGCCGAGATTGAGCTCGCGATTCGCGGCTTCGCGATAGCTTTTTTGGAGACGCGCGAGTTGCTGGTGATCGAGAATCCACGGCGAAATTGGCCTGCCCCCTCCGAGTTCGCCGAGCCTGAAATCGACGTCGTGCCGATCGAGATTTGCGCCGGGATCCGCGAGTCCTCGACCGCCGTCGGCTCCGCCGATCGGAAGCGCGAAACGGAGGCCTTCGTCCGGATTGGTTTCCAACAAACTCAGCAGCCGATCGACTTCGCGCTGCTGACGATCGCGGAGTTTTTCGAGCTTCGATCGGGCCCAACCTCCGAGTTTGTCGACCCAGGTTGGCCCCGAAGTTTTTCCCTCGGGCGCGCGGTCGGCGAAGTTGCGGATCGAGTTCAGGATCTTGCGCTGGCCGGCTCGAAAGACGCTGTCCTTAGGCTCGCCAGCGTAACCCGGAAGTTGGTCTTGAGGTTTTGAGCCGATGTCGTCCTGCGATTCGGCGATGACGTCGGTCGGCGGACCGATGACCGAAATTATGATCTTGTCAGGCTCGGGCGGAAGGCCGACGTGAGCGCGATTCCAGAGGGCGGTTCCGGACTTCGGTCGAGCGAGCAATTCTGGTAGTGTCAGGGCGTCTGATGCGTCGAAACCGACCAGGCCGATTGCCGGATGGAAAACGACGTAGTCGTGAAGGAAGTGGCTTGCGAACTCGGCTTCGGTCAGCGGGTAGCGGAGTTGACTTTCGACTGGAATGAAGATTCGATTTCCTTCGAGCGCGTAACCGAGAGCTCGAGCTGGTGGTCGGATTTCGATCGAGTCGTGAGGAACGAACAACCCAGCAGCTGCTGACGATGAACGCGATTCGGGTAAGACGAAGAGCGGCTGAGCTTCAAGGTTTGGAAGTCCGCTTACGCAAAGCGTGCGAACCCAGGATTCCACATCGCCGCCAGGCAAAATCCACGCTGAAATCTGGCGTCGAGGGCTTCGAGGCGGGCTGTGGGTCAGGCTGATTCGGAATTCAAGCATGGACGCCGGCGGGTTCGGGTTGCTCGCGATGGAGCCGAATTTGATCAGCAAATTTCCTGACGTAACCAAAAATAATCTCCGGCTCAACGGCTTGGGCTTCATCGATGAAGTAGTCAGAACCGGTCATTTCGCCAGTCGACGCCCACGCTGAAGTCGGCCCATTTTTCAAGATGATCGAGACCTCCGGAATTGATTTGTCTGAGCTTTTCAAATGGAGCAAACCGCGTTGATCGAGCCAGGCGGAGCTTCCGTCCGGCCACTGGGCTTTCTTTAATCCGAAGCGTGATCCTGCGAGTGATTCGACGACTTCAAACGTGCTCAAATTCCGGTCCGGAAGCAACGAGCCGCCCGTCATCCATTCCAGTCTCGGCAAACTGGATTGGATGCTTGTCAGGGTGATCACTTTGTTTCTTCCTCTCACCAATTTCAATTCACCATCCTCTGAAATCGCGGCAATTTTGAAGCGTTTGCGAATCGAAGGTGTTTTTGCGAGAACCTGCGTCGCGTATGGTTCAAGTTGTTGAGGCGAACTCGATGGGCAGTTGAAAACCGAGCGGTTTTTCACGTCGACGAAGTGACGGCACTTCGGCAATCCTTCTCTGGTCGAGGACCAGACGAAGAGCCGGTTTCGATCCGACGAAATCCCCTCAAAACCGGCAAATCTAGCATCGAGCCGCGGGCTCAATTCCTCGATCGGATCGGTCAGGCACGCGATCATCAGGTCCTGCGTCAGCACGAGCGGAGCCGGGAAGTCCGGGTTTTCCCAGACGCGCGCAATCGCCAATTTGCCGGGCAGCTCTTCGAGTTCCAACCCGCTGACTCCAACTGTGATTGCCTGCCAGATGTGGTCGATTTTGATGAATCTCTCCGACCGATTTGTGATTCGCCCAAGATCTCGGACGTGCAAACGTTCGCCGGTGCGCAATTGATGGCCAGTCGCGCGGGAATCGCCTAACAGAACCAGAATCTGGCCGATTCGACAGACGTGGCGAACGATTTCCAATCCGTGATCGAGGCGAATTTCATGGACTCCCCCTGATTCAAGATCGGCGGTCAAGAGAATCGCCGTGCCGTCCGCACGAGGTAGAAAAAACCACGCGGTTTGGCTTTCAGCTTCGATCTCGCTCCAGGTCACGATTCCGCGCGGAATGGAATCCGAGATGAGCTTCGCTCCGCGATCAGCGTCCTGCCATTGAAGGATCATTCCGTCTTTGCTGTGCCCGACAAGACCGACTTCTTCATGGTAAATCGTTTTCTTGATCGGAATGTTCGCGGCGAGGCGAAGTGGGAACGCTTTCTGGCGTAGAATCGTGGGTAGCCAGGCGGCTCGATCCCGCAGCAGCTGCTGGTCTGAGTCCGCGGACATGCCGAGCAGTTGGTCGAGATCAAGCTGAGTATTCTGGAGCAGGCGCTGGCCGCTGACGTTGCGGGCTGTGAGCTCGTAACGGCCGTCGCGATCGACAGCGGCGATGAAAAACTCGGTTTCGTGATTTTTCGAAAGTAGCTGCTGAAAATCGCGATCCCGACAGACGGCTGGAGTCGTGATGAGAATGCAATCGGCCTCTTCGTTGGCGAAAGTCTTGAGAAACTCCTCGAACTCGACTTCGGGTCGCGATGCCGGGCTCAGCTGGCTCAGCAAGCGAGTCAGACCGTCGATCGAATCAAGCATTGCCGGTCCCTGCTCGGTAAAAATCTCGATGACGGCATCGCGATCGCTCTGCATCGCAAAGGCAAGCGCGAGGCTGTGGGCGAACACGCGCGGCAGGCCCCACATCCGGATTCCTGTATCGATGAAGATCGCACGCCGTCGAGAGGGCTGTCGCGGCGGCGATTCGCGGCGAAGATAGAGCGCTTCGTTCAGCGCGACGCGAACGGCGAGGATGTCAGGATCCTGCGCGAGTTCGGTGACTAACAAACGATCCAACGATCCACGATTGGCGACATCGCTGTAGCCGCCGAGCGGCATGTCGTCTTGATCGCTGACCGGACGCGGCAGGCTGACCACGGCGCTAAGATTTCGCGCGATCCGCGCCATGCCGGCAAGCTCGTGCTCATCGCTTTCGACAAGCGCCTTCACGAGAGCGCGAATCCGCTCGACCACCGGAAGGTCGTCGATGTTCGCCGGGAAAGGAAGATCGGGCAGGCCTGTCTCGCGAAACAGACTGAGATTGGCGTTCGGATCGAGACGTTCGCAGGAACCGACAACACCGCTGAAAGTCTGCCATACTGAGTGGGAGAGTTGAACAGGAACGGCCCCTGGTTGGGCGACCATCGACTTTTGCCTGAGGTAGACGGCCGCCGTGCCATTTCGAAAAAGACTCAAGAGCGCTCCCGCAGTTTCGGCGTCGGCTCCTTCTCGATTTTGCGCGAAAGCCATCTCTGAAATGATCCCAGCCGTTCCTGGCTCAAAACCAGCGTTAGCCGCGAGGGCGTGCGCTTTTGCGAGCGCATCGAACATCTTTATTCGAAGCGGCTGAAACGTGCTTGCGTCCCAGCCAAGCAGTTCCATCACCTCGAGATATCCGGAGAGACTGCGCGCCCCATCGCCATTCCAGCTTCGGCGGCTTGCGGCGATCAGCAGGAGCAGCTGCTCAAACGGCGGCCAGCCATTTGGTTGGAGTCGACGGAGGACAGACTCGATTTCCTGGTAAAGTGCGAGGGTCGAGCCGTCGTGCCAGTTCACGGCGTCGGCATCGCGGCTCCATTGCCAAAAGGAACCCGAATCAGGCCAGGCGTAGCGGATGAGGTCGTGTTCCGGATTCATCACAACACGAGAGTCATGCAGGCGACTCTCATTTGGAAATCCTGGCCCCAGCCGCTTCGAAGCCAAGAGTTTTCTTCGATACGGATCAGCCTGACGGACGAAATCCCCATGGCATCATCGGGCGAGGCAGAAACATTTGTGCTTCTTCCGAACTCGACCTTAGTCGGTCCCCATCAGCGCGGACTCAACAATGACTCCGCGCGTTGCGTGCGATTTGAAGGTAATTCAAAAGTGGCACGCGCCACGCTGCGGTAACCCGCAGTCCTTTCTTTTCCATGCGTCCGGCGGGTAGAGATCTGTAACACCCCGGACCTTTGTTAATAAGTTAATGCAAAACACAACAGACGCGCCAACCGCGCGAACGAACGATTCTGCCCAGAATTCTAAGTCAGGCACTCCACAAGGTGCCTTCGGCCTTTTGATGCCTGAGATTCAGAGAGCTCTCGCGAACGAGGGTTACGAAACTCCGACCCCAATTCAGGAGCAGTGCATCCAGCAGCTGCTGGACGGCCGCGATCTCCTCGGCAGCGCCCAGACCGGCACCGGCAAGACCGCTGCTTTCACTCTTCCGCTGCTGCAACGCCTGAACGAAGATTCGTTTCGGCCGAAAAAGGGCCAGCCGCGTGCGCTGATCCTCGCGCCAACTCGAGAACTCGCCGCGCAGATTGGCGAAAGCATCCAGGCCTACAGCCGATTCCTGAAGCAGACCCACACGGTCATCTTCGGCGGCGTAAGCCAGTTTCGCCAAACCAACGCCCTCAACCGCGGAGTCGACATTCTCGTCGCGACGCCAGGTCGATTGATCGATTTGATGGAGCAGGGTTACATCCGACTAAACGAAGTTGAGGTCTTCATCCTCGATGAAGTCGACCGGATGTTGGACATGGGATTCATCCCGGCGATCCGCAAAGTGCTGGCAAAACTCCCATCAAAGCGGCAGACGATGTTCTTCTCCGCGACGATGCCGAACAGCATGAAAGACCTCGCCGAGTCGATGCTCCGCAACCCGGCTCGAGTCACGATCACGCCCGACAAGCCAGCTGTTGAGTGCATCGTTCAGAAGGTGATGTTCGTTGGCAAAGGAAACAAGGACGCGCTGCTCGCCTCGCTTTTGAAGAGCGGCGAAATCGGCAAAGCGATCGTGTTTACCCAAATGAAGCACGTCGCCAATCGCGTCGTCGAGAAGCTTGATAAAGCAGGCATCTACGGAGCCGCGATTCACGGAAACAAGAGCCAGGGCGCGCGGACACGAGCGCTTGACGGATTCAAACGCGGTTCGTTTCAAGTGCTTGTCGCTACCGACGTTGCTGCGCGCGGAATCGACATCGACAACATCACTCACGTGATCAATTACGATCTACCGGTCGAAGCCGAAACTTACGTTCATCGGATCGGACGGACGGCGCGGGCGGGCTGTGAAGGCGATGCCATTTCCTTCTGCAGCAGCGAAGAGCGCGCTCAACTGCGTGACATCGAACGTCTGTTAGGCAAGAAGGTGCCCACCGATCTCGATCACGATTTTCACTGCGAAGAATCCTTCAAAAACGACAACCCGGTCGCTCAGAAGAATTCCGGAGGCAGACGCGGCGGAGGCCAGCAACGCAGTCGCTTCGGTGGCTCGGGCGGCGGAGGTCGCAATCGCAGCCGCAATCGTCGCTAACCAGATTTTGAAAACAAAACTCCAAACTCATGACTAACGAATCACCCAAAAAATCGTCCAATCACGATTGGAAAGCGATCGTTGCCGAGCACACGAAACCAAGCGTTGCTCGCGCAAGTTGGCAGATTGTCAATACCGTCGGCTCCTACATCGGCCTTTGGATTCTAATGTATTTCGCCGTCTCGATCTCCTGGTGGCTGACCGTCCCGCTAATCGCCGTCACCGGCGCGATGCTCGTCCGCATGTTCATCATTTTCCACGATTGCGGGCACGGCTCCTTCTTCAAATCGCGCCGAGTCAACGACATCTGGGGCTGCATCACGGGTACCCTCACATTTACCTGTTATCATCATTGGCGTTGGGAACACTCGATCCACCACGCCTCCAGCGGCCATCTCGACAAGCGCGGAATCGGCGACATCTGGACCCTGACGGTACAAGAATATCTCGAAGCCTCACGTTTCAAGCGCATCGCCTATCGCCTCGTGCGCAACCCGATCGTCCTCTTCGTGATCGCACCACTCTACCTGTTCCTCGTTTATGAGAGGATTCCCAATTTGAAAGCCAAACGCCGCGAAGTGATCGCAGTCCTGGTTGTCAACGTGGTCCTCGCCGGGATGGTTGCCGGCCTCATCGCGATCTTCGGACTTTGGCCCTACGTCATCATTCAACTCGGCGTCTTAGCCATTGCGGGATGTGGAGGAATCTGGCTTTTCTACGTCCAGCATCAGTACGAAGAAACCTACTGGGAGCGTGACGACTGGGACTACGCCACTGCCGCGCTTGAAGGCAGCTCGTTCTACAAACTGCCTAGAATCCTCCAGTGGTTTTCCGGCAATATCGGCTTTCACCACATTCATCATCTCAGCCCGCGCGTTCCAAATTACAATCTGGAGCGCTGTCATCGGTCCCATCCGATGTTTCACGAAGTTAAGCCGCTAACGCTTTTCGGTAGCCTGAAATCGATGTCTTATCGGCTTTGGGACGAGAAAGCCCGGCGCCTGATCAGTTTCGGCCAGTTGAAGCGACAGCTCCGAGCAAACGGGGCGCAAGCTGCGTAAGCCCAGCAGCTGCTGGCTCAGGATTTCGTTGCCGATTCGACGACAACGAATTTGGATTGCCCCAGGATCACAACTTCGGGATCCTGGGTGTTCAGTTCCAAGCGTCAGCCCCGAAGCACGCTCGCGAGATATTCCAGCTCCGCTTTGACGCTTTCCGCGGGCTCGCCGGGCAGCAGCGTTTCGGCGACTTCCGCCCGCATCCGGCTCCGAAATTGATCGCGCATCCGCTGTAGCGCCATCCGGACCGAGCCTTCCGTCCGCCCGAGCCGCGCCGCGACTTCCCGCAGGCGTTCGGGCGAATCTTCCGTCAGCTGCGCGCGCAAAAGACGACAGACCTCGCCGTTGCCCGCGGCCTCCGCGATCGACTGAAGCCCGGCCAGAACCCGATCGAAAAGCGCCTGCGCCCACTCGCGATCGAAGACCCGGGTATCGGGCTCCTCCGCCAGCAGCTGCTCGGCCGCCGCCGATGAATCGTCGACCGAAATCTGCTCGACTCCACCGCCGCGTTTCTGAGCCGCATCGTGTTTCCGCGCGTCGAGCAAATGCGCCTTGAGCCGATTCAGAAGAAACGTCCGCATTTTTCCGCGTTCCTCGTCGGCGTCCGCGAGCCAATCTCGATTGGCGAGCTTCGCGAGGAAACCCTGGAGCAGATCTTCGGCTTCCGGCTCGCGCCAGCCCCAGCGCCGAATGAAGGCGAAGAGCGGCCGGCGATAGAGATCGTCAAACTCGCTCCACGCGCGCTCGCGGAGGCTGCTGTTTTCCGGATCGGCCGCCTGACGGATCAGACTCCAGCGTGTCGATTGAAATTGGGCGGCCATCGCATTTTCAAGCTCCAACACGTCCGGCTCAGATCTCGAAAAGCCCGTCTAGCGCGATCGAAAACCCGATCGAAGGCAACTCAATCAGCCCACCGGGTTTGATGAGTTCCTGATCCCAATTCGTCGCGCGCCGGTAGATCCAAGCCTTCGGATCTGAGAAATCCTGATCGACGATGAGATACTCCTCAAGCGAACCGATCTGCTGGTAGACGAACAGCTTCTCCAGGTGGTCCGTTTTGTATCGGCTCATCACCTCGACGAGCACTTTGGGACGCGTCTTGTAAAGGCGCTCGTTGTCGTCCGAATCGCCCCAAACCATCGCATCCGGGTAGTAAAAAAGATCGGCGTGGTTCAGCTCGATCTTCAGCTTCAGATTGCTAGCCGTCACTTTGCAGGGTTTGCCTTTCAGATGGCTTCGAAGTTCCGCCGCGATTGCCAGAACAACCAGCTCATGCTCTTCCGTTGCGCCCGCCATCGCCCTGACTTCGCCATTCGCGTACTCGTGGCGAATCTCGGATTCTTCCTCACCGTCGAGATATTCTTCGATCGAAATGAATGGGACTGGAGCCAGCTGAGCGGTCATTTGGGTGTAATCTTAATTCAAGAAAGTGAGCCCGCCACCGGCAACTACCTGCCGCCCGATTTCGCTCGCACTTCTCACAGTCGCAGGAATGCGCTTCCGGGTTTGTTGCCCAACTCACTGTCGTCGAAACATTCGTGTTTATTCGTGAAAATTCGTGCCCATTCGTGTTAAAAATAATCAACCCAAGCGATCGGTGCTCGATTCCTGAATGACTCCCAAAAATGGTTTATCAGGATGCCGATACAGAGCAAACCAAGTTGATGATGAGATGATTTTTCTAACACGAATTTTCACGAATGAACACGAATAGGCACGAATGCTTCGGCCTCATTGAGCTGAGCGGCCTTTGTAGCGGTGGCTTCCAGCCGCC
>JBLHKS010000129.1:0-20382 GCA_047620505.1 Verrucomicrobiales bacterium | reverse complement strand
AGGCTGACCAAAGACAATGGTTTTTCTGGGATTTGGAGCGGATCGAGTGAATCGAGCGGAAAATCGTTGATCTGAAGGCGTTGGAGTCCACTTTTAAGGATGTTTCCGCCTTGGAAGTCTCTTTTTGCTTTCGCTGCTGCTCTTGTTTTTTGGGGGCAGGCGGCTTGGGCGGATTTTGTGCCGGTTCGAGGCGGCGAGCTGAAGATCGATCTGGTGGTTGGTGAAGTCCGCGCGAGCGTGACGGCTTCAGGGTTTTACGAGCCTCAGCGATCGGCTGACCAGCCGCGCGAAATGTTCGCGACGAAGATTCAAGCGACCGTTGGCGGAAAAGCCGAGGCGACTTTCAAAACGACGCCGATCGGCGAGGGAGAGGAGCGGAGCTGGCTGCGAAAAGTCGAGGTCGCCGCCGAATTTGACCAGTCGGTCGATGTCCAGATTGATCCGGAGAAACTGGAGGCTGCCGACGACGCGTCAGAGGATTTTCGGTGGAACCTGGCGGCGTCGGAGTCCCCGGTCAGGATTCGGTTTATCCCGAGAAGCATTTCGCCGCCAGCTCGGCCGCGGTGCGAAATCCGGATCGATATCGGAGAGATCGCGGAACGAGCGGGGATCGCGGTTAGCCGGACTTCGGGCTCGAAAATCACGGAGACGGTTTTGAATCACACTTTAAAGGAAGGTGCGGTGGTCGATTTGGCGACTCCGCCCAATTCAAGGGAGATTTTCGAGCCGATTAGGATTGAAATCGGTGTCGAAGGCGGAGCGGCGGTGCTCGAACACGATCGGCAGGTGCTGGCTCCGCTGCGATTTTCGGACAGCAGCGTTCGTTACGTGGATCAGCTGACTGAATCGCGGATTTTGTTTTTTGGTGTCGAAAGTTTCGAAAGTAAGCCGATTCCGAATCCAGATTTGACGGGCGGTTTCGGCGTGACGCCGGTTCGCCTGACCTGGGAGTTCACCGCGGGCGCGCCGCTCGATCTTGGCTGGATTGAGCCGGTCCAGAGCGACGGCGAAACTTGGCTGCCCGAGTTTGGGGCGACTCGAAAATTCACGATCCGGTTGAAGGAACCGGGTGAAGTCGAGGCCGTTCGCTTTGTGCTCGATCTGGTTTCGCAGCACCCGGGAATCGCGATCAACGCGAACGAAGCGGCCGCAATTCCGGCGGCGCGCAAGCTCGAACCGGCTCCCGTCCAGGTTGCCGCTGGCCCGGTTCAGTGGACGCGATTTTACCAACGATATCAGAATACGAATCTGGATTCGGGGCCGGACCTGGCCTTCGAACTCGAGCGAAATTCGGCTTTTAAGCTGGAAGAAAATCGAAGCATCGCGCTGGCGACAAATCCTTCGCGTGAGCAGACCGCGATCGTGACTGCGTTCGATTGGGCCGCGAGCGGCGTGGTTCGCGGGCAGGTTCAAATCGGCGGCGTTTGGGAAGACCTTCCAGCAAAAGGCGCGACGGCGGCTGGGGACAAAATTTCGCTGCAAATTCCGCTGGATGCGAACGGCGACAGGATCGGTGACGCGTGGGCGCTCGGTTCCGGAGAGGACGACGGTGACGGGATTTCCGCGCTGGACGAATATCGAGGGGCTTACGTGAATGGGAAGCATCGGCGGCTTTCGCCTACGCAGCTGGACGCGTTTGCGCTCGACTACACGACTCGGTCGGGGGCGGAACTGGGTGGGCTAAGCGAAGTCGTTTCCGATGATGTTGTTCTTCACATCATAAACGGGGCCGAGCATCAGGCTGAGCTTGTCGGGAATTCCCAGTTGGTGGTTCTGGAAGAACTTCGTGAAAACGCGCTGCCTTCGCTTCTTCGGACGGAAAGTCAGGAAGCCGCCTGGGCCGCGTTGGCACCGAGCGCGAGTTTTCGAACGCTGTTTCTCGATGGCGAGCCGAATCAGCAGCTGCTGGCGCGCGATTTGCGTCGAATTTTCGATCTGAAACCAGGCGTGGAGGTTGCCGAGAAACCATGAGAGCGATTTTTTATCTACTCGCCGGTTTTGTTTTGACCGGCTGTTTCGAGCGCGTTGAGGAAGCGGAAAAGGAGGATTTGCGCGGCGAGTGGCGCGTGAATCTGGGCCGCGCGCCGGTCGTTAGGGCCGGGGCGCCGATTTTTGCGGAACTGCGGATTACGAACGAGTCCAAGGAGCGTTTGCTCCTACCCACCGGGGTTCAGCCGGATTTGCACGGGGCGAACGTGGCGTTGCTTTGGACGAGCTTGGGCACGGCGCCCGAAAGCGTCGATCCAGGCGAATCGGCGGTTCTTGCCTGGCAACTTCAGGGGGTGCTTCGGCCGGGTTCGTATCAGATTTCGACCCTCGGCGGTGATTTGGATTTTCCAGCTTCGCCCTGCGTCCTGACACTGGCACAAGAATCGGCGAATCCGGCGGCGATCGAGCTTTACGAAGACCAGGTCGCGAGGCTCAAGGGCGAGGTCGGCGACAGCATCAAACGGCTTCAGGCGCGGGTTGATTCAGGTGAAGCGAACCCGACGGATCGGTTCCGGCTGGCGGATCTGCTGGCTTCCTCGGGTGACTCAGCCGCTGCGCAAAAGCAATTCGCGGCGTTCGCGAAGATGGTTTACGGCGAAGGTCCGTATCCAGCGTGGCTGGCCTCAAAGCTCGACGATTCCCCGACTCCATGACCGACAAACTCGACCCGGACACGGCATTCCTTTTTGATGTCGGAAACGTGATTTTGTTTTTCGATTTCGGGCGGCTCGCGCGAGCGATCGAAAGCGAGTGCGATTGCTCGGCCGAGCAGCTGCTGGAGTTGATCGAGGCGCCGAAACAGGAATTTGAGGGGAGTTTCAAGGACGTGGATCGGTTTTTGAAACAGTCGTTCGAGCTGATCGGTTACCGCGGTACGCGGGAAAAATTTGTTCGTGCCTGGGAGGAGATTTTTACGCTGAACGAGCCGATCGCCGACTGGATTGGCGAGTTGGCAGCTGCTGGGCATCCGCTGTTTCTGCTTTCGAATACAAATCAGCTGCACGCCGACCATTTTCTTACGGCATATCCAGTTTTCAGCCGGTTTGATGGCTGGGTGCTCAGTCACGAGGCGGGTTGTGCGAAGCCGGATCCAGAAATTTACACGCATGCGATTGAGAAGCTGGATCTGGACCCGGCGCGGACGATTTATCTGGATGATTTGAAGGAAAATATCGAAGAGGGCCAGGCAGCTGGGTTTCGATCGATCCTCTATTCGAATCAGTCGCCTGCTGAGGTCGTTCGGCAGGCTTTCGCGGATGGTTGAAACTGGTTTTTTTCCTGTTTGGCGGAATTGTTGACAATCCAAGAGATCCTGCTCGTTTTGGCGGGCGTAAACTTCTGGTGAAAACACACCAAGCTCATGCTTACGAAATCCAAGCTCCGCGAATTCCCTTTTGACCTCATCCGCGATGAAATCGCGAAGGTTGAGAGAAATATTGTAACTCAGGTTAAAGCGTTCGATCCAGCGGTCGAAGGCTACGTTTCTTACGTTTGTGGGTCGAGCGGCAAGCGGATTCGTCCGGCTCTGGTGATGCTCGCAGGAGGCGCGACCGGGCGGATTGGCGAGGATCACGTTCGGCTCGGCACGATTCTGGAGATGATCCACATCGCGACTTTGGTCCACGACGACATCATCGATGGAGCTGAGAAACGCCGCGATCTTTTGACTGCGAATGCAAAGTGGGGGAGTGGGCTGAGCGTTTTGTTAGGCGACGCGCTCCTGGCCCACGCGGTGTTGCTGGCGACCGATTTTGACGAGATCGACATTGCCCGGAAAGTCGCGACGGGCGCGAGGGCGGTTTGTCAGGGCGAGATAATTCAGACTCAGCGGCGTTTCGACTTGAAGCTGGGTAAGCAGGATTATTTCCGGATCATCGAGATGAAAACGGCGGCTTTGTTCGCGGTTGCGGCCGAGCTTGGAGGGCAGGTCAACGGCGCGAGTGAGGCGGTTCTGGAGGCGCTGAATGAATTCGGGATGAATCTCGGAACGGCTTATCAGATTTACGACGATTGCCTCGATTTGATCGGCGATGAAGATTCGGTCGGCAAAACGTTGCGGACGGACCTCGAAAAAGGGAAGTTGACGCTGCCGATTCTGAATCTGTTAGAGCGAGCGACGGACAAGCAGCGGGAGAAACTTTCGCGTTTGTTAGTGCAGAAGGAGCCGTTCGATATTTCGGCTCTGGCGAACATCGCGGACTACGAAGGCGCGCTCGATGACGCGGTTAAAACTGCCCAGCAGCTGCTGGTGGACGCGCGGGCGACTTTGATCGGGATCGCCGATTCGAAGTACACTGACGGGCTGATCCAGATTACCGAATTCCTCGACGATCTGCTCGCGCAGTGCCGGTTGTGAGTTAAAGAGTTACGCATGTCTTTGCGAATTCAGGATCTGCCTGACGACGAGCGCCCTCGCGAAAAGCTGGCCCAGCGAGGGGCAAAATCCCTAACGGATGCCGAATTGATCGCGATTTTCCTGCGTGTCGGAAGCAAGGGCGTGAACGCGATCGAGCTCGGCCGGCAGCTGCTGGAAAGACACGGCTCGCTCGCGGCGTTGGCCCGCTGCACGGTTCAGGAACTCGCGGCGAGCAAAGGCGTTGGGCCCGCGAAGGGCGCGCAAATGGCTGCGGCGTTTGAACTTGGGAACCGGCTGGCTCACGAAGGTGTGGCGTCGGCTCAGCTGGATTCGCCAGAGCGAATCTGCGCGCTTCTCGGGCCAGAAATGCGGGCGCTGCGCCAGGAATCGCTTCGCGTCGTGCTTCTCAATACTCGAAACCGGTTGATCAAAGTTGTCGAAGTCACCCGCGGGACGATCAACGAAAGTCTGGCCTCACCGCGCGAAATCCTTCGCGAGGCGCTGATCCATTCGGCCTACGGATTCATCCTCGTTCACAACCATCCTTCCGGGGATCCAAGCCCGAGCGCTGCCGATCGCGAGGTCACCCGCCGCCTCAAACGAGCGAGTGGCGAGATGGAGATCGAAATGATGGATCACATTATTATTGGAGCAGCGACGGAGGTTACGGATGGGTATTTTAGTTTTAAAGAGATGGGGATGATTTGAAAAAAATCGAATTTCAGATTTCGGAATTCGAATTTCGGGTTTCGAATCGCTCATGATTCATCCGACCGCCGTCATCGACCCGAAAGCTGAAATCGCGCCCGACGTTGTCGTCGGACCGTTCGCGATTATCGAAGCTGGAGCGAGGGTCGGTCCCGGATGCGAGATCGCGGGCCACGCGCAGCTGCTGAACTCGATCACGATCGGCGAAAACTGCCAGATCGGGCCGGCGGCGATTCTGGGCGGCGATCCGCAGGACACGGGGTTCGATCGAGCGACGCCGAGTTCGGTCGAGATCGGCACGAACACCGTGATTCGCGAGCAGGTCACGATCCACCGCGGTTCGAAAGCGGGGAACGTCACTCGGATCGGAACGAGTAACTTTTTCATGGCGAATTCCCACGTCGGACACGACTGCCAGGTCGGAGATCACAATATTTTCGCCAACGGGGCGCTGCTCGGAGGCTGGATCGAGGTTGGCGACCGAATTTTCATGGGAGGCGGCGCGGCGGCGCATCAATTCGTCCGGATCGGCGATTTTTGCATGATCAAAGGGCTGACGGCGCTGAGCGCGGATCTCCCGCCCTACACGCTCTGTGCCGGGTCGAACGATGTCCGTGGGCTCAATTCGATCGGGATGCGTCGAGCCGGCTTTAAAGCGGCGGCGAGGGCTGATATTAAAAAGGCCTTCAAAATGTTCTATCGGGGCGGGCATAATTTCTCTCAAGCGGTCGAGTCGGCCAGCAGCTGCTCATGGACGACGGAGGCGGAGCGATTCTGGGAATTTGTGAGAAAACCAGGTAAAAAGGGAATTTGTCCTTCGCGCGGCGGACGAGATTGAAGTCTGAAAATTCACAGAAAAGAGCAGAAATCAGACCAAAATCGGCTAAAGGATCGAAACCCGAGAGAATTGAGAGCTAAAATTGCCGATTTTTTTTTTGGTAAACTTGAAATTCTGCTGTTAAAAGGTGGCGCTTGCCACGGAGATGGGGAAATAATTCAGGTTTGTTAATTGAATTGCCATAGTCGCCAAGTTTCCCACCAAACCACTACGCACAGATGAAAATTTTTCGAGCCACGCTGATTCTTGGAATAGCGCTCGCCATTTCGAGCAATGTTTACGGGCAGCTTGATGTTTTGGCGGATGCTGCCGAGGCAGCGGAATCCATCAAGATTGAAAGCCTTGAAACGACTTACGATCAGGAGCTGCAGATCGCTCGGGCCAAGGGAGACGTCAAAATCCGCTACGGCGACACGTTGATCGAGGCTCGCGAAGCAGAATACCACATGGCGACCGGCGATATTTTCGCTCGCGACCAGGTTACGATTTACCGCGGCGGGAAGATCTTTCACGGCGAAGAGGCGGTCTACAACACGAATACGGGCGTCATCGTCGCCAGTGGCCTTCGTAGCGGGCTTGATCCGCTCTACTTTGAAACTGGCGAGGTCACGCTTCAAGCGGACGACACCGACGTGATTCTGACGGAAAACACCATCATCACGACGCACGACGCGGAAAAGCCGAACTACAAGATCAAGGCCCGCAAGATCAATATTTATCCGGACGAGTACATCGTTTTCAAAAATGCGACCGTGATCATCGGCGGTGTTCCGATTGCCTGGCTTCCGTTTTTGGCTCAGCCCATGGATGACGAACTGGGTTATCTCTTCACTCCCGGTTACAGCGATGCCTGGGGCCCCTACATCCTGAATCAGTACGGTTTTCTGGTCGGCGAACACACTTTGGCGACCGCACATGTGGATTATCGCGCTGAACGCGGCCTGGCGGGCGGGATCGAACTCGAGTCGATGCGTCACAAAAACACCGAAGAGTTTGGTCGGATCGAATTCTACTACGCAGCCGATGACGGCTTTGCGCTGGATACGGGTGGCAATCCTCGGATTGCGCCGGATGTCGATCGCGAGCGTTGGCGTTTGGATGTCGAACATCGGGTTTATCTGCCCGGGCCTGAAAAAAGCTCGCTCTATCTCGACATCGACATCAACAAGCTCAGCGACCGCTTTTTCATGCTCGATTTCTTCCCAGGCGAAGTCCGCCAGGATCCGAGCCCGGACAACATCATCAACCTCGTCAAAAATCATCCGCGCGGCACTCTCAGTGTTCTCGGGCGTTACCAGCTGAATGATTTCTTCCGCACCGATGTCAGGAGCCCGGAAATCGCGCTCGACTTGATTCGGCAGCCGATTGGTAACTCGAACGTGTTTTTCGAAGGCGAACTCTCCTACTCGGTGCTTGAGGAAAGGCTTGGGGCTCCGGAGCGCGACTTTTCGACCACTAGAGCTCAAATCGCTCGCGACCGCTTCGATCGGCTTGACTCCGGATTGCTCGATCCATCGGTTATTCGCTTTGATCCCGCAGAAGAGGCTGATCTCCTCGGTCAGCTCGACCGCCTGTTGGACGAGCGCTCGTTCAATCGCCTGAACGGCTACGGCCAGTTGGTCTATCCAATGCAGTACGGTGGTTGGCTCAATCTCGTGCCGCGCGCCGGTATCGGCTACACCGATTATGCCAGCGTCACCGGAAACGGCAGCACGATTTCGCAATTCGATCGCACGATGGTCCACGCTGGCCTCGACGCCTCGGTCAAGTTTTCGAAAGTCTATTCGAACGTCCACAGCGAGCGCTTCGGCATCGAAGAGCTGCGACACATTTTCCAGCCGTATGTCCGGTATTCCTGGATCGACAACGACCCGCTGACTTCTGATTTCCCGCGGATCGATCGCCTCACTCCTTCGACGAAGCTTCGTCCGCTCGATCCGACCCGCTTCACGGCCACGGACAGCTTCGACGACTGGAACATCGTTCGTGTTGGCGCTTTCAACCGCCTCCACACGCGGCGTAACGAAGGATCCTACCCTTGGCTGGACGTCAACACCTACGCTGAGTTCTACGCCGAAGATCCCGAGTTTGACCGCGATCGTTCGAACCTCTTTAACGAGGTCCGTTGGACTCCGCTGCCTTGGCTCGCTCTTTTCGCCGACACCCAGATTCCGTTTGGCGACAAGCTTGAGTTCACGGAAATGAACACCTACGCGTTGGTTCAGCCGCTTCGGAATTTCCAGTTCACGGCCGGACACTTCTACTTGCAGGACCATCCGTTCTTCCTCGATAGCAGCAACGTCCGCTTCACGACTTACACCCGGATCAACGACAACTGGGGATTCGGCACGGCGCACTTTTACGAGTTCGAGAATTCAACGATGCAGTTGCAGCAGTACACGGTCCACCGCGATCTCACTAGCTTCACTGCTGCGTTCGGTGCCCAGCTTCGTGACAACGGTGTTGGCGACGATGAACTCGGCGTCGTGTTCAGCATGACCCTGAAAGCCTTCCCTCGTCTTGGTTTGCCAGTCGACTTTGTCGGCAACAACAACCCAGGGTCAGGTCGCTGATCGGGCGAAACACCGCAGCAGCTGCTGGCGAAATCGCTTCCAGATGAACTCAAAGTTCGTGGAACCAACAAAACGTAGATTTTTTCTGCCTTTTGTTGCGAGGGCGGTCACGCGACCCGAATTGTCGGCCTAAGACAGGCCGAACCCACAAGATTAAGTATATTTTATGAACATTGCATTCCTTGGAACCGGATACGTTGGACTCACGAGTGGAACCTGCTTCGCAGAGGCCGGCCACGACGTCACCTGCGTTGACATCAACCCCGAAATCGTTCAACGCCTCCAAGACGGAATCATCACGATTTACGAGCCGGGCCTTGAGGATCTCGTCAAAAAGAACAGGGAAGCCGGTCGCCTGAAGTTTACGGGAGACACCAAAGCCGCCGTCGCCGCAGCGGACGTCATTTTCATCGCCGTCGGCACCCCGCCGAATCCGGACTTCAGCGTCAACCTCACCTACATCGAAGCTGCCGCGAAAGACATCGCCGAGGCGCTTCCAGCCGGTCAATACAAAGTCATCGTCGACAAAAGTACGGTCCCGGTTAAGACCGGCGAAAAAGTCACCGCCATTGTCGCCGAACACGCCGTTGAGGGCGCTGAGTTCGACGTCGTCAGCAACCCGGAATTCCTTCGTGAAGGCTCAGCGGTCGACGATTTCTTCAAGCCCGATCGGATCGTCGTCGGAACCAACTCCGATCGCGCTCGCGAACGGATGTGGAAGATCTACGAGACGTTCCCGGGCGAGCGCGTCGATACCGACCTGAACAGCGCAGAGCTCATCAAGCACGCCGCTAACTCTTTCCTCGCGCTCAAAATTTCGTTCATCAACGCCGTCGCCGAGGTCTGCGACGCCGCCAACGCCGACGTCAAATCAGTCGCTCGCGGCATGGGGCTCGACGCACGGATCGGAACCGCTTTCCTCTACGCCGGGCTCGGCTACGGGGGCAGCTGCTTCCCGAAAGACATCGAGGCCTTTCTCGCGACAAGCCGTGAAGTCGGTGTGCCGTTCAAAATGTTGGAAGAGGTCGTCCAGATCAACCATGACATGCGCGCCAAGACGCTGAAAAAGATGAGGGACACGCTCGGCACGCTCGATGGGAAGAAAATCGCCGTTTGGGGCATCGCTTTCAAGTCGAACACCGACGACATCCGCGAATCTGTTGCCGTGAAGCTAATCAAAGAGCTCGTCGCCGAAGGTGCTAGCATTGTCGCCTACGACGAAAAAGGGCGCGACAGTTTCCGCCGCGATGAGAAGGATTTCCTCGCCGAAGCGGGCGACAAAGTCGTGATCGTCGAATCCGCGATGGAAGCGGCTCAAGGCGCGGACGCGCTGTTGATCGCGACCGAGTGGGACGAGTTCCGTAATGTTGAAGCTTCTGCGATCAAAGACGCGTTGGCCGCTCCAATCGTTTTCGACGGCCGCAACCTTCGCGAACCTGCCGAGATGCTCGGGGCAGGAATCGACTACCACTGCATCGGCCGTGCTGGGGCAATTTCCATGGCAAAGGCTGCGCTGAAAAGTCAGCCCTGAGGCTAATTTATGACCTCGGCCCGCCGTGTCGCGCTTGGCCTGCTTCGAGAGTGGGAGAAGGGAAATTCCTTCGCCGCAGATCTGATCGAACGCGGTGTCCGGCGCGGAAAACTCGAGCCGAAAGACCGAGGTTTCGTTCAGCAGCTGCTGTATTCCGTTCTGCGGAATCGGACGTTGCTGGACTACTTCGCAGCCACGTTTGCCGATGGGAAACTCGACCCGCGGACGGCGCGCGTGCTTCAATTTGGCTTAGCCGAAGCTTTCCTGCTTGGCTCAGCCCCACACGCGCTCGTCAACGAAACCGTCAGCCTCGCACCGGCTTGGAGTCGGAGAATCGTCAACGCGATCCTGCGTCGAGCGACTGACGAAACGGTCAAGCAGGCCAGCCTCGCCGAGATCGAAACGCTCCCGCCTGAAGTTCGATGGTCGACGCCGCTCTGGCTTTGGAAACGTTGGGTTGGGCAATTCGGAGAGGCCGACGCGGAGGCGCTTTGTCGTTGGAACAACCTTCCGGCACCGGTTTACATCCGACTGAATCCGTTGAACCCGCCGCCTGGTGAATCGGAAAATCTGGACCCGTCCCAATTCGACGGTTATCAAAAAGTCGTTGGTGATCTTCCGAAAGACTGGCTCGCCTCAGGCCAGGCCTACGCTCAAGATCCGTCCACAGCGCACGCAATCCAGCTGCTCGACGCGCAGCCCGGTCAGACCGTTCTCGATGCCTGCGCCGCGCCTGGCGGCAAGACCTTTGCGATCGCCTGCGCAATGAAAAACGAAGGCCGAATCATCGCTGCCGACCGTGATTCGGAACGCGTCGAGCGGATGCGCGGAAATCTGGATCGCCTCGGAGTGAGCATCGCCGATCCCCAAGTTATCGACTGGCTCGAGCCGCTTCCTGATTCGCTCGCGGGAACAAAATTCGACCGAATCCTCGTCGACGCGCCGTGCAGCAACACCGGCGTGATGCGCCGCCGAATCGATGTCCGTTGGCGAATCAAACCGGCGGAATTCGATCGCCTTCGTAAAACCCAATTGCAGCTGCTTTCGGCTCTGACGCCGCTGCTCGCTCCTGGGGGGAGACTGGTTTACAGCACGTGTAGCATCGATGAGGAAGAAAATTCCCAGCTCGTCGGCGAATTTGCGGAAGGCCTCAGCGAAGAATTTAAGCTGGTCGATTCGGCTGCGATTTTTCCATGGAAAGACGGATGCGATGGAGCCTTCGCCGCTGCGATCGATCGCGGCTAATTATTTGAGTTAGATGAACGCTCGGGTTTCCGGATAGAGATCGACCAGCAGCCCGCGCAGGAGTCGTTCTGCGGTTCTGGCGGAACTCGCGACGTTTCCGCCCTGCCAGATTTCGCGCAGCGCTGCCTGCTCGCCCGCGACTCTGCTTGCGACGAGTTCTAGCCAAAATGCTGGGATCTCGCCCTCCTGCCACTCGCCGCGGCCACGACCAAAATGCGACACGGCGAGGTACGAGGTCAGGCAAAGCTTGACGATGTCCAAAAAATAATCCTCACGCCAGCGAACCGTGTTTTTCTCGCCCTTCGCCAGATTGTAGCCTTTCGCCAGCGCGAAACCGCCCGCACCGCCAGCAGCTGCTCCCGCGATCATCCCGCCGCCGAGCGTCAATCCGCCCGCCAGCAGATCCGCTGCTAGCCCTGACACCGCACCCGAAAGCACGCCGCCGACCGTGCCCCAAAGAGACTCGTTAACCGGCTGGCGCTCCTCGAAATTCGTCAGCCTCGCCTGCTCGAGTTTCCGCGCTGCCTCGCCGGATAAGCCGTAAAGCTGGATCAATTCGTCCATCGCCGATTTCGTCCGCTGCGCGAGCCGCTCGCAAAGTTTCTGCCGCGCGCTTTCGAGTTCCTTGCTCCGTTCGCCGCGATTCAGGCCGATTCGCTCTAACACACTCGGCTCTGAAACCGGCTCGCTGTCTTCGGCTGATTCCGCCAGCCATCGGCCTAACACGTCGGTCGCGTTCGCGAACGTTTCCAGATTTCGCTCGCGCCAGGCCAGTAGTAGCTGCTCACAAGCCGACTTCTTCTCTTCCGGGATTTCATCGCGAACCAGATCCAGCATTTCGCGCTCCTGAACCCAGCATCGCGCGAACGCATCCAACGAAAGCACGTGCCTGACACTCGTCCAACGGCTGAGGTGATTCCGCCACTCCGTGACCTCGGCTTCGTCGCGATTCGGCTTCGGTTCGCCGGTTTGATTCAGCAGAACGAGCACCGGTTTGCCAATCCATTCGAGAATTTCCATTTCCAGATCGACATAGCCGATGCTGTCCGGATCCTGCGAACCGTCGACGAGATAAAGCACGATGTCGGCGTCTTCCCGGATGTTGCGGATCGCTTCCTGACTGCACCACAAACTTTTATCCGTTAGTCGATCCCAGACCTGGTGGAGCAGCCAGCCAACCGGGTTTTTGCTTTTGCGCAGCCGCCCGACCAGCTTCGCCAACGCCGCGCCGAATCCTGGCGTGTCCCAAAGCCGCATCGTCGCCTCGCCGTCCTCGATCATTGGGTAGGCTTCCGACACCACGGTGACGTGCGCGCGGTCAGCGACTTCGCCGACGTCCTGGCGCAGCAGCGTTCGCGCGAGAGCGGTTTTACCGACGTTTGTGTGGGAAATGAGGCTTAGGACGACGTCTTTCACAGAGTAGATTTTGGGCATCCACAAATGGCACAGAACCGATTGAAATCTACTTCGTGACGACGCGAACTTGCTCCGAATCTCCCAGCACGCGGATCCACGCTTGCTCGCGCGTCTTGCGTCGATCCTCGAAATCCGCGAGTGAGCGCCGTTTTTCGTCGAACTTCGAAGCGTCCAGAACGATTCGCAGGTTGGTCTCGGTTCCGTCCAGTTTCGCGCGGAGTTCCCTGACAAGATCACCATGAATTTCCTCTTCCGGTGTGGCCGAAAAGTTGAAAAGCAGGATCAAACTGCGCGGCAGATCGCGTAGCCCGGCCAAAAACTCACTCTCCTCGCCGAACGCGATTCCATCCGCCCATTCAACGTTAACCGGCCCGCCAAGCAGGCCCGCGAGTTCATTTTTGATCGGTTTCCGCATTTCCTCGGCAACGGAGTGGCTGTGCGGAACGAGGCGGACGGCGATCGAGTCGCCGCGCGCTTCAGCGAGCAGGCGATCGAAGTAAGCCGGCGAGAATTCGCGCAAGTCGATCGCCCCGGTTTGAATCCGACTGCGAAACCACCAAAATAAGCAGAGCCCGCCGCGTGGGAGCACGATGAACAGACCGATCGTGATCGCGTAGAGATGAATCCAGTTCGCCGCGTCGTCGCCTGCCGACTGATTTTTCAGAGTCCACTGCATTTCGGCGACGTTCGGGACCGCTTCGCCCCGCACAGCAGCTGCTGGCCCGAGAACGGTGTCGACGAGGCTTTGAACGGAGTCAGAATCGAAAAATGTGCTTTGCCAGATTGCTCGATATTCGTAAGCCAAACCTTGCACGTACATTCCGGCGATCATCGCAAGCGCGAATGCTCCGGCGGCCAGATGCAGGGTCGCTCGGAGCTTCGAAACTCGGGCGGGACCGGCAGCTTTGCCCCAGTTGGATGAGAACAGTGTCAGGCTCGTTTTGAGCGGTCCCACCGGCTCGGATTTTCCGCCGAAGCGGTCTTGAACCTGATTCAACCATTTGGCAAATCCGAATGAAGGTGCCTTGACGAAACCGCGAACGATTTCCAGCAGGTACATCAGAAAATTCCAGGCTAACATTCCCAAAAGCGGGAAAGCGAGAATGTTGATCCGCTGTTCGGGGCCGAGTTTGTTTGAGTAAAATCCGAGGAACAGCGCTAGGATCAAAATTGCGATGGTGATGACGGCGGGGCCGATCAGCGGGGATGCGGCTGAGCGGATCTCGGAGTGCTGCTGAGAGAGTTTTTCGATCAGGCGCGCGGACCGGGCAGCGAGGAACCGAGATTCGCCGTCTGCCAGCGTTTTGCATTCTGCCGAAGTCGCGGCCTCGCGATCATCGACCGGCAAGAGCACACCCTCTCGATCGGATTCTTCAATCGCCTGCGTTAGGAGGATGTGCCGATGCTGTTTGAGATTCATGAATTGGCTTCCGTCAATTCTTCAGCGAAGGGAGCCAATTGGAAAACTTTTTCGCGTTCTCCGGACGATTATTTGTGTTTGGAAATTCCGTTCTTGAGTCGCAAGCCGTTCATGGTTGCTTTGGCTCAGCGTCGCGTCGAGAAATCCGCAATGTCCGAGATTCTCTCACACGACCCGAATGCGACCTCGCTCGAAACGGCCCTAACCGACATTCGGATCCGCGTCTCTGCTTCCGAAAACGCTGAGCAGCTGCTGAAGATCGTCGACGAACTGGCGACGTTCGAATTCGGCCGATTCCTGATGTTGAACTCCGGTGGTTGGGACGGTTTCTGGACTTGGAACGTAATTAGTCGACCGGATCGCGATGAACCGTATTCGTGCGAGCTTGAGAAATTCCTTTTCCTCGAAGCACCGACGGTTCAAGCAACCCGCGAGCGGTTTCATTTGTTTCAAGCGGCGATCGAAACCGAGATCAAGCCCGGGATGGAAGTTGCCTCGCTGCCCTGCGGGTTGATGGCGGATTTGTTGACGTTGAAGCCGGTTGACGCGCGTTTCGTCGGCCTGGATCTGGACGAGAAATCGCTCGAACTCGCTGCAGATTTTGCCGTTGAGAAGAACCTGGAATCCCGCAGTGAATTCATCCAAGCCGATGCGTGGAATCTGGACATCGAAGACCGCTTCGATGTCCTCACGAGCAACGGTCTCAACATTTACGAGCGCGATGACGAGCGAGTCACCGAGCTGTATCGATCCTTCGCGACCGCGCTGAAACCTGGCGGTTTGTTAGTCACGAGTTTCCTGACACCGCCCCCACCGCTCGCTGGGCCCGAGGGCTGCGAGTGGATTTTCCCGAATATTGACCCCGTGGCGTTGGAGCAGCAGCGCTTGGTTTTCGCAGAAATCCTCGACGCGACCTGGGCGAGCTATCGATCGACTCAAACGACGCGTCAGCAGCTGCTGGCAGCCGGATTCGAGCAAATCGAGTTCAATCCAGGCACGACTGGAATGTTCCCGACCGTCACGGCGCGCAAAGCGGCTTAGCGTTCGACGATCCAGATGTTCCGAAAGGCAGTCGGGTTTCCGTGGCCTTGAAAATGGATCACGTCGCGCGCTTTTTCCGGGCGCCCGCCGCCAGCTCCAGTCCCCTTCGGCATCTCGACGTCATCGTGGATCATCACGCCGTTCTGCTTGACCGTGATCCGCGCATTTTTGACCTTTTTGTCCTCCTCGAAACGCGGCGCGGTGAAATCGATATCGTAGGTTTGCCACTGCAAAGGCGGCAAAGCCATGGGCGTGTCAGGCAGCTTGAACTTGTAGAAACTGCCGCACCACTGCTTGGGATCGGACTGGATCTTGAACGGAACTTTCTCAGCATCGAGCGGCAACGCGAAGGAGTCGAGGACCTGGCATTCGTAATTGTTAAAGATGTAAACGCCGCTGTTTCCGCGATCCTGACTGCTCGGCATCGTGCCTGGTTTGTAGGGCAGGCGGAATTCGATGTGAGCGGTAAAATCGCCGACCGGCACGGTGGTCTGGCTACCCGCCCAGACGAAGCCGCCTTCGACGTGCCCTTTGAATTGGTCGTTCGCTTCGCCCGTGAAAACGACGACAGCGCCTTCCGGAGCCTTGGCACCGAGGGTCGGGCTCTTGCGCTCGACGCGATTCAAGGCCTCGACTTTCGCCGTCAGCGCGGCGGTATCGAGCACTGCGCTTTCGATCGTTTTTGTATCCCAGCCGGCCCCTGGCAGCCCGCCTTTGTAAATCGTGACGAGGAATTTGCCGTCGTTGATGTCGGCGACCTGGATTCCCAAGTCCTCGCCCTCGTATTCGCCTTGGAGGCCGAATTCCATCCGCTCGGCGGCGGCCGTTTCCGGATCGGTCCAGATTTTCTGTTCGGGCTTCGGGTCAGCAGCAGCTGAGAACGCCGGCAGCGCAAGCACCGGGAGGAAAGCGAGGATCAAGGTTTTGTTCATTGCGAGGAAACTCTGGCGAATTCGGGCGCGCGGGCGAACGAAAAATCTGAACCTTTACGAAGAACGAAAATACCGGTTGCGAAATTCGCATTTTAATCGACCCTTGCGCCCTAATCGCGGGATGGAGCAGTCCGGTAGCTCGTCAGGCTCATAACCTGAAGGTCGTCAGTTCAAATCTGGCTCCCGCAACCAAAAGAAAGGCCCTGTAGCTCAACGAGTTACAGGGCCTTTCGCCTTTCAAGAGGCGGTCCTCGAGATGCGCCGAGATGCAGTGAAAAACATCTGAAATGCAGTTTCTATTGCACGGGTTTTCGAACCAACTCGAAATTGGCGAGTTCCTCGCGCAATTTAAGCAGTTGCTTAAAATGGGTCTCCAAAGCTTCTTGAGCCAAGGGTTTGAGATTGTTTGAGTTTCTAGTGTCTTTGCCCAAGCTCTTGAGAATCTTGGTGGCAAAATGGCCCATCCCATCGTTGGGGCCAAATCCAGTGTCTTGGACAATGTCGCTCAGACTCTGAATAAGCGTTGTTTCTACCGAAATGCGCTCTCGCAAATGATCCAGCCTAACTTGTCGATCCAAAGTATCGGAAGAGTCTTCGTTCGCGATTGTAAGCTCTTCAAATTGCAGACGCTGTTGCCTGAATTCGCTCATCTGAAGTAGCAGGGCGGCGAAAAACAGGCCGGCGGCTAGACCTGCGAAAAGTGAATTAACCGAACCAAACGAATCGCCGCGTTGGCCTTTCCGGGTGTATCGGATCGTCGCTTCGCTCTCCGCCGGTTCCACGTGTCGAATGAACTGGTCACCTTGGGCGATCCATTCAGCCGTAAGCACCTTGTCGGTATCGTCTTTTTCGTGGGATTCCAGCACGTTCAAATTGACAATCAGCGGCACTACTAACCAAAGCCCAAACGAAATAATTACCGCGAAGAGAAGCAGGCGCTTCTGAACGTGAGGCTTACTCAAATGATCCAGCCAATGGGTCGTTTCGGTCTTTTCGGTCGTTGGCATCGGTGTCTCCCCTTGTTAACTCATCGCGAGATTTCCTTCGAGAACAACCAAATCCTAGTTTGCCCTCACTCCCCCTCCATTGACCGCGACCCAACCCCGGGGGTAAGAAGTCTCCTGAAGCGATCGCTCAGTCACGGCTGCGACGCCAATGTTTCGCCTTCGCTTCGACGCGTCAACTGGATCATCGCTTTTGAAATTACGGCGAATCGTTCGTCGCCGGCAGTCTAATCTTCCAGAGCGACCGCCCGTAAAGCGTCCGCCGGGTCATGCGCTTCGGCATCCGGCGACTCAGTTCGCCCAGCAGCTGCTGACTCTATTCCGAACCCCGATTGGCGTATTCATCGAGAATCGCTTACATGTTCGCGCAGTGTCTATTCCACCACGATTTCGTCGATAAAGAGCCAAGATGGATTGCCGGCTGCTGAATGCCAATCGGGCAGCGGACCGGCTGATTCAGCTCGGAATCGGACAAACCGAGCACGGACGGCGGCGCTTTTCGGGCCCGGTTTCAAAACTTGTGGTTTGAGAGTCAGGCCTTTGGCATCACGCTCGACCGGCTCCTCGATCTGCCGCGTGGTTACAGTTCGAAATGTCTTACCGTCATCAGATACGGACCACTCGACTTGTCGCGGCTGAATCATGCCATCGGCGATCGACTGGAGGAAGCGGACGCTCACAGAGTTCATTGCAACCGTTTCGCCTAGATCGATTGTGGCTTCGAGATCGGTTCCGCGAAAGCCCATCCATTCGAGGCGCAAGTCGTGGGGTTCCCCCAGCAGACCATCGGTCAATCCAGCGACGCCCGAGCCCGGGTGTCGCTTGTCTGGCGCGACGTTCGCCTTCAACTCCTTGCCCCTGGCGAGGTGATCGAGCTGTTGTGGCATGGCTTCGTTCATGATAGCCACCGCTTTGTCGATTTCCATCAGCTCGTGATACCGTTCAAAATGGGCGGCGATTCCACTGTCGGCAGTGAACTCCCATAGCGATGTCTCTCGCTCCCGCATCGCCATCGCCGCCACGATGTGCGATTGCACCCAGCCGGTTTCGCTCGACCACGCGCCCCAGCCACTATCTCCGTTACCGCCCCAGTAATCCCACTTCTCGAAATCGAAAGCGCGGAACCAGCCTCCGTCCAAAGTTGGATGGGCCTCGGACCGAACTTGAACCCGAACGAGGAACTCGGCGACCTTGTCGGCTGCTTTCGCGTAGACCGGATCGCCCGTCGCCGCGGCGGCTTCGACCAGACCGAGGAACGCCGGCGGGACTGAGTAGAACACGTCGGAACACGGATCGCCATCCTCGTGAAGAATCGAAACTTCGCCAGTGCCGTAAGCTTCGTTGCTGCGATGAGACGTTGCTCGAAGCTGCTCTTGGATTGCTCCGGAAGAATCCTGACGTGCCAACATGTCATCCACAACTTGCCGCAGCCAAGCGCGATGTTCTTCCGTATCATCGGCGCGCACCAGCCATGCCAAGGGCAGAAGCATTCTCCCGCGTTCCATCTGCATTTCATTGAGCGCATAGCCCCAGCCATCGGGGTATCGCTGCATGGTCGTTCGAATAGCCTTTCGGGCCTGAACTAACAGCGGCTGGTACTGAGTTTTGTCGTAAAGCCAAAGGTAACACGCCCAAGCCCATGCCTCGCGCTGAGGCCACGGTGTGATCGTCCGGCGTCGGGCGAAATGCTCCCAACCGTGCTCATCGAGTTGCTTCGCATTGATCGGCATCCCGTCTCGAAAACCCAGCGGTCCGGTCGTGCGAAAATTGGCGAGGATGCTCGCTAGGATTTGTTCATCCCATCGCTCGTTCTCAAGCGCTGCCGCCGCCGTCAGGCTCCCAACAATCGCCTTCGAGCCGTCATTTCCCCAGAAGGAGTTTGGCCCGGAATTGTAAGAATACCATCCCAGCAGTCCGAAGGAGGAGCTGTTCGGATCGCTGTGAAACAGATCCGAATTGAAGTAGACGAAGTCCATGAGATTCACCGCCGCCACCCGCTGGCGCGGATTATCATCAAGCCGACCGCCGAGCGCGAGCGCCATGGCTGATTCGGCGTTGCAATCACCGCGCAACAGCCAACGCATCGGTTGACTGCCATCTGCGAACACTTTGGAAATATGCCCCTCAAGAATGCCATGCTGGCCGTCACCAACGGGCCGGTCCGTCTGCCGCTTTGGATCCGCTGGTCCGTAGCCGGTTTTCGCTGGTGCGGCGAGTTCGTCCTTCCATGATTCATCAACTAGAAAGTTTTCGAACCACTCGATGCCGCGTTGCCTCGCCCGCTCCTCCTCGTTAGCCCGGAGCGGCTCATCGCGGCTGAACGATGGCCGCACCGTTTGGGTCCATTTGAGGTCGATGCCCTCGACGTTTTCCTCAGATGCAAGCCAGCCGAAAATCATTTCCCAAACAATCCCCCAGTCCTTATTTGGAGCATAACGAGCGGAAACGAACTGGCTAAGTTTCGTCGTGGCGATCAGGATATCGCTTTCACCATGTTCGAAAAGAAGCGGCCACGTCTCATCTGGCAAACCATACACAGCGGTGTCGTAACCAGCCACCCGCGCCGAAACCAAGTGAGTCGATCCGGCGGGCGAAGCCTTCCGCGTCACTGGGAGAAAATGACAATCGTTGATCTGTAAAATCCGCAGTCTTTCGAGCTCGGTGCCAAAGGCGTTTGACGCGACCACCGTCCGTTCCCAGTGCGGCTGACGAGATTCGCCGATCTCGAATTCCGGAAACGCAGTTGCGACGGGATACTCGACGTACAATCGAAGCTGCTTTCCTGCCGCCTCTTCCAGAACCGTCTTATCGAGTGTTGTTGCCGTGTCAGGATAGCCATCGGCCAGAATCAACACCCCGGCTTCCCGAGAGGCCGCCTCCACAGCTTCCGCCGCCGTCGCGAATCGTGGAAAGGCCGTTTCGGCGCTCTCAGTAACCACTCGATAGAGGTCGTTGTCGGCCGAGCAGACAAAAACGAAATCAGGTTTGTCGGCCGCCTGAGTGAGAACCGCCGGGAGCAAGCCAGCCAGTGCCATGACCATAGTTCGTGCGCACAACCACGCCTTTTCAAGTTCCCGCATAGATGCGAGGCCACATGCTTTTACTTCGATGTTCTTATTCAACGGCTTGATCTGTAAGGTCTCAAATTCGGTCCGCTCGCGGTCGGAGTTCTTCTTCACATCAGCAATCGCGTCTTCAAGTTCCGAGTCAAGGTCTGAGGTGCGGTAGATTCCTGGACCAGTGGATAACCCACTAACTAAATGAAGAAGACGCGAAAACGATTTACCGAAGAGTTCAAAGCGCAGGCAGTCGAGCTGGCCAGATCCGGC
>JBLHKS010000128.1:0-20486 GCA_047620505.1 Verrucomicrobiales bacterium | reverse complement strand
AAGCCCCGCCGACTGCCACATTCTTTGCCTTACGTCTTCCGAGGAAGTAAGGGAGAAATAGGAGCGCGAGAAGCCCAAGCTTGAAGATCGTGATGACGGTCGTGGTCACTTTGTGAGGGCGGGAATTCGCCCGGACCTTCCCCTTCAAAAACGGCCCGGCAAGGCGAAAGACGGCTTCGACTGTGACGATTCTGTCACCAAAATCCCCGATCCGAATTCGTTGACCGAGCTCGCCGCGTTTTTACGCGCAACGGCAGCTCGGCAATTGCCAAATCAGCTTGGCCGCGGCGTGTTAAAAATCCCGTGGCCAAGCGAAATGCTTAACTGATGTCGACGCCGTATTTCTCCGGCGGCTCGTGCTGGTTAGCCATGTAGTAAGCCGATTGCATCACGTTCAGCGCGTGATTGCCGATTTTCTCCAGATGATTGTTGAGGTCGACGCCGATCATTTCGGTCTTGATCTTGCCGTCTTCGACCATTCGGCGCATCGCGCTCTTGTTGAGCGTCTTGCGCAGGCCGTCAATCTCGTCTTCAAGCGTCTGGGCGACCTGCAGATCGGCGTCGCTCACTCGAGTGAATAATTTCTTGTGGTAGAGATCGATAAACGCCGAAACACGGCCGGCGAATTGCCGCACTTCCAGCGCAGTTTCGTCCGTGAACTCCCGCTTCTTTTTGTACTTCCGCTGAGTGAAGAGAATCAGCCGGTAGACGCTATCGCATACCTCTTCGAGCTCCGAAACCACGCGAAGCATCGAGGCGACGGAGCTCGCGTTGTGCGCCCCGATTTCCGCAGCGGAGCAACGCACGAGATACTCCGTAATATCGTGAGTCAGGATATCGGATTCGTCCTCCATGTGTTTGAGCCGGGCGACTTCCTCGGAAAGATCGTCTTTGGGATGCTCGAAAACGTTGATGAATCCTTCGAACATCTCCTTGGACAACGCCGCTAGCTCGCGCGTCGCCTTTTCTGCCTCCGGCAGGTTCAGCTGCCCGAGATTGAGCATGCTCTGAGAGATGTATTGCAGCCTGGGGCCTTCGCCAGCAGCTGCTGGTTCGGGATCCTTCACCCAACGGGTAACCGTTCTCGCGATCATCGGCACAAACGCGATCAAAGCGCAGATGTTAAGGAAATTGAAGAGGCTGTGGAAGATCGCGAGTTTGAAGCCGTAATCCGAGGTGAGCTTTTCGGAATTGCGGAGCGAATCGGGCAAGGCGTCGCCTAACCATTGTACCATCGGAATGAACGCGACGAACGCGAGGAGCATCCAGATCACCCCGATTACGTTGAATAGAAAGTGCGCTCGAGCGGCCCTGCGCGCGTTGGCGTTGGCCCCGAGCGAAGCGAACCAGGCAGTGACCGTGGTGCCGATGTTTTCGCCCAGAACGATCGCGCAGGATTCGTGGAAGCCAATCCAGCCGTTGATCGCCAGGGTCACGGTGATGGCCATCGCTGCTGAAGACGACTGGACAATCAGCGTCAGAATAATGCCAAGGAAGAGGAAAATTGGAATCGCAAAGTAGCCGATGTTCTCCCAGCTAATGGTTTGAATCCATCCTCGCACAGCGCCGGTCCGAGATTGGATCAGCGGATCCGTGCTTTTCATCAGCTCCTTAACATCCGGTACGGCGTCTTTCAGCTCGCCCAGGCCGAAGAAAAGCAGGCCGAAACCGATCATGACCTCGCCCCAGTTTTTGAGCTGGTGTTTGCCTGCAAAAAAGAGGGGCAGGCCAATCCCGATGATCGGCAGGGCGATTTTGGCGAGGCTGAATTTGCCGATCAACGCGATGATCCAGGCCGTCAGAGTCGTGCCGAGGTTCGCACCCATGACCACGCCGATCGATTCGACCAGCGTCAGGAGTCCGGCATTAACGAAACTAACCACGATGACGGTCGTGGCGGAGGACGACTGCAACAGACAGGTCGTCATAAATCCAGTGCCGACGCCGGAAAGTCGATTGCTGGTCATCGACGCCATGACCCTCCGCATGCGCTGTCCGGCGACTTTTTGAATCGCCTCGCTGAGGACCTTCATTCCGTAGAGGAAAATTCCGAGACTACCGAGGATAACCAGGATCTGGACCAGAATGTTGAACATGCGCGCTGTGTTGGTTTAAGCCGATTCGCCAGTGACAATTCGCCTCCCAATGTCACCTGACCAGCGACTACACAACCAAAAAAAGACTGGATTTTCGCCCCAGCAGCTGCTGGCCGAAAAAAAGGCCGGACCCCTTTCGGAGTCCGGCTTAAAATCAGTGTTAAACGAGTGGTTTACTCTTCAATATCGCCGCTTTTGAGGACAACGCGCTCGTTCCAGTTCTTGAGCGTCGCCGCCCGAGCTTTATCCGACAGCGGAACCAGACCGCGCACCTCGAGGAGTCCGTCTGGGCCGATCAATTCTTCGTCGAGAAACAGGTCCACGAAATCTTCGAGACCCGGGATGATGCCGATGTGGTTCTTCTTCACGTAGAAATAAAGGCTACGGCTGACCGGGTACTCGCCGGCAGCGACCGTTTTCGGTGAAGGCGCGACGCCTTTGATCGTTGCCGCTGAGAGTTTGTCGCTGTTTTCCTGAAGGAAGCTGTAGCCGAAGATCCCGATCAGATCCTCGTTCTGACCCAGCTTCTGAACGATCAAGTTGTCGTCCTCGCCGCTGTCGACCCAGACGCCATCCTGCCGAATGGACTGAAAATGAACCTTCCCATCTCCCTTGCCGTCAGCGGCGTCCGGATAGCCAAGACTTTCGGCGCCGGCGTGGAGAACGAGTTCGTGGAACGCATCGCGAGTGCCTGACGAAGATGGGGGGCCGAGGACTTTGATTTCGCGATTAGGCAGGCTCGGATCGATCTGATTCCAGTGCGTGTACGGGTTTGCGATGAGCGCGCCTTCTTTGCCGGGCACCTTCTCCGCAACTGCGAGAGTAATCTGCTCAAGTGTGAGATCGAGCGCCGAGTTGCTTTTGTTCTGCGCGATTGCAATGCCGTCGTAACCGATGAGAACTTCGATCACTTCGACACCGTTTTCGATGTTGTTTTCCAACTCGCTGGCTTTCATCCGGCGGGAGGAATTGGTAATGTCAGGATGTTCATCGCCGACCCCGGTCATGAAAAGTTTGTGGCCGCCGCCGGAGCCCGTCGATTCAACAACGGGGCTCTTGAATTCCGTCAAAGTGCCGAACTCTTCAGCCGTGTAGCTTGAGAACGGATAGACCGTCGACGAGCCCACGATTCGAATCTGGTCGCGTTCCGCCATCGCCGAAGTGCCAGCCAGCGCGAGCATTCCCGCAAGGATCAGGTTTGTTTTCATGTTAGTGGTGTTGGTAGGATTGTTTTGTTAGCGCATCCAGCTTTTCTGCTGAAAGCGTGGCAAGCCTATCGGACTCGCCCATCGCCGCAATTTTGACTGCGTAGCAATCCTGTCACATTCGCCGATCCCTTGGCTGAGCCGGTTACGGAAGCGTCACACTCTTCACCCTTGCCTTGCGCCGAGGCTCGCCCCATCGTTTCCGCTTCGATCCAAAAAGTCTGACTAATCTAATGGGAGCACATCTTCTTTCCGCCTTTGCCGAATCACTCAATGAACTGCGCAGCGCCGTCTTATCGATGGCGAGCGTCGCTCAGCATAACCTTGAACATGCGATCAAGGGGCTGCTCACTCGCGATACGGCGATGTGCAACGAATCCATCGCAGAAGACGACGATGTCGACGCTTCGGAAAAGAGCATCGACGCGCAGGGTCATGATCTAATTCTTCGATTCAGCCCGGTGGCGCACAATCTCCGGCAAGTGCTGTCTGCGATGAAAATCGCCTCCAATCTGGAGCGCGCTTCAGATCAGGCGGTGAACATTGCCCGGCGGGCTCGTAAGATTCTGAAGGGGCCTGAGTTGCCTGAAACTCGCGAAATCGAGCCAATCGCCGAGATGGCGCTTTCGGAGCTCCGAGACAGCGTCAAATCCTTCGCGGAAGGAGACGTAAATCTTGCGATAGCGATTGGCGATCGAGACGCAAAACTCGATTCTGCGCACAAAAAGCTGACCAAACGGTTGATCGCTTCGATGGAGCAGAAGCCAGACGCCATCAAACCGCTGCTGAATTTGATTTTCATCGTGCGCTGCCTCGAACGAATCGGGGATCACGCGGTGAACATCGGTGAAGACACCGTGTTTATGGAAAGCGCGACGGACATCCGCCATACCGAGCCTGAAGCGGCCCGGGAAGCGGTAGCAGCTGCTCAGTGACGCCGCCCAAGCGTGATGATGAACGACGTCCGAATCCCGGGAGTGCTTTCGACTCGAATTTCCCCGCCATGAGCGGCGACCGCACGCTTCACGATTGAAAGGCCGAGGCCTGTGCCCGGTGTCCCTTGCGAGTGGTGTTTGTCGACTCGGTAGAATCGCTCAAAAACATGCGCGAGATCGCGTTTTGGGATTCCGACGCCGTTGTCGCGGATTTCGATGATGTCTTCGGATTCCGTGCCGCGATGCCGGATCGCAAGCTTGAGGCCTTCGCGTTGGTTGTACTTCAGCGCGTTCTCTAACAGATTGAGAAAGATCTGCTCCCAGTAAAAGCGGTCGCCGTTGATCGTGATTTCAGGATCCGGGAAGTCGAACTTCACTCGCGCCTGCTGAGCTTCGATAATCGGCTTGAGGGATTCGATCGCGTCGGCGGCGCAATCAGCGAGACGAAACGATTCGCGACGCAGGCGCGGCTCACTTTCCAATCGTGAAATCGTGAGCATGTCGTCGACAAGCCGCGAAAGCCGCTGGCTGTGGCGAAGCATTTTCTCGATCGCTCGCTGAGCCGGAATTTGCATATCGTCGATCTGGTCGAGCATCTCAAGGTAGCCTTGAATCACCGACAACGGTGTTCGCAGTTCGTGGGCGGCATTGTCGACAAAATCGCGCCGGATTTGATCGGTCTCACGCTGAAGCGTTCGGTCGCGAAGCACCACCCAAGCCCTTTCGTAGTTTTCGAATCCAACTGGAGCTGTCTTGAGCGCGAACGTGCGCTCGACCTGATTTGAGGCAGAAAGCAGGATCTCCGTACTCACCAATTCACCGTCAGTCAGCGCCTTTTCGACTGCATCGACGATCAAGTGCTCGACGCAGACCTCAATCAGCTGCCTCCCGATCGGGGACTCGACGGCGAACAGTTTTTGAGCTTCTCGATTGGCGAATTGGATCTTCAAACTGCGATCCACCACGAGAAACGCGTCGTCAAGCCGGTCCAGCAGCTGCTGGAGAAAACGACGCTCCTGCGATTCCTCATCTGCGGAACGGACCAGTTTCGCAGCGAGCCGATGCAGATTTTCGATTGAGTCGAGTTTCCGCTTCAGGCTGATCTCCGGTGCAGTGGTAGTTTCGCCGCGCATAAAGGCAAGACCGGATTTAAGGCCGCGTTCCAGCCGGAACAACCGAAGGCCGAGCCAGGCGCAAAGTAGCGCTAAAAGAATGATGATCGCGATCTGCAAAATGAAAGACAGGGAAATCAGGAAGACTCGTTCTCCAAAGAACTGAGACGGTAGCCCACGCCTCGCACGGTCTCAATCTGATCTCCCTCATCGCCCAGCTTCTCGCGGAGGCGCTTCACGTGGGTGTCGAGAGTTCGAGTCTGGATGTGGTCGCCGTAGCCCCAGACTCGCTGGAGCAGATCCGATCGTCCGACCGACTCGCCCGGAGACTCCATCAAACAGAGCAGCAGCTTGAATTCGGTCGCGGTGAGCTCGATTTCGGCCCCGTTGATCATGAGCATAAGCTTGTTTTTGTCGAGTTTGAGCGGGCCGTGGGTCATCATTCCGGAATCTGCAGAAGTCCGGCGCAGCACCGCCTTGACGCGCAAGACGAGCTCCTTTGGGCTGAACGGCTTCGAAACGTAGTCATCGGCCCCCATCGCAAGGCCTTCGATCCGCTCATCCTGGGTCCCCTTCGCCGTGAGCATGATAATTGGGATGCCCGCCGTTTTGCGGCTGTCTTTAAGATGATGTAGAACCGCGAAGCCGTCCATTTCCGGCAGCATCAGATCGAGAAGAATCAAATCTGGCCGAAGCTCCCGCGCCAGCCGCAGGGCCTTCAATCCGTCGGCCGCCTCGAGCACGTTAAAACCGGCCATAGCGAGATTGTCAGCGATCAAATCGCGAATGTCCTCTTCGTCATCAACGATCAGAATGGTGGAGATGTCAGGCACGCCGCAAACAACGGTCGGTGCAGCCAGACTCAAGAAGATCGATGTTACGAAAACGTTGCCGTGGGAGAAACCTCAGTCAGCAGCTGCTGGCGAACAAAGAAATGGCGGTTCGATCTGCCCAAAACGAAGGACTCCCGCCAGAAGTTCCCAACCTGAAATCGGAGTTGACTTTTCCCCGGAAATCCGCACTATGCCCGTCCGCACTTTGGCAGGATAGCTCAGGGGTAGAGCAGAGGACTCATAAGCCTAAGGTCGGGAGTTCAAATCTCCCTCCTGCTACCAAATTTCGGAAGCTGAAAAGCGAACGTATTAAAGAGCGAGACCCGGTTAAAATGGGGCGATGAACGGGTTCACGAAATTATTATAGTTTCGGGTTGCCAAGTCGAAGGTCGCCCCTATGTTCGCCGCCCTTTTCAGGGGTTTCCCGGAAAGAGGGCTCGTTTTTCTCATTATTTAAGGAGCGTTTAAATATGCCAACCATCAACCAACTCGTCAGAAAAGGACGTCACGACAAAATTCGGAAAGGCAAAGCCCCGGCGCTTGCTTCGTGTCCGCAACGTCGCGGAGTTTGTCTGCAGGTCATGACGCGCACGCCGAAGAAGCCGAACTCGGCTCTGCGGAAGGTCGCCAAGGTGCGTTTGACGAATGGGGAAGAGGTTATCGCTTACATCGGCGGAGAAGGTCACAATCTGCAGGAGCACTCAATTGTGCTGGTGCGCGGTGGCCGAGTGAAAGATTTGCCGGGCGTTCGATATCATATCGTTCGCGGAGCTCTTGACTGCCTTGGTGTTGATGGACGACGCCAGAGTCGATCTAAATACGGAGCCAAACGGCCGAAGGATAAATCCTAGGCTCTGGATACCGGGTTGTTGATTGAGTCAACGGCCGCTGATCCCAGCCGACAGAATATCCTTTATTGATACGAAAGTTTTAGTCCAAGAACTGGAATTGTCCTATGTCACGAAGAAAAAGAACTTACGCAAAGCCGGAAACGGCCGACCCGCGATACGAAAGCCAGTTGGTTTCGTCGCTGGTTAATAAGATCATGCGAGACGGTAAGAAGTCTCTGGCTGAACGCATTGTTTATGCCTCGATCGACCGTGTGAATCAGGGTGCTGAGACCGTTGATCCCCTTGAGGCGATCAAACGTGCGATCGAGAACGCCAAGCCGCGTGTCGAAGTCAAAAGCCGACGGGTTGGCGGTGCGACTTACCAGGTTCCTCTCGAGGTTCCGATCGAGCGTCAGGAGTCACTCGCAATGCGCTGGATTGTCACCGCTGCTCGCAAGCGTCGCGGAACGCCGATGCACGTCGCTCTCGCAAACGAATTGCGCGACGCATCGAACAACACTGGGTCAGTGGTTCGCAAGCGCGACGAGACTCACAAGATGGCGCAAGCCAACCGTGCGTTCGCTCATTTCCGTTGGTGAGCTGGTTTCTCTCAATCTTTGTAATTCTTTATTCTGTTCACTGAAAACTGATGCCTGCCGTGGCGACAGCTCCCAAGACTGATAACCCGAACCATCCCGAGCGGAAAAATCCGCTCGAGAGGACTCGGAATATCGGGATTGCTGCGCACATTGACGCCGGTAAAACCACGCTGACTGAGCGGATTCTGTTCTATACGGGCATGATCCACAAGATGGGCGAGGTTCATGACGGCGCAGCGACGACGGATTGGATGGAGCAGGAGCAGGAGCGCGGGATTACGATTACGGCGGCAGCTGTCACTTGTGAGTGGAATCAGGTTCCGCACCAGGATATTACCAAGCTCTGGTCCGGGGAGAAAATGCAGATCAATATTATTGATACTCCCGGGCATGTTGATTTTACAGCTGAAGTAGAGCGGTCATTGCGAGTCTTGGACGGCGCGGTGGCCGTTTTTTGTGGTGTCTCAGGAGTGCAGCCGCAAAGCGAAACAGTCTGGCGGCAGGCGAATCGCTACAATGTTCCGCGAATCGCGTTCGTGAACAAAATGGACCGCGTCGGGGCTGACTTCGATAATGTAGTCAGTGAAATCCGCGAAAAACTGGGAGGAAATCCCTGTCCCGTTCTGATTCCGATTGGCGCTGAAGACGAGTTACGCGGCGTCTATGATGTTCTTAATAAGAGGGCGATCATTTATACTTCCGACGACCTATTGGGTTCGACTTACGAATTGGAGGAAATTTCAGAGTCTGATCAGCCTATGATCGATCGGGCTTACGAGAATGTTCAGGAGCAGCTGATTGATTTGGATGAAGAGATTGGCGTTAAATTTCTCGAGGAAGAGGAGATTACAGTTGAGGATTTGAAGCGGGCGCTGCGGCGTCAGACGATACTTGGTCGGATTATTCCTGTTGCTGGCGGTTCAGCGTTCAAAAACAAGGGCGTTCAAACTGTTCTTGATGCCGTAATCGACTATTTGCCGAGCCCGCTAGACGTGTTGCCAGCTGAGGGGCATGATCCGAATGATTCCGGCAAAATCGTAAAGACCAAAACGAGCGATCACTCCAAGGCCTGTTGTCTTGCGTTTAAGATCGCTAACGACCAGCACGTCAAAAAGTTGGTCTTTTTCCGCGTCTATTCCGGCGTCATTAAGAAGGGTGATCAACTCTTCAATCCGCGATCGAACAAAAAGATTCGGATTGGTCGGATTATCAAGCTCCAAGCAAATGATCGCACTGACGTAGATACGGTCTATTCGGGTGACATCGCTGCCTTCGCTGGATTGAAGCAGACAGCGACGGGCGATACGCTTGCTGATCTGAGTTTCAAAATTGCGCTCGAGCCTCCGACTTTCCCTGAGCCGGTTATCAGTATGTCGATTGAGCCGCGCTCAACCGCCGATCAAGAGAAGCTCGGGCTGGTCCTTGCGGAAATGCAGGAGCAGGATCCGACTTTTCATGTATCGACAAATGAAGAGACTGGCCAGCGCATTATTGCTGGTATGGGTGAGCTTCATCTGGAGGTGATCATTGATCGCATGAAGCGTGAGTACGGCCTGATGGCCAATTCTGGCAAGCCGCGTATCGCGTATCGCGAAACAGTTCGGAATGAGGCTTCTGGTGAGGGTAAATTTGAGCAACAGGCGGGCACAGCGAGTCACTTCGGGCATGTTAAGCTCCGCGTTCGTCCAAATGACCGAGGAGAGGGCTATACGCATTCGAATCTCATCAGTGATGGCGTGATTCCGTCAGAATTTATCAGCAGTTGCTGGGAAGGGATCGATGATTCGCTCGTTAATGGCGTGCTCGCCAGTTATCCGGTCGTTGATCTTCATGTCGAGTTGGTTGGCGGCTCCTTTCATGATACCGACTCAAGTGAGTGTGATTTCAAGATCGCCGCGATCTACGCGATGAAAGAGGCACTCAAAAACGCCGAGCCAATTCTCCTTGAGCCGATCATGGCTGTTGAGATTGCGACGCCAGATAAATATCAGGGCGAAATCATTGGAGATTTGAATCGTCGTCGCGGTCAAGTAGGTTCGATCGATCCTCGCGCTGCGATTTCGGCGATTAAGGCCAAGGTGCCGCTTGCAGCGATGGTTGATAATTACTCCACTGCGCTTCGGACGCTCTCGAGTGGTCGTGCCGACTACGTCATGGAGCCTTCACATTTTGAAGAGGTGCCGCCGAATGTTGCGGCAAAAATCGCCGAAGAACGCGGCTACTAAGATAGGGAAATACGACTTTCAGGATAACGACGATGGAAAAACAACGCATCAGAATCCGGCTTCGCGCCTACGATTACAGGCTCCTCGATAAGAGTGCTGGCGATATCGTAGAGACCGCAAAACGCACAGGCGCTCGGGTTGCCGGGCCAATTCCTCTGCCGACTCGCATCGAGAAGTTCTCAGTGAACCGATCGCCGCACGTAAACAAAAAATCGGCGGAACAATTCGAGATCCGGACGCACAAGCGGCTTCTTGATATCGTGGATCCGACCGCCCGCACGGTCGATGAGCTGAAGAAGCTCAATCTTCCGGCTGGAGTCGACATCAAGATTAACGTCTAAATTTAACTGAAGAGCGCTACGTCATGAGCATTGGACTAATCGGAAAAAAAGTCGGGATGACCCGCGTCTATGACGACGATGGCAATGCAATTGCTGTGACTGTCATTGACGTTAGCGATAACATTATTCTCCAGAAAAAGACACAGGAGAAGGATGGCTATTCAGCTATTCAGGTCGCTTACGAAGACCAGAAGGAGCAACGCCTTAATAAGCCTGAAGCCGGGCACATAAAAAAGCACGGTGGAACGCCAAAGAAGTTTGTGAAGGAGTTTAGAGTCGAAAGCGACGAGCAGATTCCAGAAGGCGGCCATTCGGGCCTGGAGACATTTCAGGAGGGCCAATGGATCGATATTATCGGCACCTCCAAGGGCAAGGGATTTCAAGGTGTCTACAAGCGCTATAATTTCGGTGGACTGCCTGCTTCTCACGGGTCAATGATGCACCGGCGTCCAGGCGGCATCGGTTGCGGCACCGATCCGGGACGCGTTTGGAAGGGCAAAGAAATGCCAGGTCGTCACGGAAATTACCGAAAGACGATCCAGAACCTGAAGGTGGTTAAGATCCGCCCGGATGATAATGTCGTCCTGGTCAGCGGTGCAGTTCCTGGTGCCAAGGGTGGCTACGTCGTAATTCGCCCAGCCAAGAAGAAATCCGCACCAGAATCAAAGTAAGTTAGTAACTGATTTTTACGATGGCTAAGACATTTCTCATTGCAGATGCTCAAAAGGCGCAGATTACCACGATCGAAGATGATCGTGGCGGTCAAGCGGTCCATGATATGATTGTTGCGATGCGCGCCAATCGTCGTAGCGGAACTGCGCACACAAAGACTCGTGGCGAAGTCGCTGATTCTGGCAAAAAGCCGTTTCGTCAAAAAGGAACCGGCCGTGCTCGCCAGGGCGGAAACGCCTCCCCGATTCATCGCGGGGGTGGCGTTGTGTTTGGCCCGCGGAACACCAAGGACTATTCCAAAACGGTGACAAAAAAGGTGCGGCGCCTTGCGTTTGCCAGGGCGTTGACGGACCGGATCGAGAGTGAGGACGTCTTGACTATCGATGGTTTTGCAGTCGGTGACGGGAAGACCAAGAGTTTCACTAAAGAGGTTGCCGCTATCACTGATGCCAAAAAGGTCCTGATTATTGGAAATTTTGACGAGCAGACGTTTCGATCTGGGCGAAACGTCCAGAAGACTCTTTTGATGTCAGCGGGTGAGGTGAATGCCGAGCATCTGCTCCACTACGATAAGATTGTGCTGACGGACGATGCGCTTGAAGGTCTGGCGGAACGCACGCGTGGCGTAATTTCCAAGAAAGAACAGGAGGACGGATAATGAGGGATATTTTCCAGGTGATAAAAACCATTCAGCTCAGCGAGAAGGCTACACTTCTTGGTGAGATGAATAACGAATACGTTTTTAAGGTTGATCCGCGCGCTAATAAGCTCGAAATCAGGGAAGCCGTTGAAAAGCTTTTTGGTAAGAAGGTGGTTGCCGTGCGCACCGCGAATTACCAGGGCAAAAAGAAGCGAGAGCGTCGCCAGGATTTTGGGCGAACCGCGAAGTGGAAAAAGGCAATGGTGAAGCTCGCTAAGGGCGAAACAATCGAATTGGTATAGTCAGAAAGGATATTGAGTCATGCCACTTAAGAAACATCGCCCCTTCACTCCCTCGAGCCGGTATAAGTATCTACCGGATTTCTCGGAGATCACGAAGGATAAGCCTGAAAAGAACCTAACTCGACCTCTGAAGAAGTCGGGTGGACGCAATAATCGCGGCCGAATTACATGCCGCCATCGCGGAGGTGGTCACAAGCGGAAGTACCGCATTATTGATTTCAAGCGCCGTCGCTATGGGGACGTTGCTACCGTCATCGCGATTGAATATGATCCAAATCGGACCTCGCGAATCGCGCTGATCGAGTATGGGGATGGTGAAAGGGCTTACATTATCGCGCCGGTTAAACTCGGCGTCGGAGATAAGATTGAATCGGGCGAGGATGCGGCGCCGAATGTCGGAAACTCACTGCCTCTGGGCAAAATCCCGGCTGCGACTGCGATTCACTGCTTGGAGCTAACGCCGGGAAGAGGGGCGCAGCTTGTTCGTAGCGCGGGTCAGTCAGCGGTTCTTGCGGCAGTGGATGGCGATTATGCGCTAATCCGGCTTCCATCAGGCGAGACCCGCCGTATCAATTCGAGATGCTATGCAACGATCGGCATCGTTGGTAATTCTGAGCACATGAACGAATGTTCTGCGAAAGCAGGGCGGACACGATGGAAGGGGATCCGACCAACCGTTCGTGGAATGTGCATGAACCCAGTCGATCATCCGAATGGTGGCGGCGAGGGTAAGAGTAAATCCGGAGGAGGGCGTCAGCACCTCAAGAGCCCTTGGGGTCATGTAAAGGGTCAAAAGACTCGCGTGAAGCACAAGCCGAGCGATAAATGGATCGTTCAGCGCCGCAATGCGAAGAAGAAGTAGTTATAGAATTTTTGAAAGTTAATTGATATGGGTAGATCGCTAAAGAAAGGGCCGTTTGTCGACGTCAAGTTGATCGATAAGATTGACGCGATGACCGAGTCTGGAAAAAAGAGACCAATCAAAACGTGGTCTCGCCGTTCCATGGTTACTCCGGATTTTGTGGGACATACTTTTTTGGTTCACAACGGGCGAGAATTCCTCTCAGTGTTTGTGACGGAAAACATGGTTGGACACAAGCTCGGTGAGTTTTCGCCGACGAGAAAATTCAATTCTCACAGTGGTCACAATCCAAAAATCAAAGGTGTTTGATCTTTCCGGAAATTTAGAGCCAAGATGAAGCACATTTTTTCATTACTGCGGACAATCCTTCTTGGGCTTTTTGGGTTCGGATGGGTTGCGCTGTCGGCTCAGGAGTCTGAGTCGGAGTTCGCTGTTGTGATTGATGCGCTTCAACGGCAGAACCGAGTATTGCAGCGGCAGCTTCTTGAGTCGGAAGCGCGTCAAGCTACGCCAATGGGCGAGGCTCTGTCTGCATCAAATCGAGAAGTTGAAAAGTTCCGGAAGCTTTACGCGGATTTGCTGCTGAAAGTCGATGGATTGGGATTGGAGTCTTTGGGCTCTCCGGATCTTCTTCGTGACCGGGCCGTAAAGGCGATCAGCGAGATTGAAGTCCATAAAGAGCAGGGCAAGCGCCTGGAAGTGCAGTTGCTAAAACTTTCTGAACTGATGATTCGCTACTTGAAGGCGTCAACAGTCAGCGACATAGAGATTCGCGCCGAAGTAGAGGTGGAGCTTCGGGAGGTCGATCAACTTCTTGGTTTCGATAATCTCCATCAGTCGGGAGGGGTTGAACTTGCGGACATCAAAGAGGCAAAGGTGATCAGCTTCAAAGATGATCTACAGCTTGCTGTGCTGAATGTGGGCAAGTTGAGTGGAGTTAAGATTGGAATGCCAATGAATGTATTTCGAAGGGATCGATTAGTGGGATCTGTAGTCGTAGTTGATGTCCGAGATTCAATTTGCGGAGTGCTGGTTCAAGAGCTTTACGCAGCTGGCGATGAGATTCATGTTCAGGACCGAGCTGAGCCACGAACGAGATCTGCATCAGATCTCTAATTTTAAAAAAGAATTCATTTAAGAAGGAGATGGAAGTCAAAGCCACTTACAGATACGCGAGGATCTCGCCGCTAAAGGCCCGGGATGTCGCCCGTGAAGTAACGGGTCTGCCCGTTTCGGCAGCCTTGAATGTATTGAATTTCACAACAAAGAAGGCGGCCTTCTTGATTGGCAAGACGCTGAAAAGCGCGATTGCGAACGCAGAAAATAATCACGACATATCTTCCGACAATTTGATTGTTAAGATTGCCATGGTCGGTGATGGGCCGACATTCAAGCGATGGAAGCCAAGGGCTCGGGGTGGGGCTGCTCCGATCAGAAAGCGGACTAGTCATATTCATGTCATCCTGACGGATGAGGTCACTGAAGCTGGGAAGAAGCCCAGAATCAACAAGAGCGCAAAGTCCGAGATTGTCATCGAAGAGCGGGACGAGGCACCTGTCTCCAAAAAGCGTAAGGCGGCGACAAAGAAAAAGTCGGCTCAAAAGGACTGATTTAGTTTTTACAGAAATTTAAAATGGGACAGAAAGTACATCCAGTCGGGTTTCGCCTGGCAGTTGACAAAAACTGGCAATCCAAGTGGTATGCCGGAAAAGGTGAATTCGCTGACTTCCTCCACAGCGATATTGCGGTTCGCAAATACTTGAAAGAGAAGCTGCAATTTGCGGCTGTTTCCAAGATTCTAATTGAGCGGGCTTGGGCGAGTGTTCGGGTGACGCTTTACACTGCCCGGCCTGGTTTGGTGATTGGCCGGAAGGGGTCCGAAATTGAGCGGATGACCGCGCAAATATCCGAGATGTGTGGTGGCAAGTCGGTCAAAATTGACATTGTCGAGATCAAGCAGCCGGAGACAGACGCACAGCTAGTGGCCGAGAGCGTTGCGTTGCAGCTTGAGCGCCGGATATCATTCCGACGCGCAATGAAGAGGGCGGTCCAGACGGCGAAAGACTTTGGCGCAGAGGGGATTCGGATCCGCTGTGCTGGGCGTTTAGGCGGGGCGGATATTGCTCGCGCTGAACAATATCGTGAGGGAAAGGTACCGCTCCAGACTCTTCGGGTTCCTATTGATTACGGATTCGCAGAAGCGAGAACAGTCTATGGTATTATTGGCGTAAAATGCTGGTTGAACAGGAATCCTGATAGTGAAAAGGCGCGCGTCGCAAGAGTTGGTGGCGTTGGCGAGGGTGGGCAACGCAGGCGCGGCGGCCCTGGTGGTGGCAGGCCTGGAGGCCCTGGTGGTGGCAGGCCTGGAGGACCTGGTGGCGGCAGACCCGGCGGCCCTGGTGGCGGAGGCAGACCTGGAGGGCCTGGAGGCGGAGGCAGACCCGGAGGACCTGGAGGCGGAGGGCCTGGAGGACGGCGATAGTTCGGGCAAGTACAAGAAATTATAACATTTGGAATTTTTAGGAGGATACTGCAATGCCTTTAATGCCGAGAAAAGTTAAGTACCGGAAAACCCAGCGGGGAAACCGGGGCGGAAATGCTCAACGTGGGACCAAAGTTTCCTTTGGGGATTTCGGCTTGCAATCGATGGGGCGAGATTGGGTGACGAACAACCAGATCGAAGCCTGTCGTATTGCGATAAACCGGTTCTTGAAGCGAAAGGGTAAAGTCTGGATCAGGATTTTTCCGCACAAGCCGGTGACCGGCCGCCCCCCGGAAACGCGAATGGGTAAAGGTAAAGGCGCGGTCGAAAAATGGGTCGCCGTAGTTCGGCCGGGCACGATGCTTTTTGAGGTCGCCGGTGTCCCGGAGTCGCAGGCGCGTGAAGCGATGCGCCTTGCGGCAAACAAGCTTGGGATTAGCACGCGATTTGTTGTGCGGCATTAACGCGGCGAATATTAGAGGACCTCTAACAATGAATAAGATTACAGAACTGAGAGAGTTGACGAGCGAAGAGATGATCGCGAAGCGACGCGATTTGAAGCATGAGATACTGAATTTGCGCGTTCAGCAACAGAGCGGTCAGCTGGAGAACACAGCGCTTTTGCGGAACAATCGAAGGGAAATTGGGCGGTTGGAAACGATCCTCAGTGAGAGACGGCTGCGAGCGCTTGATGAGCCGGCAGTCGCATCTGCTTCGGTTGATGCATGATTAGTGAATTTAATTAGAGCTTTTATAGATCATGAGTGAAGAGTCCGATTCTGAAAAACGCAGCCAGCGCAAAACGCGAGTTGGTATCGTGCGGTCCGACAAAATGGAGAAAACCATTGTGGTGGATGTCATTCGAAGGGTGCCGCATCCTCAGTTTAAGAAAATTGTTAAGCTTACTACCAGGCTCTATGCACACGATGAAGAGGGTGGGGCAAAAGCCGGTGACAAAGTGTTGCTAATGGAGACCAGGCCGCTGAGTAAGAAAAAGCGGTGGCGTTTGGTGGAGGTTCTCGCTCACTAGGAGAATTTAGGTTCCGGCGGCCAATGGGCTGCTCAGGAATTTCCGGTTTAGAAATTTAGAACAGAAAAGAGGACTGCATTATGGTTCAGATGGAATCAAAGTTGGATGTCGCTGACAACACAGGCGCGCGAGTCGCCAAAATGATTGGCGTAATCGGAACGCGTTCGCGGCAGGCGGGCGTTGGAGATATTATAACTGTGCACGTTCGCGAGAGTACGCCGACAGCGAATGTAAAAAAGGGGGAAGTGGTAAGGGCTGTTGTGGTTCGAACTAAAGCCCCTATTCGTCGACCTGATGGTTCAGTTCTGCGTTTCGATAACAACGCAATCGTAATTATCGACAATAACAAGGAGCCGCGAGGCACCCGAATTTTTGGGCCAGTGGCTCGCGAGTTACGCGAGAGAAACTTCATGAAGATTGTTTCTTTGGCTCCCGAAGTACTCTAAGGACATGAAAGGAAAGCGCATCAGTAGTCACGTCACCAAGGGCGACACGGTCGAAGTTAACTCCGGGAACCACAAGGGTTCCAAGGGGGTTGTGCTTCAAGTGTTTACCGCAAAGAATCAAGTCATTGTTGAGGGTGTGCGTTTAATCAAAAAACACGCAAAGAAATCCCAAGACCGCCCCGACGGCGGCATCATTGAACGCGAAGGTCCAATCCACATTTCGAATGTGAAGAAGGTCGGATAGTAATTTTAGCCAAAATTGAATAGAGAAATGGAACCGACAATGCAAGAGCATTACCGCGAAGCCGTTATTCCTGCTTTAAAGGAAAAGCTGGGCTATACGAACGTTATGCAGGTCCCTCGGATCACTAAGGTTGTGATCAATAGTGGCATCGGTTCTGTTGATGACCGAAAGGCTGTAGCAGAAGAGGTGGCGAACGAGGTTGGGGTGATCACTGGGCAGCGCCCGGTGCTAACAAAGGCAAAGAACGCTATCTCCAACTTTAAGCTACGGGAGGGCGATATAGTCGGTGTCAAGGTGACGCTTCGGAACCGCCAGATGTTTGAATTCCTTGAGCGATTGATAAAGGTTGCGATCCCGACGATTCGGGATTTCCGGGGAGTTTCGCCAAAGGCCTTTGATGGGCGCGGCAACTATACGCTAGGCATTAATGATCAGACGATTTTTCCTGAAATCGAGTTGGACAAAGTAAAAAGGGCAACGGGTTTCGATATAACTATCGTTACGTCCGCTAACACGAATGATGAAGCGCGAGAATTGCTCGTGCAGATGGGCATGCCTTTTCGTAAGCCGCAACAGGAAGCGGCGTAGTTAAAGCGAGGGTAACCGAATAAACTGACCAAAATTATGAGTGCACTTACCGATCCGATCTCTGATTTTCTGACTCGATTTAAGAACGCCACCATGGCGAAAAAAGAAGAGTTTACTGCTCCGCATTCAAAGATAAAGACGGACATTGCGCGGATCCTTCAGGAAGAGGGTTATATCTGGAAATACGAAGTTGATACTGATGGAAAGTTTCCGGAATTGAGGGTGAAGGCGAAATACGTCGATGGCAGACCGGTCTTGACCAATTTAAAGAGGGTTAGTCGCCCTGGTCTCCGCCAGTATGTTACGGCGGATGGAATCCCTAAGGTCCTTGGGGGAATGGGGATCACTATTTTATCTACTTCAAAAGGAATCATGAGTGGCCGCAGGGCCCGGAAGGAAAGTATTGGTGGGGAACTCCTTGCTAAGGTTTGGTGATTGGAATTTAAATCGAGCTTCATAAAACGATGTCGCGAATTGGAAAGTTACCTATTAGTTTGCCCGATAAGGTCGAAATTGATGCGAATGACAGCGGTGTTGTGTCGATCAAGGGGCCCAGAGGCAACTTGAGCTATCAGTTGCCTAGCGGAATTGCCTTAAAGAGGGGCGATAACGGTGTAGAGATTGAGCGCACCGGAGCGTCACGCCGCCACAAGGCCCTGCATGGAACAGCGCGATCCCTGATTGCAAACATGGTTGAAGGCGTCAGCGAGGGTTTTGTAAAGCAGCTTGAGATTCAGGGGGTTGGCTATCGCGCCGCAGTGAAGGGGGAAGAACTGGATCTGCAGTTGGGATTCTCTCACCCTGTAAAGCATCCGATCCCGGAGGGGTTGAAGGTAAGTGTGGAGAACAATACTGAGATCAAAGTCGAGGGAATCGATAAACAGGCTGTTGGTCAGTTCGCTGCGGAAATTCGGTCCTATCGCCCACCGGAGCCCTACAAGGGGAAGGGTGTTCGCTACAAGGGCGAGTATGTTCGCCGGAAGGCTGGTAAAAGCGTTAAGTAGGGTCTGAACGAATCGCCCTGTTTTATAAACTTTGGAGGAATCAAGAAATGGCTCAACTTAATCGAAAGCGAACCCGACAGAAGGTTCATCGCAGGATACGGAAGAAGATTTCCGGGACAGCAGGCCGACCGCGTCTTTCGGTGTCGTTCTCAAATCGACACATTCAAGCGCAGCTGATTGATGATGTCGCAGGGGTTACTTTGGCGGCCGCCACATCCACGCAAAATGGGATTGAGGGGCGGTCTGCGAATGTTGCGACCGCAGCCAAAATTGGCGAACTTATCGCGGCACGGGCTAAGGAGAAGAAGATAGATGCCATCGTTTTCGATCGAGGTGGGTATATTTACCATGGTAAAGTCAAGGCCTTGGCCGACGCGGCCCGGGAGGCAGGTCTGAAATTTTAATAAGGAAATTCCGTTATGGCAGACACCGAAAAATCTGGGCCTCCGGCCGAAATCGAAGAGCAAGCAGCTCCAACTCCAGAGGCTCAAACTTCTGATGAGACGAGCGAGCCCAGCTCGGAAACCTCCGATGTGCTCGTTCCGGAATCCGAGGCGGATGGGGCGAAGCCTATCGGGGACGAGAAACCCGAAGATGTGGCTGTTCCCGGCGTCGCGCAGGCCGCCGTGGTCGATCGAAGTGAATCTAAGCGGGGGGATCGGGGGCAAAGGTCACATGGTGGCGGCTCGAGAAATGTCGAGGATTTCGCTGATGGCAAGCCCGAGATTACCGAAAAAGTTGTCCACATCAATCGGTGCGCGAAAGTCGTTAAGGGCGGTCGTCGATTCAGTTTCAGCGCACTTGTGGTATGCGGTGATAGGCAAGGAAATGTCGGATACGGCACTGGAAAGGCGAACGAAGTTTCGGAGTGCATTCGTAAGGCGAGTGAGGCTTCGAAACGATCGATGCGGCCTGTGACCTTGCGGGAGAACACGATTCCTCATGAGGTGATCGGAGAGTTTGGCGGAGGCCGAGTTCTGCTTCGGCCCGCCTGCCCGGGAACCGGAATTATTGCTGGCGGAAGCGTTCGGGCGGTGGTTGAGGCGGCCGGGATCAAAGATATCTTGGCAAAGTCTATGGGCTCGAGTAATCACGGGAACGTGGTGAAGGCTACGATGAAGGCATTGGAGAGCTTACGATCAAAGGATGAGATTTTCCGTAGTCGCGGAAAAGGGACCGCAAAGCCCGACTCCCTGTAAACTGCGACTTAACCGATTTAGAATTCTACACTGTACTAAGAATAATGAGACTCAACGATCTCAAGCCCAACAAAGGGGCGAAGCACCGTAAGAAGCGTCTAGGAAACGGAGAAAGCTCCGGTCCCGGCAAAACTTGCGGCCGTGGGCACAAAGGCCAGAAATCGCGATCGGGAGGCGGAGTTCGCCCTGGATTCGAAGGTGGTCAGATGCCTTTGATGCGACGTCTGCCCAAGAAAGGGTTCAACAATGCGCGCTTTAAAACAAACTACGCGATCGTGAATGTTGGGGTCTTGGAGCAGGAATTCGAAGGGGACACCGTTAATGAAACGACGTTGCGAGACGCTGGATTGATTAAGGGAATTTGCGACGGGGTGAAAATTCTGGGTGAAGGCGATCTGACCAAGAAATTCAACTTTGAAGTCGATAAGATCAGCGGCGTGGCCCGCGAAAAGATTGAAAAAGCCGGCGGATCAATCCGCGAGCCAATTTCATCCTCAGCCGCATCTAGCAGCGCCGAGTAGTTCATTTACGAAATCGGTTAGAACACAGCCCGGAGAAATCGGGCTGATTCAGCCGGAGCACAATAGCCTGTCTAGTCTTTCAGCCTTGGGATCATGATTTCTGCATTCACCAACACTCTCAAGATCCCGGAGCTTCGCCAGAGGATCTTTTTTACGTTGATCATGGTGGTCATCGTTCGCCTCGGGGCAAATTTGACGATGCCCGGCGTCGATGGCGGAACCCTCAATTATGCGTACGAGGAGACTGTTAGGCTGCAGGAAATCCAGCTGGAGGAACAGCAGGAGAAAGAAGGTGGAGGTGACGAGGAGGATGGCGACGG
>JBLHKS010000127.1:0-20859 GCA_047620505.1 Verrucomicrobiales bacterium | reverse complement strand
AGCAGCGCGCGAATTTCCGGATTGATAAGCCGAATTTCGCGGATCACTTCCGGCTCGAGAATCGCGTATGAAGCCGTTGCGTCGCCCAGGGTTTTCGGTGCGTAGCGAAAGCCGCTGCGGAGTTTTTTGCGGAGTTTGTAGAACGGAGAATCGCTCATCGCACCTCGAAGATAAGCCGAGAGATTCGGGTAACGGAATTTGGCTTTGTCAGGCTCGCCTAACGTGCTGAAAAAATACGTCTCTTTTTCGCGCGGAAGAAAAACCTCTGGATGCGCGGCGAGATGCCGAAACAGCCAGCTCGTTCCGGTTCGCTGCGGCCCGAGAATCAGGAAATCCGGAAATCGCGAGAGATCGTCGCCGACCTGAGCCGGGATCCTCAGCAGCTGCTGGGCGATGTCGGGCTCGACGCGCTCAGGTTTCATCGACCAACGTCTTTTTCCAGATCGTCGAGCGGCAATTTCCCGTTCGACGAGACCACTCCCATCGTATCATCGCCCTTGTCTTTGCGGACGACTTTTCCGCCGGCGCGCTCGATCAAAAGCTGGCCCGCGGCGATGTCCCAGAGACTAACCGATTCTTCGATGTAGGCGTCGAGCCGCCCGCTGGCGACGTAGGCCATGCCAAGAGCCGCGCTGCCGAGCATCCGCGTTTTCCGGACTTTCTGCGCGATCCGTTTGAAGCGCTCGATTCCGGCTTCCATGCCCTCGTTTGTCTTCGAAAACCCGACGGTGATAATCGCCTCAGCCAGGGTCGCCCGGTTGCTGACCGAGATCGGCTTACCGTTGCGGTTTGGCTCGACTCCTGCGCCCACAGCGTAGAGTTCGTCGAGCATCGGATCGTAAATCACGCCGACGGTCAGCTCGCCATCCTTGCCGCCTTCGCGCATCGCGATCGAGATACAAAAATGGGGAATGCCGTAGAAAAAATTCACGGTGCCGTCAATCGGATCGACGATCCATTGGAACGGGCTTTCCTGGTTTCCGCCGAGCCCTTCCTCGCCGAAAATCGCGTGATCCGGGTGGGCCTTCAGAATGATGTCCGTGATCAGGTCCTGGCTGCGGACGTCGAGCTCAAGCTTGAGGTCGTGGGCGAGCGCGTCGTTGACGAGCAGGTCGCCTTCGTAATGTTCGCGGAGGAGCGCGCCGGCCTGGCGTGCGGCGTCGATGGCAGTGTCGAGATAACTCATTGGATTCGGTCGGGCGCTATCCTGGCGTGGATTTGCGCGACCGCGACCAACTTTTCGGCCTCAGTTCCCAGCAGCTGCTGGGTTTTTGATCTCGAACGGCAGCTGGCAGGGAGAATGCGAGGGTAAATTTTTGAAGAAGTCCTCGCCGAGTTCGATCGTCTGAACGTCGTGATCGAGCGCTTCTTCGTCTACAGCAAAAGCGCACGGCTGAGCACAGATAGCTATCAGAAGAAGTATGCTTTTCATAATTCGTTAACCGCTTTAACGCGATCGCCGCCGAATCCGCCCATCGTGTCCGCCTCCAGAGGATTGCAGTTTGCGCACGAAACTATCCTTGTCTCTGGCAATCGTAAAAGTATGAAGATCGCCTTTTGACCATTCAAACTGAAAAGAACTATCAGATAAAACCTTAATCTCGCTTTCTATGATTTGGTTATCATCAGCATAAACTGACACAAGGTTTTCCGTAACCTGAATTACCAATTCACTGGCGTTCGTTCCATTCCAATATAGTTCGTAGCGTTGAAGCCATGTTAGCAGATCCGCTGAATCGTCATCCGGATCAGTGTGGGCCGGATCGTCCGCAGTCGGTTTTGATTCAACGCCAGCCGCTGCTTCAGCTAAAATCCCAGTCCATTTTTGTTTTACGACTACAGCATCTTCCAACCGACCCACCTTCGTTAGAGAAACCACAAGATGCTCCAGATCGTCGGCCAGTTTTCGATTCAGCGGCGCAATTCTTCCAGCGCGTTCCCGTTCCAGGCGAGCAAGGCCGACCTCGTAAATATTCCGCAAGTTCTTCAGTTGTGCGGCTGGAGTTTCGCTTCCTGCGGGTTCATCCTCAGAGTCGATACGCGCAATTTCCGCCTTTAGAGCCAGAGCATCTTCCAGTTTCCCTCCGTCTTGCGCCACTTCGAGCGCTCTCGCAAGGGCGGCTTTGTATTTTTGATTCAAATCTTTTACGCCTGCATCGTACTCTGCTTGGACTTTAATCTGAACGTTACTGGCGTGGGCGTCAGTAATCAGTTTCATCTCGGGAATCTGGCGATCTTCGCCAATCGCATTCAGCGCCCAAACAAGAAAAATCAGGATAGTTACAGCTGGGATTTTCATTAGTGTTTAAAGTTGTTCAGACGTTCCGTGTTATCTATTTTCTATTTATTTTCGTAGATCGAGAGAACAATACGAAAGCCGATGTTGTTAAGCTTCAGCTCAGGCTTTGGTCGGCTGCGATACGCGCTCCTCAGGAAAGCCCCTTCACTTCGCCAACTCCCGCCGCGCAAGATCCGGTAGAGTCCTGTGGCAGGTGCCAGCGGATCGGTTGCCTCCCCTTCATAAGCCGCAAAACCATCCAGGCACCACTCGGCCAGGTTTCCATGCATGTCGTAGATCCCCCAAGCGTTAGGCTGAAATGATTTTGCCTTTGACGTTTTCTCGATGAACGGCCCTTCCTCTTCAACGCCATACGGCTCGCTGCCGTCGAAATTCGCCTGACGGCTCGTCAGGGTCGCTCCAAAGCTGAAAGGCGTCGTTGTTCCGGCGCGACAGGCGTACTCCCACTGGGCCTCGGTCGGCAACGTGAATTTGAAACCTTCAGGCAAGTCGCCATCGAATTTCTGATTGATCCGAGCGCAAAACCCGATCGCATCACCCCAATGAACGTTTTCCACCGGCAGGTCCGTCAACCCCGACCATTCACTTGGGTTGTTTCCGCCTCCCATCACTGCTTTCCACTGTTTTTGGGTAGTCTCGGTTCGCGCCATCCAGAACCCTTGAGTTAGAATCACCTTGTGGACTTTTTCGTCCGCGCTGCGGCCCTCCTCGCTCTCCGGACTGCCCATCAGAAATTCGCCAGCCGGGCACCAGGCGAACTCGATCTCGCCAAAGATTCGAGTTTCCCCAGCCTTCGTCTGAGCCTGAATCTCAGCAGCTGCTGAACAGAAAATTATTAGCGTGGCAGCGGCGGCTGCCGGAAATCGGAAAACGAATTCGAACATGATGATGATGGAAAGATCTCTACGGGACTGTTGATTCGACCAAATCCTGGCGGAAATGTCAAAGCCTTCGAGCAAGTGGTTTGCGCCGGGCCTCACTCGTGCTACCGATAGCTGGCCGAGTTTGTCCCCGTAGTTCAACGGATAGAACACGGGTTTCCTAAACCTGGGATGCAGGTTCGATTCCTGCCGGGGACACCATTGGTTTTTGTCGAGGGGCGAAGAAAATTCTGTGCGGAGTCGCCACGCGACCGTTGGCCCAGAAATTGTTAAGCGAAATATCACCGGGCGGTCTCCTCTCCATTATGAAGCCCAAAGTCTACATTTTGACCGCCATTTTATTTGCCATTTCTCTCTTTTCAGCCGCTCACGCAAGCCCGAGCGAGAAATCAGAGAACACCCTATCACCTTCGGCTCGCAGCCATTTAAAGCTGCCGCTTGAGGACGTGCTCACTCTCGCGGTCGAGGCCGATACGGATTTTGCCGCGAAATTGAAGCCGAAAACAATCAAGGCCGTGACGCGCTACTTGAAACCGACCGAGGGCAAAATTGAGATTTCCGCTGCGCGATCGGTTGGAGACTACCTTCTTTTGTGGATTGCCTTTCCCGAGGTCATCGATGGCGGGATCGATTTGATCTGGTCGGTTGAGGAGCAGAAATCCGTGGGCACTTTTCTTGGCGGCTACCGAGGTTAGAAGGCTCAGCCCCCACCCGAAACCCCCTCTGTTTGGAGCGTTATGACAATTTCAGGTCTATGAACCACAAACAACGACTTGCCGATTGAAATGCTTTATTCGAATGGGTCCGCATGACACGTTTCCTTTGCATCATCGCATTTTCCTTCTTCACGCTCAGCTCCAACGCAGCTGACACCAAAGCCGATTCAGCCAAGGCCGATCCGGATAGTATTTTCCATCGAATCGGTGGCCAGGCTGCGATCGATGCCACCGTCGACCTCTTTTATTCAAAGGTTCTCGCCGACGATCGGGTGAAACACTTTTTCGAAGACGTAAACATGAAGCGTCAGCACAATCGGCAGAAATCATTTATCGCTGCCGCTCTTGGCAGTCCGATTCCGTATGAAGGCAAGAACATGCGGGCGGCGCATCAGCAACTCGACCTGACTGAGGAGCATTTCGGCGCGATTGCCGAGCATCTTCAGGCCTCTTTGAAGGAGTTGGGTGTCGAAAAAAAGGTGATCGCCGAGGTTCTTGCCGTTGTCGCAACGACCAAAGACGACGTGCTCAATCGGAAGAAGGCTGAACAGCCGGCTACGGGTCAAAATTGATCGATGCCATCGAGGAGCGGTTTGTATATCGAGCTTAGCATCGAAAATATCGTCCAGATCACAAAGATTACGACGGCAAAATAGATCAATCGCGGCAGCCAGGTTCCAATCCGCTCAAAGGCTGCCGCGACGCGTTGACGGAAAATTTCGGTCCAGCGCGTTAATTCTTCACTGAGCATCCCGGTTTGTTCGGCGTTGTGGATTGCCGAGCCCAGCTCGTGTGGGAACGCCTCGACTAAGCCCAAGATCACGCTTCCCATCGGCGATCCGCCGCGCGCCGTCTCAGCAAGATGATTGGACGCGCTCTTCACGACCGCGCTATCCGAGGCCTCGCCGCCAGCAGCTGCTCCGGCCGAAATCTTCTGGCCACACTCGACATGCATCCGAAGAACGCTGCAGAAACGCTGGAGCGAAAGCGCTTTTCGGACACCGCCTACCAAAGGTGTTCGACGCAGAAGTCGGTCTACCCCAATCTGCTCGCCGCCTCGGCTCCAGAGGGCTCGAAACGCGAGTACGAGACAGATCGTAATCGCGTAAACACTCGCCAAACCGATCACCACGCCAACGAGCGTGCCAGCCAAGTCTTGGGTTTGGACAAAACGCGGAATCGCCGGCAGCAGAATCGCGAGATGAATCAGTAGTGCCGGGTAAATCAGCTTTCCAACGACCTGTCGCCGAGTTTTCACCGCGGACTCGAAATACTCCGCCAGATGCGCGAAACCTTGCTCTAACATGCCCGCCATTTCCGCCGCCTGCATGATCGAAATCTCCAGCGGCGTGATCCCGGCTTGCGAATTCCCGATTGCCTCGCTCAGCGTCGCCCCGAGCCGGATTCGCTCCCTGACATGCTCCAAAAAGGTGGTTCTGTCAGGATTCGGTTCGCCGCTCTGAAGCGAGCGCAAACTCTGATCGATCCCAAAACCAGCTTTCGTGAAAGTGGCCAGCTGTCCGTAGAGCCAGATCTTATCTTTGAGCTTGAGGCGCATTCCGAGTGAATAGGAGGTTGCTTGCGGCGTCTGTGTTATGCAAGAAAGGTATCCGGGAGACTACCTTTGTAATGGCCGAACACAAAAACGGAGAGCTGGACGCGTATTGGATGAAACTCGCGCTTGAGGAAGCGCGCCTCGGCCTCGGTGCGACGAGCCCGAATCCACCGGTCGGAGCGGTGATCGTAAAAGATGGGCTGTTCCTCGCCAAGGGTCATCACGAGCGGGCAGGGGAGCCGCATGCGGAGGTCATGGCGATTCGAGCGTCAGCAGCTGCTGGGTCGGATCCGCGAGGGGCGACGATTTACGTGACTCTGGAACCCTGCTCGACCACTGGCCGGACTCCGCCGTGCGTCGAGGCAATCCGCGAGGCCGGGATTTCGCGCGTGGTCATCGGAGCCGTCGATCCGAACCCGGATCACGCGGGGCGGGGGATCGAAATTCTCCGTGAAGCCGGGATTGAAGCGGAATCGGGCGTCCTGGAGGCGGAATGCGCGAATCTGATTCGGTTTTTCGCCAAGCACATCCAGACGGGCCGGCCTTACGTGATCGCGAAGACCGGAATGACTCTCGATGGCCGGATCACGCCGCCCGAGGGCGGATCGCAGTGGATCACGAGCGAGGAATCGCGAATGGACGTCCAAAGGCTTCGCTCGGAGGTCGACGCGATTCTCATAGGCGGAGAGACACTTCGGCGGGACAACCCGCGATTGACGCTTCGGGGGGAATTCGCCGGACGCTCGCGACCGCAACCGTTGCGAATCGTCGTCACTCAGAACGGGCAGTTGCCCAAGGAATCGCTGGTTTTTACTGACGAGCACCTGGATCGAACCCGCGTGTTCCACGTGGAACATCCCGAAGCGGAATTCGCCGAAATTCCGACCATCGAACCCCGAAATGCCGAGATTATCACGAATCCCGCTAGAGACCTCGATCACGTCCTCCTTCAACTCGGCGAATCCGGGGTGACCAGCGTTCTCTTAGAATGTGGAGGCCGACTGATGGGGCACGCGTTCGAGCAGCAGATTGTCGATGAGATCCAGTTTTACGTCGCCCCACTGATCGGTGGCGGCAACCGACGCGCAGTTGAAGGCGAGGACTTCCGCTGCGAACTCGTCGATCCCAAATGGGAGGCCGTCGGGTCGGATCTGCGGGTCACGGCAGCGATCCGCTATGATTGATTTTCTCGCCCACAGGGCTTCAGAGCATTCGTGTCAATTCGTGGATATTCGTGCTCATTTGTGTTAAAAACCTTCCTTGGCTCTGATTTTAACACGAATGGCCACGAATTTTCACGAATGAACACAAATCCCGATCATCCGACACCAAAGGCGCACCAGGGCTTCTTTTTCGATCGCGATGGCGTGGTCAACCGCGACCCCCACCCAGAAAAGTACGTCCTAAGTTGGGATCAATGGGAGTGGATGCCGGGGATTTTCGATCTCATCCGGTCTGTCAAAGACGCCGGTTTCATCACGATTCTCGTCACCAGCCAAAAGGGCGTCGGCAAAGGACTCATGAGCGAAGGGGACCTCGGAGAAATCCACGAACGGATGCAAACGGAGCTTCGGGAGCGCGGAGATCTCGAATTCGCAGCGATTTACGCCTACACCGGTCTCCCCGGTTGCCCAATCAGACCAAAACCCGAGCCGCAGATGGTTCTAGCAGCTGCTGATGATTTCTGCCTCGACCTCGCGAACTCATACCTGATCGGAGATGCCGATCGAGACATCGAGATGGCACAATCCGCAGGAGTCGGGCGGACAATTCGAGTCCAAGGGCTCAAGCCGATCGCGATTCCAGCCGACGAAACCGTTGAAAACCTACGATTTTCCCCATTTTCGGCGAAGCCCGAATGAAAGGCGATTCTTGTCGTGCCGGATTACCAGAACCCGGGTAAAGTTGCACGGGCCCGCAAAAATGCGGCGATACGGCCGCGGTGATCGGAAACACCCAAGGATCTGGGACAAATCCACTCATCTTCGTTCCAGAAAAACGCTCAACAAAGAGATATCCGCCGGCGTGAGGCCACTGATTCGTCCGGCTTGACCTAGAGTCGCTGGCCTCACATCGTTCAGCTTCAGCTGCGCTTCTCTCTTCAGGCCGTGAACCTCGAGAAAATCAATTCCAGCCGGGATCGGCTTGTGCTCCATCCGCTCGGTCCGGGCAACTTCACCTTCCTGACGCCGAATGTAGCCCTCGTACTTCACGTCGGTCTCCAGCAGATCCCAGAGCTCATCGCTCAAACCAAACTCGGTCTGGACCTCCACTGGAAGCTGCCGCCACCCGTTCTCGGGGCGCTTGAACCACTTTCCGAGCGTGATTTCCCCGAGCCGAGTCTTCTCAGCGAGTTTCCGCGCCGCCAGCAACTGCTGGGTCTTTTCCAAGGCTCGTTGACCACGATCCGACGGGACGATCCCGCGTTCGAACGCAGCAGGCGTGAGCCGGAGATCCGCATTATCCTGTCTAAGGAGGAGCCGCCACTCGGCGCGGCTCGTGAACATCCGGTAGGGTTCAGTCGTGCCTTTCGTCACGAGATCGTCAATCATCACGCCGATGTAAGCTTCGGAACGCTTCAGAATGAATGGTTCCTCACCACGAACTTTGAACGCGGCATTGATTCCTGCGAACAATCCCTGGCCACCGGCCTCTTCGTAGCCGGACGTGCCGTTGATCTGACCAGCGAAGTACAAGCCCTCGACCCGCTTGGTCTCGAGCGTCAGGAAAAGCTGGGTCGGAAGGCAATAATCGTATTCGACTGCATAGCCGGGACGGATGATCTCGCAGTTCTCGAGTCCCTCGATCGAGCGGAGGAACTCGTACTGCACATCGTAAGGCAGACTAGTCGAAACACCGTTGACGTAATATTCGGTCGTTTGTCGGCCTTCAGGCTCGAGAAAAACCTGGTGCCGATCGCGATCGGCGAATTTGACGACTTTGTCCTCGATCGATGGGCAGTAGCGCGGGCCGACACCTTCGATCATTCCGGAATACATCGGGGATTTGTCGAGATTGTCTCGGATCACATCATGAGTTCGCGGATTGGTCCACGTGATCCAGCACGGCAATTGTTCCACGTGGAACGTTGGGTCGGCCCAAGGGTTCAGGGTGAAGATCTCGTCAGAATTGTCGCCAGCGCCAATCGTGTCGGCCATGAAACTGAAGCGAGGCGCGGGAGAATCACCCTCTTGCCGATCGCATTTCGAGAAATCGATCGATCGGCCATTGAGCCGACAAGGCGTTCCGGTTTTAAAGCGCTCGACTTCAAAACCGAGCTCCTTGAGCGAATCGCTGAGCGTCGACATCGCATCGCCCATTCGGCCGCCCGCCTGGTTCTGCTTTCCAACGTGCATCAGTCCACGCATGAAAGTGCCGGTCGTGATGATAACCGATTTGGCTTCAAATATCATTCCAAGCGTTGTCCGAATTCCTGTTATTCGATCATTTTTGACCAAAAGCTCGGCAACGTTCCCTTGATGGAGATCGAGATTTTCCGCCTGCTCGACAATCCACTTCATCCGAAATTGGTAGGCCTTTTTGTCGCACTGCGCCCGCGGCGCTCGAACACTCGGGCCCTTCTTTGCGTTGAGCATCCGGAACTGAACACCGGTCGCGTCGGTGTTCAGCCCCATCACGCCACCGAGTGCATCGATCTCCCGAACCATGTGACCCTTGGCCAACCCGCCGATCGCCGGATTGCAGCTCATTTGGCCGATTGTATCGAGATTCTGCGTCAAAATCGCCGTTCGGCAGCCAAGTCGAGCCGCTGCCAAAGCCGCCTCGACGCCGGCATGACCAGCACCGATGACTAGGACGTCGTAGGGATGAGGATAAGTAAACGACATTCTTTTTTAGTAAATCACATCCAAATAGAGCGGCTTGGTCTCAAGCGAATCATTGAGCATCAGGCAACTTCAACGTCTTCGTGTCGACGCCTCCGGTCCAAGCAAGAATTTTCACTAAACACCTAAAACTTCGAATGTCAGCAACGGAGCTTTCGGTTGCGGCAATGGCCTAAAGTGCTACAACTCCGCGCGATGCCGAATCCGTTCGCAAACGACCCTATTAATAAGGACCTGACTCCGCAGGACAAAATCCGCTTCCTCAGCCAGATGCTGCGGATTCGCCGATTCGAAGAGACGGCGAATAAATTCTACACTGCCGGTAAGATGGCCGGCTTTCTCCATCTTTATATCGGACAGGAATCCGTCGCTGTCGGCGCTGCGTCGCTCATGGGCGACCACGACCACATGATCACGGCCTATCGCGATCACGGACACGCGCTTGCGGTCGGGATGAGCATGAATGAGTGCATGGCCGAACTTTTCGGGAAAGTGACTGGCTGCTCGAAAGGCAAGGGCGGCTCGATGCACTTTTTCGCGCCGGACAAAAATTACTGGGGCGGTCACGGAATCGTCGCCGGCCAGACACCGCTCGGAGCCGGAATCGCGTTTGCGATGAAATACAAGGGCCTCAAGGGAAGCTGCATGTGTTTTCTTGGCGACGGCGCAGTCAACCAGGGCGCGTATCACGAATCGCTCAACCTGGCCGAACTCTGGGACCTCCCTGTGATCTACGTGATCGAGAACAACGGCTACTCGATGGGAACGAGCCAGGAACGCTCCTCCTCCTCTGGCGAGTCGCTCGCGAAACGCGCCGAGGGCTACGGCATGGCTTGGGAAACGTTCAATGGGTTCGACCTTTACGAAATTCGATCTGGCTTAGCAAAGGCAGTCGAACGCGCACACAACGAAAGTCGTCCCAGCATCGTGGAAATCGCGACCTACCGGTATTACGGCCACTCCGTCGCGGACGCGAATACTAAAAAATACCGCACCAAGGACGAGATCGAAAAATACAAGAACGGGCACGATCCGATCTCACTCTGGCGTCAGCAGCTGCTGGATGAAGGAGTGATCGCAGACTCCGATTACAAGCAGTTGAACGAAGAGGCTAAGACAGAAGCGAAGGAGTCAGCCGACTTCGCGCAACAATCTGAATGGCCGCCCGAATCCGATATCACCGCAGACGTTTATTACGAGGTGGATGAGCAAACGGAAGCCGGCCTGACAGGAACACATTTCTTTAATACTTAGATATCAGTCGTTTAAATATCTGAAAAAAATAAGCCCATTCATGGCAGAAAAAATCAGTTACCGCCAGGCGATCAACGAAGCGCTCGCAGAAGAAATCGAACGCGACCCGGACGTCTTTCTCATGGGCGAAGAAGTCGCTCAATATAATGGGGCCTACAAAGTCACCGAAGGGCTTTGGAAAAAGTTCGGCGACAAGCGCGTCATCGACGCTCCGATCAGCGAAGCCGGTTTCATCGGCCTTGGTGTTGGCGCGAGCATGCTTGGCCTGCGACCGGTGATGGAGCTGATGTTCTGGAGCTTCGCTTACGTTGCAATGGATCAGCTGATCAACAACGCCGCGACGGTTCGCTACATGTCGGGCGGTCTTCTGAATTGTCCGATCGTCGTCCGTGGTCCGGCCAACGGCGGGACGGGGGTCGGCGCGACGCACTCCCACACGCCGGAAAATCTCTTCGCCAACATGCCCGGCCTCAAGGTTGCTTGCCCGGCGACAGCTCGTGACGCGAAGGGCCTCATGAAAACCGCGATCCGCGACAACGATCCGGTTTACATCATGGAAAACACCCTGCTTTACGGCGCGCCCGAAGCCATGTCCGAGGTTCCTGAGGGCGATTTCACAATCCCGCTCGGAGTCGCCGAAGTGAAGCGACACGGCGCGGATTTGACCCTCGTTTCTCACGGTCGTGCAACGTTGACCTGTCTAGCAGCTGCTGAAATCCTCGCCTCCGAACACAACATCAACGCTGAGGTCGTCGACCTTCGCTCGATTCGGCCTTTGGACGAGGCCACGATTCTCGAATCCGTTCGGAAAACTCACCGCGTCGTCGTGGTCGAGGAAAATAAGCCGTTCTGCGGAGTCGGCGCGCAGATCGCGTCGGCGATTCAGGAAAAAGCGTTCGACGATCTCGATGCGCCGGTTCTCCGATTGTCAGCGATCGACGCTCCTGCGATTTACAGTCCGGGGTTAGAGCCAATGCAGCTGCCGCGACCAGCCGATGTCGTCGCGAAGGTCCTGAGCATCGCCTGACTGAATCCGATCAGCGATCCGCGTCCGCTGATTTCAGGCACCCGAGATCCACTTCCAAAGCGGAAACTCGCTCGGGGTGCTCGGAGGCCAGATTCTTCGTTTCCGAAGGGTCGTCCTCCAAATTATAGAGCTCGTGTTTCGCGGCCGGGCCCTTTCCTCGAGCACCATTCACGATCAGCTTCCAGGCGTCGTTTCGAACTGCGAATCCGCCGGAAGCCGAATGATGAATCATCGGTCCTCGTTCCACAGCTCCTCCGCTCAGCGCCTCGTAAAAACTGAAACTGTCTTCACCTGCTCTTGCCGGAATTTCGCACTCCAACATCGCAGCGAAGGTCGCCAAAAAATCCGTCTGGCAAACTGGAGAGTCACAACTCGATCCCGCAGCGATTTTTTCCGGCCACCGAATCAGGAAAGGCACGCGATGCCCGCCTTCGTAACGACTGCGTTTGCCATCTCGATAAACGCCATTGGAATCGTGCCCGTAAACTTCAACCCGCTCGTCCCAGGTATTCTCGGGACCGTTGTCCGAGGTGTAAATAACCATTGTTTCTTTCGCGACACCCAAATCATCGAGCGCACCGAGAATCTGACCAACTGGAAAGTCCGTCTCGATCATGAAATCCCCGTAAGCGCCGCATTCGCTCTTCCCGTTGAACTCGTCCATCGGAATGACCGGTTTGTGCGGCGAGGTGTAGGGCAAGTAAAGAAAGAACGGTGTTTCCTTAACAGCGGCCGCTCGCAGCCATTCGATCGACTTCTCCGTAAAAACCTGGAGCACTTCCTGATCGACAAAATCGGGAGCGACTTCGAGATCATCGCGTCCCTGCTGCTCAGATTCATAAGGCGGAACGATCCGATAGGACGCCTTGTCGTGCACCACGAGACCGGGCTTTTTCCTCGTCCAAAGCGTCGGCGGAGTCGTGATCCGATCCTGATCGAGATAAGTCAAAACGCCGTAATTCATCGAGGCCGGGATCCCGTAAAAACGATCGAAACCCTTCTCAATCGGACCGTCCGTGAAAGGCTGGCTCCAATCCCGGCCCTTGCCCTTCTCGCCGACGAATTCCATCCCGAGATGCCACTTTCCGATCATCGCCGTCTGGTAGCCGTGATCGCGAAGCAGCGACGCGAGCGTCATTCGACCATTCTCGATCAAACAAGGACCATCAGCACCGAGAACTCCCTTCTTCATCCGGGTTCGCCAGCTGTAACGGCCTGTCAGCAAGCCGTATCGAGAAGGCGTGCAGACCGTATCCGAACTGTGCCCATCCGTGAAAGTCATCCCTTCCTGAACGAGACGATCGAGATTCGGCGTCTGGAATTTCGAAGCCGGATTCAGCGCGCTGACATCGCCATAACCCTGATCATCCGTGTAAATCAGGATGATATTCGGTTTCTCGGCAGCACCCAGCAGCTGCTGAGAAAAAAGGCCGATCGCCAAGCAAAAAACGCGAATCAATTTCATTCCGAACCGTTGGACGGCTCGATCTTTTCTGCAAATCGCTCGATCGAAAAAGCTTTCCCGGTCTCTTCATCGATATCGACCACCGCGCCGCAAAGCAGGACCGGACCTTTCGCGACGTAGAATTTCGCTGGCATCGAAGTCGTGAACCGCCGCAAAACATTAGAGACCGTCGAGCCAATCACCGAATCGATCGGCCCACACATTCCGGCATCGCAAAGAAACGCCGTTCCACCCGGAAAAACTCGCTCGTCAGCCGTTTGAACGTGAGTGTGCGTCCCGACGACTGCGGAAACTTTGCCGTCCAGAAATCGGCCCATCGCAACCTTTTCGCTGGTCGCTTCGGCGTGGCAATCCACAAAAATGACTGGTGTTTCCTTAAGTAGTTCCTCGACCTCCGCCTCAATCGCCAGGAACGGATTCTCCAGTTCATTCTTCATGAAAGTCCGGCCCTGGACGTTGATCACGCCGACCTTTCCCTTCTTCGTCTCGAGCACAACAGAGCCCGAACCAGGCGTCCCGGGCGGAAAATTAAGCGGGCGCAAAAGTCGAGGCTCGGTGTCGATGTAAGGGATCACATCGGGCTGATCCCAGATGTGATCGCCGGTCGTGATCACCGCAGCACCCGCGCGAAGCAGATCGATGCTGATTTTCGGCGTAATGCCGCGACCGCCAGCGGAGTTTTCCCCATTGACGATGATGAAATCGATCTCCCGATCCTTTTTGATTCGATCGAGATTTTCGATCACCGCCTTTCGGCCGGCCTCGCCCATGATGTCGCCTAAGAAGAGAATTCGAAGCATGGCCAGCTCATCGGCCAAAGCCGTCCGCCGCGCAAGCTGATACGTTTTCCCGAATCCAATCGAGATACAATTTCGAACCCTCTATAATTGGCGTCGCGATGATTTCGGGAACCTCGTAAGGGTGAAGATCGGTCAGCTTCGCCAGCAGCTGCTGAAAAGCTTCCTCCGTCGTCTTGATCAAAGCCGGAATTTCCACATCCGTCTCAATTTTCCCTTTCCACGAGTAAATCGAAGTCGCGGGACTCAACAGATTGACGCACGCCGCCAGTTGATTCTCCACCAGCGCTGTGCCAATCTGACGCGCAACCTCCACATTTGGGAAATTGGTGAAAACGAGAAGACAGCCAGTGGATTGAGAGCTCATGAAGGCCGGATTTCTTGAAAAACTGATCGAAAAAGTCGATCGCGTCGAACCTGGAGAAGTCCAGGGCTATCTCGTCCGCCTGATGCAGGAAAAGGGATTCCTCGAACGGGTTTTCGATGCACTCCAGGAAGGCGTGATCGTCACCGACAACGACGGTGAGATTTCCTACATCAATCGGAGCGCCTGCGGAATTTTCGGGATCGAAGAAAAGGAAGCGATCGGCGTTCAGATCGGCAAGCAGATTCCCGGGCTCGATTGGGAATCGCTCGTCAAAGAACACAAAGTCGTCAGCCGCGATCTGGAAGTTTTCTACCCACAGAATCGCTTCCTGAATTTCTACCTCGCGCCGATCGATGAAAAAGAAGTGTCCGCGGACGTTCTAGGTTATGTCATGATCATTCGGGACATCTCCGAGCACCGACGACAGGAAGAGGAGAAAATCGAATCGGAAACGTTGAACGCGCTTACGATGTTAGCGGCCGGCGTCGCCCATGAAATCGGCAACCCACTCAATTCATTAAATATTCATCTGCAGCTCGCCGAACGGAAGCTGCGGAAAGCCCCGCCCGAAGTTCAGAAAGAGCTGGGCGAAATTATTGAGATTTCACGAAGCGAGATCAAGCGCCTGGATTTTATCGTCGGTCATTTCCTGAAAGCGATCCGACCAACCAAGCCGTTGCTCGAGCCTCGGGATCTAAACAAGCTACTTCAAGAATCGCTGCGATTTCTGGAGCCGGAAATCAAGGATCGAAACATCGAAGTCAGGCTCGAACTAGCCAACGACTTGCCGAAACTTCGACTTGATGAAGACCAGGCAAAACAAGCATTCTACAATCTCGTTCGTAACGCCAATCAAGCGATGGGCAACGGCGGGCTATTGCGAATTTGTACCGAAGCAGACGACTACAGCGTGATCGTTCGATTTATCGATAACGGCGTCGGAATCTCCGCGGAAGACATGGCCAATGTTTTTCAGCCCTACTACACCACCAAGAGAACCGGCTCTGGTCTGGGTTTGCTGATTGTCCGCCGAATCGTTCGCGATCACGGAGGTGAAATCGAACTTGAAAGCACAACAGGAACCGGCACGAGCGTAACCTGTTATTTTCCTCGCGCCGAGCGCCGATTGCGGCTACTTGAATCATCAGAGAAGAAGGAAGATGTCATTGAGGTTTAACCATGGATAACGAATTTGAAATTCGCGCCCCTGAGGCAACGATTCTAATTGTCGACGACGAGAAGAATACTCGCGATGGATTAAGAAAATCATTTGAAGACGATTTCGATGTCTACGTCGCGGCCGACATCTCCGGCGCATTGCAGATTCTCAAGAGCGATGACATCGATTTGATGGTCACCGATCTTCGTCTCGGCGGAGAGAACGGAATGGACCTGATCGAGCACGCCTTGAAGCTGCCCAAGCCGCCGATTTCCATTATGATGACGGCGTACGGCTCGGTCGACACCGCAGTCGAAGCGATGAAGCGCGGTGCCTACGAGTACGTCACCAAGCCGCTCAATATTGATGAGCTAGAGATACTCATCAAACGCGCGTTGCGCAGCCAACACCTCGAAAAGGAGGTTGTTCAACTCAAGCAACAAGTTGAGACCCGCTTCTCCGTCAGCAACATCATTGGTAAAGCGCCTGCGATGCAGCCTGTTTTCGATATGATAAAACAAGTCGCTCCATCACGAGCGACCGTGCTGATCCAAGGCGAAAATGGATCCGGAAAAGAACTCGTCGCCAAGGCGATTCATAATTTAAGCGGAAGACCAAAAGCGCGACTCGTTTCCGTTCACTGCGCCGGACTGAATCGTGAAGTGATGGAGAGTGAGCTTTTTGGACACGTCAAAGGCGCTTACACGGACGCCCACAAAGACAGAGCCGGCTACTTCGAAGAAGCGAACGGCGGAACACTGTTTCTAGACGAAATTGGCGAAATCGACGGGCCGACTCAAGTCAAACTGCTTCGTGCGCTTGGCGAGCGGGTGATCCAGAAAGTCGGCAGCACCAAACCGATGGAAGTCGACGTCAGGCTGGTCACCGCCACCAACAAGGATCTTGAAAAAATGGTCGCCGAAGGCTCGTTCCGTGAAGATCTCTTTTACAGGCTCAACGTTATTACGATAACGATGCCGCCGTTACGCGTTCGAAAAGAAGATATCGTTCTCCTCGCTGATGCATTTCTTCATGAGTTCGCCAAAGAAAACGCAAAACCCTTTCGTGAGCTTACGAGCGAAGCGCTGAGTTGCCTGCTAGAATATCAATGGCCTGGAAACGTTCGCGAATTGCGCACCGCGATTGAACACGGCGTCGTTCTCAGTTCCGGACCAAAAATCACCGTCCGCCATCTTCCACAGCGAATTCGAGAGCACAGCCGCGGACCCGATTCATCATCAGGTTCCGTGCCAGCAGCTGCTGGGTTGAACCCAGACGTATCCGATTTGAATATCGCAGCGATGGAGGAACGGTTCATCCGCCTCGCGCTGCAACGAACGAACAATCATCGAACCGAGGCCGCCGACCTTCTAGGCATGAGCCGTCGGACGCTGCAACGCCGACTCAAAGAAATGGGCCTGTACGGCGATAGCGACGACTGACCTGTTTTCGTGAATTCAGAGCTCCCGCTTTTGCCCACGTCGATCGAATCACTCCCCCTCAGCAGCTGCTGGTTTCAGCGGTGGGAGCGGGCGGTTTTCGACGATGGCTCGAACCATTTCCGGGTCATCTTTTCGGGCTTGCCACCATTCTTTCCAGATTTCGGTGCCTTTGAGGTGGATGATGGCTTCGGTCGGGGAAGAAAAGGGTAAGTCGGGGCTTTCCTGCATCCAGCGGAAGAAGACGTCACCTGCCAGATGATCATTGGTGCCGCCCCGATTACCCAGAGTTTTGTATTCAGGATCGGCGTCAAAGTCATCAAATAAGAGTTCCCCGACTTCCCGCACAGCTTCTTCAGTTCGCAGGTCTTTCAACGTACGAAGCAAGGTTTGGCGTCCTCCTTTGGGCACGCCCCGTTGACTCATCTCTCGAATCCGGTCCGCGAGATTTTTCTCGGCACCATCAATGGAGCGTAGAGCTTCAAGCGCTCGCAGTCGAATGTCTGGATGATCGTCAGCCGCCGGTTTCCGACGAAATTGGACGACCATCATATGCAATTTGTCGATCGCATCCGGTGATCCGATTGCCGCCAGTTCATCAATCACAGACAGATCGCCGGAAAACAGGCGCTGTCCGATTTCGGTGTCGTCCGGTTCTCCTTCGCCGAGGCAAATTCCGCAAATCGCGAGGAAAACCAAAGGGAGTAGATGGAATCGTTTTGTCATTACTGCAGGTACCGTACGGCCCGCAAGTGAACGACTCAGCCGTAGCCAGTGCATCGCGAAAAAGGAGAAGACCACGCCGAGGCAGATTAGAGCTACCCTTCCCGTAAAGGGGCCGAGGATGTCGAGAAAAAAAATAAGGATGTGATGAAAAAGTTTTCCGGCATCCTCAGAATGAAGGAGTGATGCCGGAATCTTTAGACTGACCATCGGCACGGCTGTCTCAGGTTAAAGAAATGGGCTTGCTCGGCGATGGGGACGAGTGAAGCCTCGTTCTGTGAATCCGCTGCTCTCGATCCTCTGTGTCCTCGCCTTTTGCATGCTTGAAACCCAGGCTCAACTCAAACCGACTCATCGCGACATCGAATTCGCCAAAGTCGGCGAGCATTCGTTGAAACTCGATCTCTACTTTCCTGATGCGGCCAATCCACCCTTGGTCGTCTGGGTTCACGGCGGGGCCTGGCGAGCTGGTTCGAAGGATAAAATGCTGATTCCAGGCCTGATTGATCACGGCTTCGCGATCGCGAGTGTCAGCTATCGGCTGAGCCCGGTTGAGAAGTTTCCGGCGCAGATTCACGATATCAAAGCGGCGATCCGGTTCCTTCGTGCTCACGCAAGCGACTACGGCTACGATGCTTCGAAAGTGTTGATTGCTGGGAATTCGGCAGGTGGGCATCTCGCGGCGCACGTCGGCGTGACGAACGGACATCCGGACTTTGAAGGGGATGTCGGCGAGGATTCGAAGCAATCGTCGGACGTTCACGCAATCGCTGATTTCTACGGGCCGACGAACTTTCTCACGATCCTCAAACAGTCGACGCCACACGGGCTTGGCGTCCGGATTCCGGCCCTGCAGCTGCTGCTTCGCGCCCAGCCGGAAAACGTGCCCGATTTGGCGAAGCTGGCGAGTCCGGTTTTCCACGTGGACGCGAAAGACCCGCCCCTGCTAATGATTCACGGTGATCAGGATCCGCAGGTGCCGATCAACCAGTCGCACGAGCTTGAAGTTGCCTACAAAGCGGCCGGAATCGGGGATCGCGCTCGGCTTGAGGTGATTCACGGGGGCCAGCACGGTGGTGAGGCGTTTTTCGATTCGGAGCGAATGAAGCTTCTCGCTGAGTTTTTTCGAGCTGCGATAGCCGAGCGATGATTCTTACGGTCTATCGACAAATTATAAAAATTTGGTGATAATTTCCAAATCGTTGAGAATTCGATTCCTTCGAAACCGTTTTTTGTGTTAAGTAGCAGCTTCGTAATCAACCCTTTCTGACTCTCTCCCCGAAGAATTCCCCATGAAGCAACTTTCTCTTCTGCTCTTGGCCACTCTCATGGCCGCTGGTTCTCTGTTCAGCGCCGAAATGCGAACCTGGACCGATAACAAAGGCACCAAGATGACTGCCGAGATGATCAAGATCGATCTTGGCGCGGCGAAGGTTCACTTGAAGCAGGAAAACGGCAAAACGATCGAATTTCCGATCGGCTTGTTGAGCGTGGCTGATCGCGGCTACCTCCGCGAGAACATGCCGATCAATCCGTCGACCGCGCCGTTTGAGATCGACAAGATGGTTTTCGAGAAGCTCAAAGTGGCGAACGCGGAAATTAAAGCGGCGAAGGAGACTCTCAAGACCAACACGAAGTTGTCCCGCGAAGATAAGCTGAAGGAATGGGATCTGCTGACCTTCAAGGAGACGATGACGTATCCGACTCCAGCTACGGACGACGCCAGATTTCTCCGCCGTGTTTATCTCGATATTGCCGGGCGGATTCCGACTTACGACGAAGCGACGACGTTTCTCGCGAGCAGCAATCCGAAGAAGCGAGAACAGCTGATCGATCAACTCCTCGATTCCGACGCATTCGTCAGTCACTTTTTCAATTACATGAGCGACCTGCTCCGGATCCGGGACGGGATCAGCATGGGTGGCTTCGCAAATCTCAAGGGCGCGGCCTACGCGGAGTGGGTCAAGGATCAGATCCGCGGCGATCTGAAGTGGGATGACTTCGTGACCGAGGTGCTGGCAGCTGAAGGCTATTTCTGGGAAAACCCGGCGACTGGCTATCTGCTGACTGACTTCGGGATGGAGCTATGCAACCTCTCGAACACGTTTACCATTTTTGCTGGGACGGAGATCACTTGCGCGCAGTGCCACGACCATCCTTTCGAAGAGATCTATCAGATGGATTTCTACAAGATGGCCGCCTTTTTCGGCAAACTGCAGTATGAACTTCCCGACGCAAAGGTGATGACGATGCTGGGCACGAAGCGAAAAGAATTCGATGCCGCAGCAAAGAAAGCGGAGAAAAACATCGGAAGCCTCGCCAACATTTTTGATTCGTATCGACTGCGAATGGGCGAAGCAGGGGAATACAAAACCGAGCTACCGTTCGACTACAAATACGACGACGCTGACCCGCTCCAGAAGATCTCTCCATCGACGTATTTCGGCGACATCATGGACGTCGAACGCCACTCCTCGCCTCGGGCAGCCTTCGCGACCTGGTTGACTTCGAAAGACAATCCGCGCTTCACGATCAACATCGCCAACCGCCTTTGGAAACACGTTTTCGGTCTTGGCCAGGTCGAGCCGGTTTTCAATGTTCCGGGCCACCTCGACGGCCAGGCACAGAATTACGAGTTGCTGATTTTCCTCGAGCTTCTCATGAAGGAGGTCGACTACGACGTGAAAGATTTCCTCCGGATTCTTTACCGCAGCCAGACTTACCAGCGCGAGTCCTGCCACCATTCGCCGACGCTTGGGATGATCGACAAAGGCGAATTTCACTTTCCCGCTCCGGTTCTCCGCCGGATGAGCGCGGAGCAGATGTGGGATTCGCTCGTTGCGATGGCGGTGCCGAATCCTGAAGAGCAACAGGTCCGGGTTCTTGATGGATACCGAGAAATCATGTCTACGGACTGGTCAGCGCTGAATTACCAGCAGGCGATGGAGGTTTCCGGCCGTTACGACAATTTGGGCCGAGGCGGAATGATGGCGCCGCCAAATCGGCGAAACCGAAACCAGCAAGCCGCTCCGACGCGACGCGCTTCCGAAATGGGGCTTCCGGCGCGAAACGGCAGTTTTCTTTTCACCTTCGGTCAGTCAGACAAAGCGTTCATCGAGAATTACAGCAAAGTAGGCACGATCCCACAGGTCATGCTGCTTCTGAATGGGCAGGTCACCAACGCCGTGATGACTTCGAAAGATCGGGCGATTGTCCAGGTTGCGGCTCAAGCCCGCGGCAAAAATGACGGGATCGATCGTTGCTTCCTCAGTGTCCTCAGCCGACGCGCCACGGCGATCGAACGAGACTACGCAAAAGACCTCGTTCGCGGT
>JBLHKS010000126.1:0-21023 GCA_047620505.1 Verrucomicrobiales bacterium | reverse complement strand
CCCCTATTTTTGAAACTCACCGCAGCAGCTGCTGGCCTCCTGGTTCTCGCAAGCTGCGCCTCCACGCGGAACCCGATCGGTTTTCCGTTCGAAGAAGATCTCAGCGAAGAAATGACCGGTGCCTGGTTCAATCCGGAAGGCATTTTCCACGTTCATTGCGATGCAGAAGGCAATCTCAGGATCGCGGGTTTGGAATGGGACGAAGATTCGGGCGATTTCGTTAAAAGTGGAGCCGACGGCCCGCTTCTTCGCTTGAACGACGAGTATTTAATCGTCAATCTTCGCGAGGACGATGAAGACGAAAACTACACCTTCGCGCTGATGAAGGTCGATGATAAGAAGATCGTTTGTTGGGGGCCCGAAACGAACGCGTTTCGCGAGTTAGTTAAAAAGAAGCAGCTGGAAGGCGACACGACCGACCACGGCGTGACTCTGACGAGCGACGGAGAAGCGATCGCCCGAAAAATCGACGCAGACTCGATCGCGAAGTTCTTCACCTGGGGCGACCCTATGATTTTCTGGCGGTCTCCAGATTTTTAGCCGACGTTCCGGCATGAACCAGATTTCAGCGCTCATTCTATGGCTGGCGGCTGCCGGTTTCAGCTCAGCCCAATGGGTCAAGCCTCCGAGCGCTGAAGCAGTCAAGGCAACACCCGGACTGAAGCATTTCGTTTTCGAAAGCCAGGTCATGAAAACTGAAGTCGGCTACAACGTTGTCTTTCCTCCAAGCTATGAAAGCGCCCCTGACAAACGATATCCGGTTGTCTACTGGCTTCACGGCGGAGGCGGTAACGAATCGTCCTCTTTGTTCACGGCGCAGGCTTGGTTAGGGCTTTACGCGAATCAGGAAATCGATGAAGTGATCCTGGTTTATCCAGCCGGATTCCGCTCCGGTTACATGGATCATGAAGAGGGAAATGTTCAGGTCGAGTCGATGATCATTCGCGAGCTGATTCCTCGAATCGACAAGACACTTCGAACGATCGCATCGCGCGAAGGCCGCGCGGTTCATGGGTTTTCAATGGGCGCAAGCGGATCGCTGAAATTCGTGATCAAATATCCGGATTTGTTCTGCGCTGCAGCGGCTGGCGGTGGCGGTGCGATCGATCTGGAGAACACGACCGATGAATGGATTCTCAACATTCTGGATCGCAATCTGGGCAGCAATCCGAAGCTGGTTCAGCACAATACCTATCATTTTCTGGAAAAAAATCATGAGCAGCTGCTAGCGCTCGGAACTCGTTTTTTATTGCTCTGTGGGGACGCCGACAAGTGGATGGAATCAGCGGTGACGTTTCAGTCTGCGCTGGAGGAAAAGAAAATTCCATGCGAGCTGGTCCCGGTTCCGGGGATCGCTCACAGTCTGCGTAAAGTTTTCGAGGCCGAGGGTGCCCGGTCCGCACGGTTTCAGAACGAGGTGTTTCGGGAAGCCAAAGCTAGAAGTTCATCAGCCCCGAAACCGGATCCTGACCGAACATCAAATTGAAGCTCTGGACGGCCTGACTCGCCGCGCCTTTGCCGAGATTGTCCTCGGCGCTGGACAGCAGAACGCGATTCGTCCGCTCGTCCACGCTCCAACCTAGATCGACAAAATTCGTGCCGACGACATTCTTGGTATCGGCGAATTTTCCCGGCCCTAACAGACGCACAAACGGAGCGTCCGCGTAGGCAGATTCGTAAATCGCCGCCAGCTGGTTGAGCGCACCGTTTTCCAGGGCAGAACCGGCGGAAATCGAAGTGCAAATTCCGGCAGTCACGGGTGCGAGATGCGGGATGAAAGTGATCACAACTTTCTCGCCAGCTGCAATCGAAAGCTCCTGTTCGATCTCGCTCAAGTGGCGGTGTTTCGGCGCGCCGTAGGCCTGAACGCTTTCGTTGCATTCGACGTAAAGAAAGCGCACGGCCGCATTTTTGCCGGCCCCGCTGACGCCGCTCATGCTCGAGCAAACCACACCGTCCAGAGCGATCGCGCCAGCCCGCATCAACGGGATCAACGGGATGAGGATGCTGGTTGGGTAGCAGCCTGGAGAAGCGACGAGCCGCGCATCACGGATTTCGTCCGCGTAAAACTCGGGCAAGCCGTAAACCGCCTCATCCAGCAGCTGCGGAGCCGGGTGATCGTGGTTGTAGAATTCGCGGTAGACCTCCGGGTCGTTCAGCCGGTAGTCGGCGCTGAGATCGATCACGCGCAGGCCGCGTTCCAGCAATGGGACAGCGAATTCCGAGGCGACTCCGTGCGGCAGAGCCAGAAACGCGCATTCGGCTCCGGTCGCGACGATTTTGTCAATGTCAGGCTCGATGAACGCGAGGTTTTCCGCTTTTGGAGCGCCACGGAATCGAGGGAACGCGTCGGCAAGCGGCTGACCCGCAAGTTGGCGCGAAGTGACACAGGCAAGATCGGCACCCGGGTGCATCAAAAGGAGACGAAGCAGCTGTGCTCCGGAGTATCCGCTGGCGCCGACGACAGCGACTGAAGTGGTGTTCGACATGGGCGGGCAAAGTTGCGCCGAACCCTTCCGAATTCAATGATTTCAGTACAATTGCTCGTCAGCAGCTGCTGTTACGGCTCGACTACCGTTTCCTCCGCCGACAGTGCCGAAACAGGCATCAGATTCGATGCCCAAGGCTTCTGCATCGAAATCACAAGCTCGTTTCCCCAACCTCGAACCTCGAGAAAGTCGATCGCCTTGCGAATTTCTACATCCGTCAGGGCGGCCGCCGATTCTAGGGTCTCGCTCGATTTGGCACTGGCGCTGAGATCTCGAATAAGACCGAGAGATCGATCAATTCCGGCGAAGCTCGTCGGAAGCACGTGAGCGATTCCCTGGCCGTTGAGTTCAGCCGACGCTCGTTCAAGCAATCGGGCATTCTCTTCAGGTGTCGCGCTTGGCTTCGCCTGAGTTTGCGATTGGGACGGATCGGAGACCGAGCTCGGATTGGAAAAGCCCAAAATCAGCACGAGGCTGGCAACTCCAATTAAGAGAAAGATGCTTAGGCCGATCAGAGCGAGACGAAGGTCAATTCCTGGATTATCTGGATCGTTCATTTTTTAAATTTGTTTAGCTGAATAGTCCTCTGAGCCATGCCCAAAATCGATCCCACCAGTTGCTCGAATTTTCGGCACTGTTTTCGCCTCCTTCGCTCTCCGAGTCACCGTCGCCACCAGAGGACTCTCCATAGCCACCTCCAAGGCTCGATTCTCCACCGCCTGCGACGGAAGATTCGAGCACTCGTTGTTGAGCGACCGGAGTGAGTTGGCTCAAGGTTTTGGCAAGCCCACGCGAGTAGGACATGTACTGCTGGGCGGTTCCTCCAGAGCTGCTCGCGATTTGCTCGGCGAGGTACTCGGCCGACGCCTCTGTATCTGTAATTTCGGCCTGGATCTCCCAGCAGCTGCTGAGGGAAACCGCAAGAACTACCAATGCTTTCAGAAAAGGGATTCGGAACTCCCACGGCCGACAGGACTTCGGGGCTGAATTTGGAAAATTTCGTTTCATTTTAGAGAAGGTTCAATTCAGATTCAGGGGCAAGCGGAACTCCAAAAGGCGTGATCAACTGGGGGTAGCGTCGGCGGCCATGCTGCAGGGTAAGCCGCGCCAGAGACGTTGGTCCAGCTCGCGAGCGCGCTCTCGAGATTGGCATAAAGCGAGTCGAGTTGGGCTTGAAGCTCGGACGCGGATTTTTGGCCTGAAAAAGTCGCAGATCCGAAATAGCCCCAACTCTCAGAGCTGTTCTGTTCAAAAATCCGGGCGCTGTTCGAATTCAGCGCAAGGTGAGCCTGGCGACTCATCGCCCAATAAGCGTTAGTCGCGTCAGCGAAGACCTCATTGGATGAATTCGTGTTGCCGGCCGGGTAACTGATGTTCAGCGGTGTGCCGTCGAGTTGATTGCAGGGTTCCGTTCCGCCCAAACTGCCGCCGCCAAACCCAATTCCAGAACCGCCTCCAGTACCCGAGTCGCCAGTTCCGTCGCCAACGACGACAATCACGCCTCCGCCAGTTCCAGCTCCATCGCCGGTTCCATCGGACGATCCGCCATCCGTTTCTGTGCCACCTGTCCCGCTTGAGCCTTCGCCCGTTCCGGCGGTGTCAGATTCACCGCCGTCGGTCGAGCCTCCCGAGCCCGATTCGCCCTCACCTTCGCCAGATGTGATCAGCGGCGTTCCGGTCGATTCTTCGGATTCGCCGTTTTCTTCTTCGGTCGAGTCTTCGGGATCTGTCGGCTCGGTTTCGGCCGTTTGGTCGTCTTCGCCATCAGTCGGTTCCTCGTCGCCAGGCTCTCCCGAAGCCAACTCCGGCACGAAACCGAGAATCTCTTTCTGCTTTTCAATCGGGAGCCCGCTCAAGGTCTGCGCGAGCTTGCGAGCGTACGGAAGATATTGGGAGGAGCTGCCACCCGCGCTGGAAGCGATGTGGTCCGCGAGGTACTGAGCGGACTCCTCCGAATCCGTAATCTGAGCCCAGCAGCTGCTCAAAAATCCCAACGCGAGAAGCGCCGAAACGAGAACGATTCGAAATCTAGCGAGAAATGAGTTTCGCTGACTGTAGGGCGGGCACATCAGATGATAATAATGGAAAATATGAAAATTATAGACATCAGTCAAGTGGAATCCTGGATTTTTCCGTCGGGAAAACCACATCAAATCCGGCAAATCGCACCGATTGCGTGAGCCACGGTCGTCGTCGTCGATCACGATTCCCGCCTCCCGCAAAAAGTGATGGCCGGCTCCCAGCGGAGAACCGGCCATCGGGGTCGCGCCCGCCCCGATCTGGGGGACCGAGACGGGCAACGGAGGGAACTCGATTAAGAGTTCAGTTTTTCTTCTTGCTGTTTGTTTTCGCGGGTTCTGAGCCGCTACAATTAGGGGAGGCTGTGTTTTCAGGTTCTGAGCCAAATGTCCGGCGCAGGCTTGCAGACGGGACGAATCCGGGCCGCAATTATCCCGAAGACGCGGAAAGTTTCGCGACTTGCGCCGCAATTTTTCGAAAAAATTCGCGGAAAATTCGCTATCCTGGAAAGCGTTGCAGGCCTAAGCTGGGGAGATGAAAAGCAAACCCAAACTCACCTTCATGCTTTCTTTGCTCGCGCTTTTTGCGGCGTCGGCTCAGGCACAAAAGCTGCTCCCGCCGACCTACGAAATCGGCAAAGAATACATCTTTGTGATGGATCAGGATATGGTCATGGACATGACCACTCTCGGTGCCGCAGTTGGCCAGCCAATGGGCAAGATGGTGGTGAAAATGAAGATGGAGATGAGCGCAACTTGCGTAGCGGGAGCCGAAGCCGGCCAGAAAAAAGTCACTTCCAAAGCAACTCACGTCCAGATGGACATGAACGGCGGCGGCATCGAAATGTCTTTCGACTCTGACGAAGAGGGCTCGGAAAACACGATGCTTGGCCAACAACTCGGACCGATCATGCAGATGGATTTCGCCATGATTCTCGACAAAGACGATAAGGTCGTTGAAGTCGAGGGCCTCGAAGACCTTCAGGGTGCAGCGGGCGGCCAACTCTTCACTCCAGAGCAGTTCAAGGACATGGTTAACCCGGCCATGCGGCTCGGAATTCCTCCAGCTGGCGTTGCAATCGGCGAAGAGTGGGAGAGCAATTTCGACATGGATCTCGGCGCTCAAGTCGGGAAAATGAAGATGGAATTCGACGTAAAATACGTTCGGGATGAGGAAGTCGACGGAAAACAGTGCGCTGTGCTCGAATTCACTGCCGACATGGAAATGGACATCAAGGCTGGCGCAGCTGGCGCTCCTCAAGTCCAGATGAAACTCGGCGAATCCGAAACCAAAGGCGATATGAAGATCGACAAAAATCTGCGATTCTTCCGCAACGGTGCCATCGACATGAACATGAACATGCAGATGACCAATCCGCTAAATCCTGAGCAGTCTCTCAAGCTTCCGATGGAGATGAAGCAGACCTTCACGCTTAAAGAAGTTAAAGACCTCTAAGAGCAGCAGACTCTTTTAACGATCGGTGCCCGAACCCGGGTCGCCGACTCGATGGACAGCGGTTCAGCCTTTTGGCGAGCCGCTGTTTTATTTTTCGGGAATCGCCTCAGCAGCTGCTGGCTCGAAACGACCGACTGGAAACCCGTTCGTGTAGGAAATCACGAATTCGCCGCCAGTCACCGCGTAGCGCACTTTCTCGTCGCGGAGTTCGAAATCACTCGGGATACCACGCCGGACTGAGGGCTCAATCGCCTCGCCCGCGACTTTGAACACGATCTCCGTCCGATTTCCCAGCGCGTGGCCGCTGCTACTGAAAACATTGCCGTCGAGATCGTCTTTCCCCACAAAATTCGGCGTCACGGCCAAGCCCGCCGCTTCGAAGTTCGCCGCCATTTCCTCTGCATCCGCAAACGGACAGGTGTGATCATCGCGACCGTGAACCACGAAAATCTTCGCCGTCGTCCCGAGCGATTTCATCGTTTTCAGATGCCCTGGGTGACCGATGAAACGGATTTCCTGATCGGCTGGGCTGAGAAAATTCGGGCTAGCCGGATCATCGCTCCAACGCGCATTCAAACCGCTGCCGCCCGGAAGCGCAAAGGCGATGTCATCGCTCAATTTCGGCATCCCGCACATGTCGATCACCGCCGTGAACGTCCTCGGAGCCAGCTTGTTCGCCATCAGCGTGACGTTCCCTCCCCCGCTTCCGCCAGTCGCGTAAATTCGATCGCTTGCGAACGGCTTTTTGAGTTCCGTCAGGCCGTCGAACACGAACCACAGCGCCCGCAACGCGTCGAGCCCCTGGAGGTAACCGAAATCGTAAGGCTCCGGATCTTCAACCGACGCCTTGCGCCCGCTCTGCAAATAATTCACGCAAATCGCCACCACGTTGAGCCGCTCCGCCAGCGTATTCGGATTCGCCGAGCCGCTGCAGTCGGTTCCTCCCCAGTTGTGCAACGTCAGCATGATCCCGGTCTCCGGCCCGACATTTTCCAGTTTGCCGCCCGGGAAATGCAGACTGATTTTGACCCTTCGCGGGCCAGGCTTCTGCGGCCACTCCTGAGCGGGAATTTCGACCGCGGCGTTCACCGTTGGAAACTCCGGCCAGTCAGCAGCTGCTGAAGCGCAGCCGAATCCGAAAACGAGAGCGAAGAAGATTGGGGTCAGCTTTTTCATCACCGCTCCCTACAGCCATTCTACCTTCGAATCACGATGAATTGTTTCGCCTGGCCACTCTGTTCTTCCGGATGACAAATCCGCAGAGCCGCCCAAATTTGACCGAATGAATCGGCTCACCGCCATCGCCTTAACCTTTCTTCCCGCAATCGCGTTCAGCGAGGAGGTCGATTTCTCTCGCGAGGTTCTTCCGATCCTGTCCGACGCCTGTTTTCAGTGCCACGGCCCGGACCCGAAGCAGCGCAAAGCGGACTTGCGGCTCGATCTCGAATCGGGCGCGAAGGCCGATGTGATCAAGCCGGGTTCAAGCGCGGAGAGCGAACTTTTCAAGCGCCTGACCGCCCACGATCCGGACGATCAAATGCCGCCGCCGAAGCTCGATCGAGCGCTCTCGGACGCTCAAATAGAGACCATTCGACGGTGGATCGACGAAGGCGCGCCTTGGGGCCAGCATTGGGCGTTCAACCGAATCGAACGGCCCGAAGTCGACTTCGGCGGGCGCAATCCGATCGATTTTTTCATCGAAACCAGGCTCAAGACCGAAGGCATCACGCCCAACCCGCCTGCCGCGCTCGAAACCCAGCTTCGCCGCCTGACTCTCGACCTCACCGGTTTACCGCCGACGCTGCCGGAGCAGACAGCGTTTCAAAAACTCGGTTACGAAAAGAGCGTTCAGCACCTGCTGGCGAAACCGGCTTACGGTGAAAGGATGGCTTGGGACTGGCTTGACGCCGCTCGCTACGCGGATTCAAACGGCTACCAGGGCGACAGCGAACGCACGATGTGGCCTTGGCGAGATTGGGTAGTGAAAGCGTTCAATTCAAACATGCCTTGGGACGAGTTCACGATTCAGCAGCTCGCTGGCGACCTTCTTCCGGACGCCACGGACGAGCAAATTCTCGCAACCGGCTTCTGCCGAAATCACATGATCAACGGTGAGGGCGGTCGGATCGCAGAAGAGAACCGAATCGACTACGTGATGGACATGGCGGAGACGACCGGGACTGTTTGGTTAGGCTTGACCGTCGGCTGCGCGCGCTGTCACGACCACAAATTTGATCCGATCAGCCAGGCCGACTACTACTCGCTTTTCGCTTTTTACAATCAGACGCCCGTTACTGGAAGCGGGCGAAGTCCACAAACCGCGCCAGTCCTCGCTACGCCCACTCCAGAGCAAAAAAAGCGAGAAACCGAGCTCGCCGGGCAGGCCACGGAGGCGCAGAAAAAACTCAACGCTCGAAACCTGGAATTGGCGAAGACTCAAACGGATTGGGAACAGCAGATGCTGGCAAGCGAAGGCAAAAATGGAGCCTGGCAGACGCTCAAAATCGCCAGTGCGATCGGACGCCAGAAACTGACGATTCACGATGACGGCTCTGTTCTTGCGGGTGGTCCGCTCGTCGACAAAGACACTTACGAGGTCGAGGCGACTGCTACGACCGCGGCGAAAATCACGGCGATTCGTTTGGAGGCCTTGAATCACGATTCGCTCACTGGGAAGGGCCTCTCTCGGGCTGAAAGCGGGAATTTTGTGCTGACGGATTTCTCGCTGAGCATCGACGATACGCCGGTGAAAATCGTCAGCGCCGAGGCGAGCTTCGAGCAGGGTGGATGGCCGGTGAAAGGAGCGTTCGACGGCGATGCAAAAACCGGTTGGGCCGTCTATCCGGGCAAGACAGTCGAAAGCGAACAGCAGGCCGCGTTTATCTTTGAAAAGCCGCTCGAAATTGTCCCTGACAAACCTCTAAAAATCATTCTTCGGCACGACTCGTCACACATTCATCACAGCCTTGGTCGATTCCGGCTCTCGATCACAACCGAGCCGAAACCAACCCTTGGCGGCCGTGACGCGAAGCTCATCGCGGGTTTGAAAATCGCCCCTGACAAACGCACAAAAGAACAGATCGCACTCGTCGCCTCAGCGCATCGCGAAACTGATTCCGAGCATCGCCGCCTCAAAGCCGAGCAAGAAAAAGCGGCCAAAGTGCTCACTGCCCATCGCGGATCGATTCCCAAAGTCATGGTGATGGAAGAAATCGACACGCCGCGCAAAACCTTCATCCTCGGCCGTGGTCTTTACAATCAGCCGACTGAAATCGAGGTCTCGGCGGCCGTCCCGGCGATCTTTCAGGCAGCCCCAACAGCAAACCGATTGGATCTCGCACGCTGGCTCGTTTCGCGCGAAAATCCGCTTACAGCTCGGGTTACCGTGAATCGATTCTGGCAGCAAATTTTCGGAATCGGCCTCGTCAAGACCACGAACGACTTCGGCGTCCAAGGCGAATTTCCCACGCATCCTGAGTTGCTTGACTGGCTCGCCGCCGATTTCATGGAGTCTGGCTGGGACGTGAAACGGCTCGTGACCACGATCGTAACCAGCGATGCCTACCGCCGAAGTTCGCGCATCGACTCGCCCGATGTTTTCGAGCGAGATCCCGAAAACCGTCTGCTTGCGCGCGGCCCGCGTTTTCGAATGCCGTCCTGGATGATCCGGGACCAAGCGCTCGCGGCTTCCGGACTGCTCGTGGCTGAGGTTGGCGGAAAATCGGTGAACGGCTACCAGCCGCCCGGAATCTGGGAGGAGGCCACGTTCGGCAAAAAGAAATACACGATGGACTCCGGCGACGCGCTTTATCGGCGAAGCCTCTACACTTTCTGGCGAAGAATCGTCGGCCCGACGATGTTTTTTGATGCAGGCAAGCGGCAGTTCTGCGAGGTCAAATCCTCACGGACCAACACGCCGATGCACGCGTTAACGACTTTGAACGACGTCACTTTTGTCGAAGCGGCGCGCGGACTCGCCCAACGTGTCTGGAACTCAGCAGCTGCTGACGACGAAACGCGGATTCGGCTCGCGGTTCGACTCGTGATCGGGCGTGAAGCGGATGAGGCGGAGCTGAAAATCCTGAAGCGCGGCCTTGAGCGCGCCCGAACCGAATTCAACGCGAAACCGATCGAAGCCGAAGCGCTGCTCGCAGTCGGCGATTCGAAACGCGACTCGGCGATCCCCGCGATCGAGCACGCTGCGTTAACTTCGGTCTGTCTTGGAATCGTTAATCTTGACGAAGCCCTTTCGAAGTAACTAACCTCACGGCTTAGTTATTCAGTCCTCACGGCTTCGTGAACTGACGATCCCGCCGCGCGCGATGCGGGAATCAATCCAGCTAACACCGCAACTGGCGTGATCCAAAGCGGAGTTGCGAGCACTTCCAGCCAGGGGATATCGAAATCGATCGTCCAGCCGAAAAAAGCCTTGTTCACCACCCAGGTTAAGATCATCGCCATGCCAAGTCCGCAAACGATCCCTATGAAACTCGCGAACAAGCCCATCAGACCGGCTTCCGCGAGGTAGATCGCGCGAACCTGGCCACGGCTGCTTCCGATTGCCCGGAGAATCCCGATTTCGCGAACGCGCTCCATCACAAGCGTGGCTAACGAAAGGCTTACGCCAAAAGCAGCGACGATAATTGCGATGCTTCGCAGAACGTAGGTTACCGCGAAGGTCTGATCGAAGGTTTCGAAAACCTTGTCGCGCAGCTCGCTGGTCGCGTAAATTGCGAGTGGGTCGGTGCCGAATTCTTGACGAATCTGCGTCTCGATCTGCCCAGCAGCTGCTGGGTCGGTTAACCAAAGAGCGATCGAGTGCACCCGCGTTTCGCCCCAGTGTCGCTCGTAGTCAGCGCGCGTGACGACCAGCTTCCCGCGATCATCCGTGTAGTCGTAGTAAACGCCGGCGATCGTGAATTCGCGCTCGCCAGCCGGCGTGGGCAAGGTCATGCGATCGCCTTCGCCAAGGCTGAGCTTGTTCGCCAACGCTTCGGTGATGAGAACGACGTCTTCCTCAAACAGCCGATTGAATTTTTCATCATCGCGGCCTCCGACGAATCTTAGTTGGTCTGGTTCGGGCGAATCGACGACACCGAGAATGAAACTTGTCCCGTCGCCCAACGTGATGAGCGAATGGCGGTAGGTCTCAACATTGCGGACAGCCGGATGCTCGCGCACCGCTGCGATCAGTTCATCGGGTAGGAACGCTTTGAAACCGAGAACTTCGTTTGCGGCCGGCATGACGTAAAGTTCGGCTTGCATCGTGTGACCGATCCACGTGTCGACCGTCTTACGAAACGAGCCGACCATCACGCTAACGCCAATTGTCATCGCGATCGCCGTCATCAAAGCGGCGACGGTGATCGACCCGCGATGCAGCGAGCGACCGAGATTGTCCGCCGCGATGCGAATCAGAGTCGGCGACCAACGCGATGCCAGAGCCGCGAGTTTTTGGCAAACCCAGGGCGTCGCTAGTGAAAATCCGATGACGAGGGTCAGCGCGGCACCGAAGCTAAGCCACGCGGGTCCGGTCGCCAGGGCGAGCCAGGACAGCAGAACGGAGCAGGCGATCACGGCGAGCCCGACATTGAGCAGTCGCGTCGTTGGGAAGGATGTCAGGGTCGCTCCGCGATTCGGCCGCAGCGCGCGTAACGGCGGAATTCGGCTGGCTTCGATCGCCGGAACGAGCGCGCCCGCCAGGATTGCGACGCTGCCATAAATGAGGGTGTGAACGATGTGCCAGGATGAAATCGTCGGATCGGAGACGCTAACCAGGACGTAGTGGCTCGAGATTGTCTCGGCAACTTCGCCGACGAGGCCGCGCGCAAGAAGGATTCCTGCTGGGATTCCCAGGGCGATTCCGGGCAGTCCGAGGATCAGGCCCTCGGCGAGAAAAACGCCGCGGATCTGTCGTGGGCTGGCACCGTTGGAACGCAGGATTCCGATTTCGCGTCGCCTCCGGACAACCGAGGCGGAAAGGGTATTGTAGATCAGAAAAACCCCTACCACGATGCTCACCATGCTCAACGCAGTGATGTTAAGTTGGAAGCCATCGAGCATTCGCTGAATCTGCTGACTTCGCTGAGCAGGTGGCTGGACTACGATATCATTGGGAAGGTCAGCAGCGAGCCGATCGCGAATTTCAGAGAGTTTCGATGGATCGTGAACCAGCAATTGGATCGATGTCAGGGTTCCGGCTTGCCCAAGAATTTCCTGAGCCCAACCGATGTCCATAACCGCGATCGATTCGGACCCGATAATTTCACCCGAAATCACACCGGCGATCTCAAGTTCAACGCGCCGTCCATCGATCTCCGCTTTGAGCAGCTGCTGACCGCCAATGGCTTTAACAAGATCGGAATGCAACGCCAGGTGACCCGGTTTGCCTAGCCAGGCTTCCAGATCGAAATCCGGAGTCAGCTGGACTGCGGTTCCGACCGTCTGGAATTCGGCGTTGGTGAAAAAATCCACGCCGACAATGTGGAGATAGCGACCGGGGAATTCGGGCAACGTTGCGAATCCTTCGATCATTGGCGTCACCGCGCGGATGTCTGGATCGCTCGCGAGCTTGAAGAGAAGAATCTCGTCGACTCCATCGATCACTCCGCGAACTTCAAGATGCGTCTTGCCGGCGATTACATCAATACTCGACTCGAAGGCCCGATTCGCGCTGTGATTTGCCGTCTGGATCGCGAGATAAACGGAAACGCCAATTGCGACGCTTAGCAAATCAAGCAAGGCGATCAATTTGTGCCGCCAGAGATAGCGGACGACGAGCTGATTAAAGAGGCGAAGCATGGGATTCGCCAATGACTACGTTTGTGAAGCGTCAGGCAGACCAATTGCCTGGTTGATTGCGACCGCGATTCGCTGGTGCTCAGATTCAGCGATTTTGCGCCCTTGATTGTCTGTAAGAAAAAAGGTGTCGACCGCGGCACCCTTCTCTGTGCAAATCCGCGCGATTTGAACCTCAACATCTTCAGATGCGCCGATGGCCATGAAAATATCGTAAAGCAGGCCTATCCGATCCTGAGCTTCCACTTCCAGAACCGTGTAGCGATCATTCGAAACATTGTTTACCCCGATTCGAGCAGGGAAAGTCTGGAGCAACTCTTCGTTAACCCGGGCGGTTGCCCCTGGAGCAATTTTGCTGGCGATGCTTTCGATATCCGCCGTTGTGTCCATCAAATCGTCCAGCAGCTGCTGAACCGCGTTTTGCTCGCGCTCATTGGTAATCGGCTCAAAGTTTGTTGTGCAAACGCGAAACACATCGAGCACCAAATCGTCATCCCTCGAAAAAATATCAGCACTTAGAATATTAATTTCTCGTGCTGCCAGGACTCCAGCAACTTTGGCGAGCATCAGGTGCCGATTCCAACAGCACAATTCCATTTCTGAATAGCCTCCGTTGGAATTTGGAATCCAGGCAAGCGCCGGGCGAAGGCCTTCAAACCCGGTTGTTTTCAAAGTTCGACGAATAAAGCGGCGAAAGAGCTTAATATGCCGGATGACAGCTACGCTATCACGAAAAAAGAAATAGCGCTCCGGCATATGGCTGAAATGCGCATCCACGTCGTCCGCATAATCCTCGGACAACTTTTCCGTCGCTTCTGCGCGCAGTTCGCTTTTAGCATCTCGGACTCCGCGTTCAAATTCCTTCTCGTCTTCAAAAAACCTGCACGTCGAGTGGTAAAGCCGAAGCATCAGGCTCTCCTTCCAAGCCGACCAAGCCTCGTCATTGGTGCCATTCGAATCAACATAGGTAAAAAGCAGCAGCGATTCCATATTTGAACGACTCCGCATCATTCCGGCGAATTCCGAGACCGTTTGGGGATCGTCAATATCCTTGGACGTCGCTGTTCTCCAGAATGTGAGGTGATGATCAACCAGAAACAGCACCCGCTGGCGACGCTGCCCTTTGATTTGAAATCGGCGACAAACCTTTACTGTCAGCTCAACGCTTGCATCATCGTGAAACTGTTTATTTTCAGCCCTGCCGGTATCGTGAAGAATCAAAGCAAGATACAGAATAAACGGGTCTTCCGAGTCTTGAAAGAGCTGCCGAAACAGCTTCTTCCCAAGCTCTTCAGAGTCCATTAACGAATCCAGGACATCGATACAGCGCAATGTGTGTTCATCGGCCGTGTATCGGTGGAAAAATTCGTGCTGAACCAATAACTCCAACGCCCCAAATTCAGGAAGGTATTCTCCAAGAAAACCAACCCGGTGCATTTCCCGTAGAATCACTGCGACCTCACCTTTGCGAGATAAAATCGCCTCAAACGCACTTCGATTATCCTTATGATAAAGAAAAGCGCGATCCGTGAAGTCCCGACAGTTCTTAAAGAGTTTCCGAATCTCCGGGCCGAGTCGAAGGCCTCGCTGTTGAAGATGAACAAAAGTCCGCATCAAGCGATTCGGATCATCGCTGAAAATATTTTCATGTTCTGGAAACAGAAGTCCGTCGTGACTGACAAAACCGTCGAACTCTTCGCGTTTGCGACGGCGGCGCGCAAGATAGCTAACGATACCGGTCGCCTCGTCCTTCGCTAACAGATCGAAGGCCTGCAAAAGCGAGGTAGAGTGATTCGAGATGCTGCGAGTATGCTCATAATAATCTCGCATGAACGCTTCAATCCGGCGGAGCATTGTTTTATCCGGATAACGCAGATTAGTGGCCACCTCACCCTGTAAGCGCAACGTCAGGATGTCGGTTCCCTCGGTATAATGCATTTCGTTCCGAACTCGCATCAAGAATTCGTGCGCGGCGTTCATCGCCTGGCAGGCCTGTTCCGTCAGGAGCTTTTGATCGACAAGATATTGAAGATCGTCCGCGCCATAGCGCACTTTGAGGATCCAGATAATGTTTTGAAAATCACGCAGCCCGCCGCACCCTTCTTTAATTTGGGGCTCCTGTAGAAACACGGTCTGAGCATTCTTGGCATGCCGTTTGTGAAAATCCCGCATCCGCACAGACAGATAGTCGGCTTCCTTGCCCTTGATGCATTGTTTCAGAAAACGCTGTTCCAGTTTCTGAACCAATTCCTCGTCTCCAGCAATGAATCGAAGGTCCAGCATCGAAGTTTTGATCGTGTTGTCACGATTCGCCTCCTGAACACATTCGCCAACGGAGCGAACCGCATGGCCGACTTGCAGGCCGACATCGAACAGCATCGTAATGATCTCGCCGATCATGTCCTTGGTCTCGGCCGGGAGTCGATGGGTGTTCTTCGGGCAGAGAAAAAGCAGATCGACGTCGCTGGACGGGTTCAACGTTCCCCTTCCATATCCGCCGAAAGCAACCAGCGTCACAGGAAACTCGGCAGCATCGTCGGGCAGTGTTTCCAGCGATTTGGCGAAAACATCGCGCAGCACTCCGTCTAACAATTCTGCCCGAAGTCGTGCAATTTCCAAGCCTCCAGCCCCCTCGCGATGAAGGCGTTTGATCTTCCGGTTTTTGAGCCTGAAAAAGCGTTTGTAGAGCTGTAGCAGCTCCGCTCGTGATTTCATTTTATCCAATCCGAGGCTTGGTTTTCGCCCGGGACCGGTCAGACTACGGCAAAATGATCAACCGGCAAACACGAACTCTCGTCATCGCGTTCGGCGCACTCATCGCCAGCAGCTGCTGGGCCGAAGAACCGATCACCCGCATCGCTTTCGGGTCCTGCATCCATCAAAACAAAGGCCAGGAAATCTGGCCTGCGATCACCGCGCAGAATCCTCAGTTGTTCCTCTTCATGGGTGACAATATTTACGGCGATACGAAAGACATGGACGATCTCCGCGCAAAATGGGGACAACTTCTCGCTCAACCCGGTTACCAGGCGCTGAAGGCCAAATGCCCGATTCTGGCGACCTGGGATGACCACGATTATGGCTGGAATGACGCGGGCGCCGGCTACGAAATGCGGGTGCCGTCGCAGGAAATTTTCCTGGAGGCGATGGACGTACCCAAGGATCGTGAGCCGTGGTCGCATCCGGGGATTTACGATGTTTACGAATACGGTGAAGCCGGGAAGCGCTTACAGGTTATCATGCTGGACACTCGGTATTTTCGAGGACCTTTGGTCAAGCTGAAGGGAGGCTCAAAAGAAGGCCCCTACGATGTGAATCCAGACGAATCGGCTACTATGTTAGGCGGCCAGCAATGGACCTGGCTCAAAAACCAACTAATGAAGCCTGCGGACGTGCGAATCATCGTTTCGAGCATTCAGGCGCTGCCGGTTGATCATCGTTGGGAGCGTTGGGAAAACCTCCCGCGCGAACGCGAGCGACTGTTCAAATTGTTGGGCGAAACGAAGGCCGGGCCGGTTCTGATTCTCAGCGGCGATCGTCACATGGCGGAAATTATGGAGATGCCGTTGAACGATCCGTTGAGCCCGGGGACTCCGGTTTACGAAGTGACTTCAAGCGGGATGAATCACGCTCACGGCGGTCAGCCGGATGAGGCGAATCGTTACCGCATTGGCGAGAGTTTTCGCGAGCTGAATTTCGGATGTCTGGCGATCGATTGGAACGGAGCCAAGCCGGCGATCACCGTGGAAATCAAAGACGTAACCGGGAAAACCGTTCGATCACGCCGGTGGTGATCAAATCTCCGGAATCGGATCGGTCGGCTTCACTTCCTCAAGTTCCCAGAAAACTTTACCGTCGATTATCTCGATTCGACGTGACTTGCTGCCCTCAGCCGGGCGCGCGTTGTCTGCCGGGATCCATCTAGCCAAATCTGCCTTCACTGCGGTGTTTTCCGGATTCTCAGCAAGATTGGTCCATTCGTTAGGATCTTTCTCCATGTCGTAGAGCTCTTCCGAGCCATCAGCATAACGAATGTAGCGCCATTTTTCCGTTCTGACGCCGTTGTTGTCCGGACCATGACAGGTGATCGCTGGAAATTCCCGAGGCGCGTTCGCGTCCAGCAGCTGCTGAGCGAGACTGCGGCCTTCGAGGCCTTCTTTTTTCGGCAGACCACAAAGCTCGGCCAGAGTCGGATAGAGGTCTAACAGCTCGGCTGGCCGGTTGCAGCGAGCACCCTCGGCGACTCCAGGCCCAGCCCAAATCATCGGCACTCGCGTGGAGCGATCCCAGAGCGTGTTTTTGCCAGTGATCTCTTTTTCGCCGAGGTGAAAACCGTGATCGCTCCAAAGAACAACGACGGTGTTGTCCGCCTTGCCCGATTTTTCCAAGGCGTCGAGCACGCGGCCGACCTGGCTGTCGACGAAGCTGACGGTCGCGAGGTAGCTGCGGGTGATGTTGAGCGTTTCGCCGGCTTCCTCGAGAAACTTCAGTCGAGGCTCAGGGAGCTTCCAGTGGATGTACCAGCTGAAGCGAGGCGTGTCCGCGCGATCGTCGCGCTTGATCGGCGGCAGCTCGGTTGTTTCCTTTGGGTAGAGGTCGAACCACTTTTGCGTCGCGTAATTCGGGACGTGTGGGAGGAAAAATCCGCAAGCCATGAAAAACGGCTCGTCGTCCGGCATCGTACCCAATTTCTCCTCAGCCCAGCTCGCCACAGCCCAGTCCCCTTTGTCCTCATCTTTGTGCGGAAACGTTCCCCAATCGACGAGCCGATGCGGCTGCGGAGTGTTGACGAGCTTTTTGGGAGGGAACGGCTTGCCGCTGGCACCCGGACCAATCTCCATGAACTCCGAGTCTGCTTTTCCTCGGCCATAACCGCCATGATAGATCTTTCCTGTGTAGTAGGTTCGATAGCCGTGCTTCTGAAAATATTGAGACAGCGTCACGTGATCTTCGAATTCGGGAATCGTTCGAAACCAAGGCTGAAGCGCGTAGACTCCGGTCGTCGTCGGCCGCAAGCCGGTCATCAGGCTGGTGCGCGACGGATTGCAAAGCGGCGACTGGCAATGGGCGTTCGTCATCGTCGTCCCGCGCGCGGCGAGCCGGTCCATGTGCGGCGTCTGGACCTGCGGATGACCTCCTAACGGACCCACCCAATCGTTGAGATCGTCGATCGCGATGAAGAGGACGTTAGGGCGCTCGGACTGGGCATGGAGCAGTGCGAACGGAATGAGGAGCAGGGCGGCAAAGATTGCTGCGGCGAATTTCATGGACCCACGCTGGCCGCAAATTCGCCAATCGCAACCAGCAGCTGCTGACCTTCCAAATTGACTCAGCGATCATTGAGAGATTCATTCTGGCGAACCTGTAAAACTACCAATGAGAACTACAATCCTTCTACTCTGTGCCTTTGCACTCAGCACGTCCGCCCTTGCCCAGGCAGACGCCAATCCAAATCCTGACAAACCCAAACGGCCAGACATCGCGACTCTCGTCGAGTTCATCCGCTTCGAAATGGCCAGTTCAGTCGAGCTGCTTTCCAAACATTCCGGGAAGGCCGACGCAACCGATCTCCGAAAGGCGCTTCAGGATCGGATCGACGTCGGAGAGGCGGAATTGCTCGGGGCGGCATGGAGCCTTTCGTCGGAGGGACATCGAGGAAAAGTCGAAGGGATCGAAGAACTGATCTATCCGACCGAATTCGACCCAGCAAATTCGGCGTCGACTCTCACGCTTAAGAACGTGGACACCGACGTTTTCGAAACGCTGCCAGCCACACCCATAGCTTATGAAACCAGGAATATCGGCATCACGCTGGAAGTCGATCCCAGCATCGATCCATCTGGCATGATCCATCTCAACTTAAGCCCGGAACGAGTGATTCTTGGCGAGGAAATTCAGTTCCACCACCCTGACGTTGCGCCCAGTGCGAAGATCCCGATTTTTCACTCAACACGCCTAACGACATCGATCGCTACAAAATCTGGAGCCTACGCGCTGGCGGGCGTTGGCCGCGATCCTTCGGACTATCTGCAACGAGTTTTCATGTTCGTTCGTGCCGATCAACGTGGGGAGGCAAAAGAGCTGGAGCCAGATTCGGTGCCGGAAATCTCGACCATGGTTGAGTTCATCGGTGCAGACGTGGCGGATGCCGTCAGGTTAGTTTCGAATCACAGCGGTGACGAAAACGCGATTGAACTCCGCGCCGCCGTTCAGCAGCTGCTGGAGGCGGGCGAGGCGGAATTGCTGGACGCAAGTCTCGTGCGGTCTCAAAGCGGCCAGCGAGCGAGCGTCGAAGGCATCGTCGAATGGGTTTATCCAACCGAGTTCGATCCCCCAATTGTATTTGGCGGACTTACGCTGGAAAACGTCGACACCGAGGCTTTCAAGCCAATCGCATCGAGTCCTTCGGCGCTCGAAACGCGCAATTTGGGAGCGATGTTAGAGATCGAAGCGACTCTTGGAGAAGAGGGCGAGCCGCTGGTCCTGTCGCTGGCATCAGAGTTAGTCGGGCTCGATCGATTCACGGCGGAGTGGCCCGAGACGCCAGAAGATTGGACGCTAACTTCTCCAGAGCGGATGCCGATTTTTCACTCCATGCGAACGTTCAGCCGGATTCAAATCCGAAATGGCGAACGTCAGCTTGCGGCGCTGATCCCGAATCCAGGGAAACCTGGCCAGCATGTTTTCGTGTTTGTTAGAACGGACATCCTCGAATGAGAAACTACCGCAATTTACTCAGCTTCATTCTCAGCAGCTGCTGGCTGATTTCGCCAGCATTCGCCCAGGAAGATGTTCGCGAAATCCACGTTTTTGTCGCGCTCTGCGATAACGAATCCCAGGGGATCGCTCCTGTGAACGAACGGATCGGCAATGGGGACGACCCGGCGGCGAATCTCTATTGGGGATGCTCGGACGGCCTGCGTTCATTCTTCAAAAACAGCTCACGCTGGAAATTGACGGACACTGCGGAGGAACCGGCCGAAGGCGTGCTTGAGCGACTGACTTTCGAGCACAGCTCGGTCGCCAACGTGCGATTGATCGCTCATGCCTACCGTGGATCCGAGATCAAAAAATGCATGACCGATTTCTTCGAGGCAACGACAAGCGAAACCAGCTCGGCAGATCTCGTGGCATTTATCGGCCACAACGGACTGATGGATTTTCGACTCGAAAGTCCGGAGAAGCGGGAGTCGGGGCCAGCGCGTGACGCGATTGTTCTAGCCTGTAAGAGCGGGGCGTATTTTCGTGAGAGGCTCCGAGCGGTCGGCGTCCGCCCGATTCTGTTGACGGATCAATTCATGTATCCGGGATCGTTTCTGCTTCACGATGCGATCGAGGGCTGGCTGGAAGGCGAGTCGTTGGCCTTGATTAGGGACCGTGCAGCCAAAGCCTATGCGAAAAACCAGAGCATCTCGGTCAAATCGGCCCGGGGTGTCTTTTCGGATCTGAGCGAAAGCGATCGATGATCCAGAACCTTCATCAATGACCCTGAATTCCAGCGCACTCCTTGACCGCCGCGCGTTTCTTCCAAAATGGATTGCCGTATCGCGATGCTCCTGTTATAACTGGGCCTCCATTTTTGCTTAAAATAAAACGTTAAACTAACTGATATGAAAAAATTACTGAAACTTATCGGCCTTACAAGCCTTCTTGCCGCCATGCCTTTTATTATGAGCAGCTGCGGTGAAGACGCGGAAGAAAAAAAGCCTGATGCTCCAAAAGCCGACCCGGCTCCCAAAGCTAAAGCTGACCCGGCTCCCAAAGCTAAAGCCGACCCGGCTCCTGCTCCCAAAGCTAAAGCTGACCCGGCTCCTGCTCCCAAAGCTAAAGCTGACCCAGCTCCTGCTCCGGCAGCTCCAGCCACCCCGGCTCCTGCTCCGGCAGCTCCAGCCACCCCGGCTCCTGCTCCGGCAGCTCCAGCCACCCCGGCTCCTGCTCCGGCAGCTCCAGCCACCCCGGCTCCTGCTCCGGCAGCTCCAGCCACCCCGGCTCCTGCTCCGGCGGCTCCAACTACCCCGGCTCCGGCTCCTGCTCCGGCACCTAAGTAATTCCTGATCAGGCTTCGGCTAGATCAAGAAAAACTAAAAGATCACGGCCCATCGGTCCCATTTGCGGGCCGATGGGCTTTTTTTTGGCGGTAGACCCAGCCTTAACTTTGCGCGATACCAGATTGGATGAACCGGTTAACGAGAATCACGATCTTCTTCGCTTCGGTCTGGCTCGGAGCTGGACCGGCCTTCAGCGGCGCTGCCAAGGACGCGG
>JBLHKS010000125.1:0-21164 GCA_047620505.1 Verrucomicrobiales bacterium | reverse complement strand
TCTCGATCCTGCCTCGCGCCACTAACCATCAGATCCCGCAGCTCACGCCGCGCGCCTGGGCCGAACGACAGCGCGTCCTTCAACCGGCTGTTGCGTAGACGTCGTAGGTCGGATCTACGACATCTATTACTCAGATTGTCAAGGCGGTGCCCGGCGTAACGCTTACGACCGAGAGGTGCTTCGTGACGACCGAGAGGTGCTCCGTGACGACCGAGAGGTGTTTCGTGACGACAGAGAGGTGCTCCGTGACGACAGAGAGGTGCTCCGTGACGACCGAGAGGTGCTCCGTGACGATTGGAAGAACCGAATTCCGGCTTCCTCTATTTCAAGCTCAGGCGGCAGCAGCTGCTGGCGCGGGGGGCTGCTTTTTGTAGTCCTCGATGATCTCCAACGTCGCTTCAACGACCATGGGGACTTTGACGGCTTTCATGCAGCGAAAATCGAGAGGGCATTCGCGGAGGAAGCAGGGGCTGCATTCGACGTGCTCGCGGAGGACGCGATGGCCTTTGCCGAGCGGAGCGGTCAGGGCGGGTTCGGTCGAGCCGAAGATTGAGACGGTTCGCGCTCCGAGCAGGGCAGCGAGGTGCATCGTGCCGGTGTCGTTGGTGATGAGAAGATGACAGGTGCGGAGTTCGTCCATCAACTCGCCCATCGAGGTCTGGCCGACGAGGTTGTTGAGCTCGACGTCGCACTGCTTTTGAAAGTAGTAGGACATTTCGTACTCGTTGGCAGCACCGTAGATGATCCATTCGACCCGGCCGTCGAGGCGTTCGTTGATCTGTTCGATCGCGCGGGCGAAGTTTTCGCCGGGCCAGCGTTTGGCTCCTCCGTAGGCTGCGCCGGGGCAGATTCCGATCCGCCAACGGCCTTTGAATTCGGGGCGATGCTCGCTTGTGAGGTAGAGTTCGGGATCGGAGGAATCGGCACCGACGAATTTGGCGAGCCGCATGTAAGCCCAGGCGTGGTGTTCCGGCGGGCCTTGGAGTTTGGGCTCAGGGACGACGGCGTGGAGGAATTTTTTCCGCTTGTGGCCAGCGAAGCCGATGATGGGGTCGATTTTTGCCCGACGCATTTCCAGGGCGGTGCGCAGCGAGTTGGTCAGCAGGACTCCGGCGTCGAAGTCTGCCCACATCCGGATGAGCCGCGAGGTTTTGAATACGCCGGCTTTTTTGGGCTTGGTCAGGACTTCGTCGACGTGCCTGACGGCGTTCCAGAGATCGGAGAGGTTTTCGTTGCAGAGGACGGTGACGTGGGCGTCGGGACGGCCGGCTTTGATCGCGCGAACGGCAGGGACGGCCATGCAGGCGTCGCCAAGCCAGTTGGGGGAGCGGACGAGGATCCGGAAGGGTTTGAGGTCCTTTTCTTTGTCGAAATTCGGCGGGTACTCGACTCCGCGCCGGTAGCCGCTGAGGAGGAATTCGGGTCGCGGCGTTTTCCAGCGGTTGTGAACCCAGAACCATTCTTCGGGGGCGCGCCGGATGATTTTCTCCATCTCGACGTTGATCTGGGCAGTGATTTTACTGCTGGAGACTTCTTTGCCTTCGTGGTCGTAGGTTCGGATCGGCTCGCCGTAGACGATTTTCCATTTCGCCGGGCCTTCGGGATAAAGTCCGACGGGCAAGATGGGTGCGCCGGTGCGGGTGGCGAGCAGGGCCGCGAGGTTCGATGTCGAGGCGAGGCGCCCGAAGAACGGAGCCCAGACGCCGCTGTTTCCAGCGTTCTGATCGACCAGAATGCCGATCCCGCCGCCTTCGCGGATGTGCTTCATCGGTCCGTAAAAACCTTTGCGCCGGTCGAAGAGGACGAGCCCTGACTGCTCGCGGTCTTCAGTGACGTGGCGGTTGAGAAAGACGTTCGAGAGAGGCTGATAGAGCGCGCCTCGTTTGGCGCTTGCCCCGAAGGTCGAAATTTGCGCGAGGATTTCCCAGGGGCCGAGGTGAGCCATCGCCCCGATGGCACCTTTGCCTTCCTCGATCACTCGCAGCGGGACTTCACGGCTTTCGAAGCGGATGCGTTTTTCGACGGCGGATGTACGCATCCGCATGAGCTTGATGCTGCAGAGAAGATTTCGTCCAAGCGCGCAGAAATGACGGTGAGCGATCCGCCGACATTCGGTGGCTCCGATTTCGTCCCCCATCGCGATGATGAGGTTGCGTCGGACGATTTTGCGGTATCCAGGGAGAAACCAATAGAGCGTCCACCCAGCGAAGGACCCGATCGTCCAGCACAGGCGGATCGGGATGAAAATCAGTATTTTTTCTACGAGCCGGTAGAAGAGAAATACGATGTATTGGAAAACCCGGGAAATCATGACTGGGACGCAAGCAGCTCGGATAGGTCGTCCATCGTCGTGATCGGGGTCAAGCGCCGTTTCTGACCCGGCAGCTGCTGGCGCGCAGGCTCAAAATTACGGATTTGGATTCGCAGGCGCGGGGGCCGGGTCCGCAGGTGGCGTGGCCGGGTCTGCGGGTGGCGTAGCCGGATCTGCAGGTGGCGTGGCCGGATCTGCGGGTGGCGTCGTCGCTTCTCCTGCATCGATGAGTCCTTGTTCCGGAGTTCCGGGCGTATTCGTGGTCAGGCCCTCAGGCTCCTCGGATTTTTCAGCCTCCGCAGCAGCTGCTGCTGCCGCAAGTTCATCGCCGGTGCTGCTGGATAAAACATTATCTCGATTTTCGAGAGACTTCACGACTGCCATCAATGCGGCGAGGGTGAAAAAACAGATCGCAAGAAAGCGCGTCGCCTTCTGCAGGACGTCCGTGGTCTGCGCGCCGAAGGACTCGTTCATCATCCCACCGGCAAACGCCGCACCGAGCCCCTCTTGCTTTGGCCGCTGCATCAAAATGATGAGCCCCAAAAGGATGGAGACGAGAACGTGCAGAAAAACTAGAACGTTAAAAAAAATGGCTAGGAAGTCCATGGGGCGGGAACTGTGGACGCAAGACTGAATTTGTAAAGTCGCGAAACGATTCTAGATTCCCAGCGAATTCAGCCCTCTATGCATTTCTTCAGTTCAACTCGCCGCCGCTTCGGAAATTCCGCCAGAGTCTCGGTTCATGCATGGATCGCAGCGCTCTTTCTGACTGGACTTTTGTCTGTCGGATTTGCTCAGTATCCGCGGGGCGGCGGTTCGCAGCCAAACGAAGAGGATGTCTGGGTTCGCGTGGTGCGCACCAGCACGGGCGGACGGACGGTGACCAAAAATAACGGCAATACGCGGATTCAGGAAGTCATCACTTACGACGCCAACGATCGCCCGGTGTTGAAGCGGACTTACCGACTCAACCGCTTTGGAGAGCCCTCTGATTTCCTGGTCTACAACGCTCGCGGCACCGTGATTTATCGAGGTGAATTCGTCTACGATTTTCAGGATCGCTTGACCGAGGAACGGCTCTACACGATGCCGGGAAATACGGTGGTTAGGCGCCTCGCTTACGATCCGCAGAATCCAAAAGCGCCGCCGAAGGCCCAGGTTTACGGATCTGGAGTTTCGTCCGATGTCCTCCAGCAAATGGCCGAGGGCGGTCCTGATCGAGTTGGCGCTCGACCGATCGATACCGATACCGAGGTTCGACGCCCCGCGCCGCGAAATTCCGGACGCAGCTCCGGGAAGAAGAAAAAGGGTAATTTCCTGAATCGGATCTTCGGCGGCTGAATCGGATGAGCGGCCCAGCGCGATTGATGATCGAATTGGTGGCGCTGGCCATCGTTGCCGGAGCCTGCCTGTCCTGGGGCAATGATTGGCGGCTGAAGGCGAGCGAGTATCAAGAGCAGATTCCGGAAGACGACAAGTTCGTGATCGAGCTCTATCGAAAGCTGGAAAAGCTCGAGAAGCGCAACCAGCAGCTGCTCGATGAAATCATCCGGCTCGAATCCGACTTGCAGTCGAGGTAGATTAGGTGTTTTGCTGATGTCAGTTTCTACAGATGATTGCGAAGGAGGTTCATTTCGAAGGGAGAGTTCAAGGGGTCGGTTTCCGCTACGCGACTCGGCAACTCGCCAAAGGTTTTGACGTCACCGGATGGGTCAAAAACCTGTTTGATGGCCGTGTCGAAATGCAGGTCATGGGCGAAGATGAAGAGGTCGACGAGTTCATTCAGGAAATTCGCGACAGCAGCCTGGCGCACCACATTCAGAAGGTCGAGATTCGGAACATCCCCGATTTGGAAGGCATAAAAGGGTTTTCAATTCGTTAAAATGAAGAGCAGCGAACCAGCAGTTAAAGTTGAGCACCTGACGAAGGTGTTTCGAACTCAGCTCGCGCGTCAGAAAGTTCTGGCGGTGTCCGATCTGAGCTTCGAAGTCGGCGTCGGCGAGGTCTACGGCTTGATTGGTCCGAACGGATCGGGGAAGTCGACGACGATGAAGGTGATCCTCGGTTTGATCCAGGCGACGAGCGGAGCGACCGAGGTTTTCGGGATCGACAGCGGAAAAGTCGGCAGTCGGCGGGACGTCGGATTTCTGCCGGAGAATCCCTATTTTTACAAGCACCTCACCGGCGCGGAGACGCTCAAATTTTACGGCAAACTCTGCGGTTTGCGTGGAGCCGAGCTGAAAGAGCGCGTTCCGGAATTGCTTGAACTCGTCGGCCTTGAGGACGCGGCGAAACGGCGCGTCGGCGGCTACTCGAAAGGCATGCTCCAGCGAATCGGGCTCGCCCAGGCGCTGGTCCACGAGCCTCGTCTCGTCGTGCTCGATGAACCGACCGCCGGGGTCGACCCGCGTGGATCACGGCAGATCCGCGACCTGGTCCTCGAGCTCAAAAGCCTCGGCAAATCCGTGATTTTGTGTTCTCACCTCCTCGAGCAGGTTCAGGAAGTCTGCGACCGCGTCGGCATCATGAATAAAGGCCGAATGGTCCGCGAGGGAACCCTCGATGAATTGACCACCTCCGAGGAAAAAGACGAATTGGTGATTGAAGGGATGGACGAGAAGCTGCGCGAAAAACTTGAGCAGCTGCTGAAGGACGGCGGTGCGAAAATCGTCGCCAGCGGGCGGCCGCGAACGACCCTGGAGCAACTGTTTCTGGAACTCACCGAGGAGGAAAAACACTCATGAGCGACCACGACGAACATTCCGAGAAGTCACGAAAACTGACCGATCACGTCCTGCCGGCCTTCGCGTTTTCGCCGAGCCGAGTCTGGGTCCTGACGCAGAGCACGTTCACCCAGCTGGTGCGGATGCGGACGTTCTATTTTCTGATCGTTTTCGTCCTCATCATCCTCGCCGTCGCGATGCTCGGTTTTCTCTACGGCCCGGTCGAGCACCTCAAAGCGATCAAGCGATGGTCCTTCGGCGCGATCTACGTTTTCTCGATGATTTTCGCCATCTCAGCCACCTCGCTGATGCTGCCGCGCGATCTTGAGGACCGAACGCTCTACACGATCCTTTCCAAGCCCGTGCCGCGCTTCGAGTACCTGCTCGGGAAGCTCTTCGGCGTCATTCTCGTCATCGGAACCAGCATGCTGGTCATGTTTGCGCTGATGTGTCTGCTGGTCATGGCCAGAATGGGTCCGGTTGAAGCCGTTTACATTCAGGACCTTCAACGCGCTTCGGGTGGAGAGCCGCTGACGCCGAATGACTTCAAATCGGTCGAGGTCCAGGTCAAAGCCGCCGGAGTGAGCCTGAATCTTTTCTGGGGACTCTGGGGCTACTTTCTCAAGGCCAGCATCATCGCTGCGATGACCCTGCTGATCTCGACTTTTGCGACCGGCACGCTCTTCACGATCATCATGTCCACCATGATCGTCTTCATCGGCCACTTCATCCAGTTGGCGGTCGGATTCTGGGAAAAAGAAGGGGGAACCCTCGCCGGAATTGTCAGCGCGCCCTTTGAAATCATTTTCGCTGACCTGAAAATGTTCGACGTGGTCGACCAGGTGATCACGGGGACTTCTCTGCCCTTTTCCCAGGCGCTCGAATTGACCGGACTCGGCCTGTTTTACATCGCAATTTATACGCTGATCGCCCAGGTGATCTTCGTCGACAAAGAACTCTGACATGAGCCCGCTATTGAGAAAGAGAATCGGCCTGATCGCTGCGATCCTGCTCATCAGCGGATTGGTTCGGCTGCCTTGGCAAAGCAGTCTTCTCGATCGATTGCAGGACAGCGGCTTTCACCGCGAGCCGGAAGGAGCCTCGGTCATCAGCCAACTTGGCGTCGAGGCCGCGGTCGGGGCGCTTGGAGGTCTGCGCTATCTCGTCGCGACTTATTTCGAGCTGAGTTCCGTTGATCCCTGGGAAGAAGAAGAGTGGGAGGTCCTCCACGAAAACTATCGAATTATCTGCCTGCTCCAGCCCGGAGACATCAACAGTTGGCGTAGCGGAGCCTGGCATTGCGGCTACAACGCTAGAGCTTATTACGAACACGACGCCGATAATCTCAGCGCGGCGGCCCGCAAAGAAAAAGTCGATCTCTATACGAAGCGCGGAATCCGGTTTCTGGACGAATGCAAAAAGTGGAATCCGGACAGCTTCTGGGCGTACCGCGATCTGGGCTTGATCTACCAGGAAAAGGTCAAAGATCCCTGCGCAGCTGCTGACGAATTTCTCGCCGGGAGCAAGACTTCCACCGCCCCGAGCTTTCTCTTCCGTTTTTACTGTTATCAGGCCGCCCTCTGCCCTGGCCGCGAGCAAGAGGCCTACGACGCGATCAAACCGCTCTACGACTTTGGCTATGAACAGCTTACGATCGCCAAATCCCAGGGATATCCCCAATCCGACATCAACAATTTCATCAAGGGATATTGGAAGCCTACTTTGATCCTCACCATCAAAGATTTGGAGGAAAAACTGGGGATTCCGGCCGAGCAACGGATTCTAGAAACCTGGGACAGCCGACGTCTTAGTATAAACTCCCCCTTTCGGGTTGAAATCAATTCCAAGGACGCCGACAACTAGCCTCTTGCCCTCCTCACAAGCATGAAATACGCGGTATTCGGTGACATTCACGCCAATCTTGAAGCCCTTGAGGCGGTTCTCCTTGATGCTGCGCAGAACGATTGCACGCACTTCGTTTGCCTTGGCGATATCGTCGGCTACAACGCGAATCCGCGTGAATGCGTTAAAATAATTCAAGATCTCGATTGCCCGGTGGTGAAGGGGAATCATGACGAAGAAGCTTCGGTCACAACCAATCTGGACGGGCTGAATCCTCTCGCTGCCCACGCTCTTCGCTGGACCCGCGAGGCGCTCGTCGAAGAGGAACGCGAGTGGCTGCGGACACTCAAAATGGTGCGGCAGGTTCGGGATTTCACGATCGTCCACGCTACCCTCGACACGCCAGCTGGCTGGGGCTACGTAACCAATAAGTTCGACGCGATGGCCAGCTTCAGCTACCAGTTTACTCCGGTCTGTTTCCACGGTCACACCCACACTCCTCGATTTTACATCAAGGACGGCTCGGTCGACGCCGTTGCTGGCAACGAAATCCAGATCGAGACCGGGAAGAAATATTTTATCAACACCGGCAGCGTCGGTCAGCCGCGTGACGGCGATTGGCGCGCTTCCTACGCGATTTACGACGCCGATAATCAGACGGTTAAGATTCAGCGGCTCGACTACGACATTCCCAGCACGATGAAAAAGATCGTCGACGCCGGTTTGCCCGAAATGCTCGCCAAGCGGCTCGAGGCCGGCAAGTAACCCCTGAATCGTGCCGAAGCTTCGAAAGCTCGACATCGATCTGGCGGCTCTGGATTCCATCCTGATCGTCAAGCCGAGTTCGCTTGGAGACATCGTCCACACTCTCCCTCTGCTGAGTCTGCTTCGGCACCACGCGCCAAAGGCGAAAATCACTTGGCTGGTGAACTCCGTCTGGGCCCCGCTTCTCCAAGAGCACCCTTTTCTCGACGAAATTGTCGAATATCCTCGGCAAAAATTCCGGGGGATCGCCGCTCCGTTTCGATTTCGGCGTTGGGCCCGACTTCAGCGCGATCTTCGGCCAGATCTGGCGATTGACGTTCAGGGTCTCTTGCGAAGCGCGATCGCGACGCGCGCCTGCCGTCCCCGCCAGATCGTCGGCTACTCGGACGCCCGCGAAGGCGCGAATTTCCTTCATCACCAAGTCATCGATGTCGACTTGAAACGCTCGCCGCACGCGGTTGATCGCTACCTCACATTTTTCCAAGCCTTTGGTCTGGAAATCCCGGAAAATCCAGATTTCCCGTTGCCCGACGGAGAACCGATCGACCAGCAGCTGCCAGCAGATTTCGTCCTCCTCCATCCCTTTTCCCGTGGGAAAGGAAAATCGCTGACCAACTCACAGGTCCAGGAATTCTGCCGTTCGCTCGGCGATCAACCGGTCGTGCTCGTCGGCAAAACGGAAACGGAAGACGCCCGGCTCGATCTCCCCGCCAACGCGGTGGACCTCCTCAATCTGACCAGCCTCGCCCAGTTGATCTGGATTCTTCGGCGAGCAGCCTTCGTCGTCAGCGTCGACAGCGGCCCGATGCATCTCGCCGCTGCGGTAACCGGTCGGCTGCTTTCGATTCACACTTGGACGGATCCGCTCAAAGTCGGCCCGTACCGGCCAGAAGCCTGGGTCTGGAAATCCAACGAGATTCGCACAATCGGCGATCACAGGATCAGCGGCTCCCCGGATCAGGAAGCGGTTCAATTCACGGACGCCGCAGTCGCGCCGCTCGTCGCGTTCATCCGCCAGCAGCTGCTGGGCTGACCCAGAACGAATACAGCGAGCCGTTTTTCAGCGAAAATCGAAAGCGAACGGGCTGCCCGGAGAGCTGAGTTAGATCGTTGACGCCGTTCCACTGAACGGCCATCGCGGTTGCGTCGCCGGAGAGCGGAATGCAATTCTTGAGGGTAAACGGTTCGATCACTTGACCGGACTGATCCAAGGCTTCGACCCGCAGTTCGCCTCCAGCAGCTGCTAGATTCACGAAAAGCCGCTTCCCTGAAAATTTGAGCGGGCGAGTGGTCATCGTGCCGCCTTTGCTTTCGGAATCGAGAGACGCAAAGCCATCCCGACGCAAGGTGGCGAGTCCTGTGGAGGTGATGTCGGAAGGGTGCATCGTACGGCCTGAGCAGTAGAAATAGAGGAAGTCGCCGACGATCACGCAGCCGCCGCAGACTGACTGAACGTTGCCGGAATTCCACGCTTTTGGATCTTCGCTGACGGGCAGAAATGGGGTTCGGTCAGGACGATCCCAATGAAATCCGTCCCTCGTGAAGCCTGCAAGCACCTCGTTGCGTTTGTGGATGCCAAGCTCCTTACAAGTCGCGTTGTCGGGGCCTTGCCAGATCGTGAAAAGGCCGACTAACAGACTCTCATAGGAAAAGACATCGAGGTTATAAAGTTGGGGCTCGTAGTCGCGAAATCGCGGATCGGGATGGCGTGGATCGAGTCGATCGGCGGCGACCCACGGTTGCAGGCCGCCGGGCGCATCGACGCCTTGGGAGACTTCGTCGGTGTGCTCGGTCCAAGCGAGCACAGACTCCGGTGTCTTACCCTCATGGTAATTTCGAGACCGGTGAACGGGATCCGGTTTCGTCCGGTCGTGACCGCGAACGCTGGCGACCCAGAGACGCCGAAACGGATTCCAGAATACCGACGAACGATCCCACGACGGGCCGGAGATTGCGAGATCGTCGGTCCATTCACGTCCGTCGGGCGAGAAGCGCAGATGGAGCCGGTGAGCAGGTTTGATCCAGCGTGCCTCGAATGCTACGAACCTTCGAGCCGGATCTTTCGCGTTGGGATTCAGCCAGACCGAAACGGTGTCACGGTTCGATTTAAACAGCGCGTTGGTTCCGGGAAATGCTTCCAATTCCGGGCGGGTCCAGCTAAGCCCATCGCTCGAGAGCGCCAAGCAGGTCGAGCCATTCGCGGCGCGGTACCACATTTTGAAAACGCCCTCTTCCGGATCGTACCAAACCCCATCGCTGTAAGGCGCGGCGAACATCCGGCCCTCGGTTTTTTCCCACTCCGCCTCGGGGCGAAAAACAGGGTTAGCTGGATGATACTCGGGGCGATGGAACGTTCGAGTCAGCGAACTCTCTTCGATCAGGAAATCGTCAACGAGCAGCTGACGACCGAGGTCGATCGGAATAATCGCCGGTGGGTTTGTCAGGTAGGGAACGGGCATCGGCTCGCCGGAAACGACTTCCTTCGCCTCGCGATACGGAGGCCAAGAATCGGGGAGCTCGATCCCGTTGGGAAGCGTTTCGGCGAAGCCGGCGGTAGGCGTGCTGACGAGGATGATCGCCAGAAGGAGGCTGCGGGCTCTTAGTTTCACTGAATCGTAGCCCGAACCGTCATGCTTTCGGCCGTCGTTCCTCCACTACGGCCGGCACCCCAGATGTAGCGATTGAACTCAGCCGGAGCGTCGACAAATCCGCCGATCACGACCTCCGCGCCGTTGGCGACGGTAACCGTGGTCTTCAGCTTCGTAAAAGTCACGTACTGCTCACGACCGGTCAGCCAGGTGTTGAGTTCGCGCCGACGCAACGCATCCGGATCAACGATCACGACCGATGAAATCTGCGGCATGATTTCGAGATGGATCAGGTTTCCCTCGATGATCGGCCGGACGAGGAGCCGCGTGCCCGCATTCTCATAACGAACCTCCGGAACCTCGAAACTGCCACCCGCGAGCGCGAAAAGCTGATTGTTTCCCGCAACGCGAGGAACGTTTCCTAACACGGCACCAAAACTCCCGTCGACGATGAATCGCGTGAACTCGTTTACCATCGGGACCTCACGAACGACCTCGATCGTGCCTTCGTTTCCACCGCGAACAACGACGAACGACGCGTTCAAATTTCCGCCGCCGCGCTTCTGATTGAGGATGTCGACTTCGATCGCGCCACCGCCGCCCGAATCGAAAATCCGCGCGCCACCCGGCTGAACCGGCCTCCGAATGTCGCCGCGATCCCCTCCGCCGACGTTCCGCTCAAAAACTCCCGGAGTCCCGCGAACCTGGCCCTCGCCAAACACATTTCCGTTCCCACCACGAACGTTACCGCGAACCTGTGTCTGCTTGAACGGATCGCTGGTCACGCTGCGCGAGATGAATTCGATCTTCACATTCGGCGGCGGCTTCGCGACGTGCGGCAGCAGCTGGCGGACCGCTTCGAGTTGCTCCGGCTTATCGATAACGAGAAGCTTGCGGGTCGTTTTGAAAATGTGGAACTTGCCGCCATCGCTCAGCGTATCGCCGAGGAATTCTTCGACAGCATTCAGGTCAGCCTGACCGAGCGGGAACTCTCGCCGAACCATTCCAGCGGGAACGGTGAAGTCGTTCGTCGGTTCGGCTGCGAAGGTCGCCGAAGCGACGAGAAGAAAAATGAACAGGGTTTTCATCGCAACGAAGAGGATAGACTCGGATCGCCGATGGTGCCAGGCTAAGGAATGAACCCTTCGTTTCGATTTTTAATTCTCTTCGCGTTCGTCATCGGCCTTGCCTCGCCAGCAACTGCTGAGCCGATTCAAGCCGGTGCCGCGATCTCCGACATCACGCCGCAGCAGTGGCCGCTTCACGTTCGAGGCAGTTTCACCCCGGCGCTGATCGAATCTGCGCACGACCCGCTGACTTCGCGGGCGCTCGTCCTGTCCGATGGCAAAACCACGATCGCGATCGCTGTTGTCGACAACTGCCTGATCGATCGAACTGAGCTCGACAAAGCCAAAGCCATCGCCTCGGAAGTGACCGGAATTCCGACGGAGCGGATACTGATTTCTTCGACTCACACGCATTCCGCGCCGTTCTCGAACGCCTCGCACGGCACGCCGGAAGAGCTGGCCTATCAGAAACTCATGATCGACGGCATTGCCGAATCGATCTTCGACGCGCACCGAAACCTCGAAGCGGCCAATGTTGGTTGGTCAGGCACAGATCTGCCTGACGAGGTCCACAACCGCCGGTGGTTCCTCAAACCGGGCACGATGCCGGTGAACCCGTTTGGGGAGGACACGGACACCGTCAAAATGAATCCAGGGACCGGACCGAGCCTGATTTCACCCGCTGGACCGATCGACCCCGAAGTTTCGATCCTCTCAGTCCGCAACGCGAAGGGCCAGCCGCTCTGTTTGCTCGGAAACTATTCGCTTCACTACGTCGGCGCGACGGGCCGCCAGGTTTCGGCTGACTATTTCGGGGAGTTCAATCGGCTCATCGGCGTCAGGCTCCGGCGCGCGCCGGAAACCGGGTTTGTCGGAATTCTTTCGAATGGAACCAGCGGCGACATCAACAACATCGACTTCTCAGGTCGCCGACCACCACGCGAGCCGTACGAGCAGATCCGGATCGTCGCCGGCAAAGTCGCTGATTCGGCTTACTGGGCTTACCGCGAAACTGAGCATCACAGCGATCTTAAACTTGGAATGCTCGAGCGAATCGTCACGTTGAAAATACGCAAGCCGGACGCCGATCTTCTCGCGCGCTCCAAAAAGTACCTCGCGACCGAAGACGAAAAGGAGCTCCCGCGCCTCGCCAAGGCTTACGCCTCTCGGGTCCTCGAACTGGCCGAAGGGCCGGACACCATCGAAGCGAAAATCCAGGCGTTGCGGATCGGCGACCTCGCGATCTGCACGTATCCGTTTGAGACGTTTGCCGAGATCGGCCTCGAAATTAAAGAGAAGAGCCCGTTTACGGATTCATTCGTGATCGAGCTGGCCAACGGAGCCTACGGCTATCTGCCTACGAAGGAGCAGCACGAGTTTGGTGGCTACGAAACTTGGATGGGCACCTGCAAAGTTCAGCTCGATTCGAACGAGATCCTGACCCAGCAGCTGCTGGAGATGTTGGCGGAACTGAAGTAGCAGCGGCATCCTGCCGCTGCTTTCGGCGCAGCCGAACCCCGAGCGAAGGAGCGACTTCGAAAATCACAGAGCGTCGGGTTCGACCTTCGGCCGAAAACAGCGGCAGGATGCCGCCGTTGCTAAGCCGAGACGTCGCCGATGGTCGCCTGCTGCCTTTCAACGGCTTCCGCAAGCACGGCGTGCTCAGGCTGGCTCAGCTGCGGGTCGGCCTGAAGAATCGCCTCCGCGACATCGCGCGCCTTCTTCACCAATCGCGTGTCCATCAGCATCGACGCGAAGCGCAATTTGGGCAGGCCACTTTGCTGAGTTCCTAACACGTCGCCAGGTCCGCGAATTCTGAGATCCTCCTCCGCAATCAAGAAGCCATCGCGGGTTTCCTCCAACACCTTCAATCGCTCAAACGCCTCCGTCTGTTTCGGGTCACACATCAGAATGCAGTAACTTTTGTGCTCACCACGCCCGATTCGACCACGGAGCTGGTGCAGCTGCGCGAGACCGAAATTTTCCGCGTTGTAAATCAGCATCACGTTCGCGTTCGGCACGTCGACGCCGACTTCGATTACGGTCGTCGCGACGAGCACGTCGGTTTTGTTGTCGCGGAAATCGCTCATGATCACTTCTTTCTGATCTGCGGGAATGCGACCGTGAAGCAGCGCGACTTCGAAATCCTTCAGCCGCTTTTTCCAAGCCTCAAACTCCTTCGCCGCCGCCTGGGATTTTTTCGCGCCCGATTCCTCGATCAGTGGGTAGACGATGTAAGCCTGGCGACCTTCATCGAGCTGCTCTTTGAGAAATTTCGCAGCATCACGGGTTTTCGTAGTTTCGCGGATTCCGGTAATGATTTTGCCGCGGCCCTTCGGCGCTTCATCGAGGATCGAAACGTCCAGATCGCCGTAAACCGTCATCGTAAGCGTGCGCGGAATCGGCGTCGCCGTCATCACGAGCACATCCGGGTTGTCGCCCTGCGCCGCGAGCTTCGAACGCTGACTAACGCCGAATTTGTGCTGCTCGTCGATCACCGCGAGGCCCAGATTCTCGAACTTCACCTTGTCGTGAATCAGCGCGTGCGTGCCGACGAGGATCTGAGGTTCCTCGCCGCCAAACAGCCCACCCGCGAAGCTGTCCTCGGCTTTCGACCCTGTCCGCAGACTGATCCGGAGGTCCAGCTTTTCGCCGAGTTTGCGGAATGTCAGGAAATGTTGTTCGGCGAGGATCTGGGTTGGAGCCATGATCGCTGCCTGAAATCCAGCTTCGACGACGAGCAACATCGCTGCGAACGCGATCACCGTTTTCCCAGATCCGACGTCACCCTGCAACAGCCGGTTCATCGGACTTCCCGCTTGGAGATCCGCGCGAACCTCCTCGATGCAGCGTTTCTGAGCGCCGGTGAGTTCGAATGGCAGGCCGTTGACGAAATCCTCTAACAAATGTCCTTCGCCGCACCGCGCCACGCTCGAAACCGCGACCTGCGATCGCTTACGCCGGACGATTTCGATCTGCATCGCGACGAATTCTTCCAGCGCGAGGTACTCCCGGGCCGTCTGCATTTCTTCCCATGAATCTGGGAAATGTACCTGCCGAAGTGCCTCAAGCCGATCCGGCATCGCAAAATCTGGATCGACCGCACGCAGATCCGCGATCGGAATCACGTCCAGCAGCTGCTGGGGCTGCGTCCGGCCCAAAGCGCGATGAATCCAGGCACGCAGAAAGTGCTGGGTGACGCCCGAGCTGGCCGGATAAATCGGCGTGATCCGGCCCATGTGAATCGACTCATCGCCGATCGCGTCCGGGTCGACCGCCTCGTAATCCGGATGCGCGATCGTCATTTTTTTGCCGCTGATTTTCGGCTGCCCGTAAACGACGAGTTCCATTCCCACCGCGATCACTTTATTCATGAACGGCATGTTGAACCAACGCATGTAAATCGGCCCCGCCATCGCGATGTCGATCACCGGTTCCAGCGATGCTTCGAAATACCCTTGGTTGCGCCCACTGCCGAAGCGCTTCATTCCGACATCGGTCACTTCGCCATGGATGCAGACCGCTTTGTCGAGCGGTCCGGTCGGCCAGGCATCGAATTCGCGTCGGTCTTCGTAGCGCCGTGGGTAGTGGCTGAGCAGATCGCGAATCGTCGAGATCGCGAGATTGTCGAGCCCCTTCAACTGCCTCGCCGGCACGCCGGGAAGGTCGGCGATGACGAGGTCGTGGCTGAATTCTGGCTTAGCAGGCATAACGGACTGAGAACCACTCATCGCACTAGCAAACCAACCATTCCAGATTATATTCTCCGCCAAGTCGCATTTCGAACTGAACCCGATTATCAAGAATCATAAAAAAAACCGAGCATTTTTGACAAATCTGCGTTAAAACTGAAAAAATTCTTGGACTTCAGGTTCAGATCTGATAATTATTGCAATTATGGCAGAGCAAGACACATCGCTTCTCGATCGCGCACGCAGAGCTCAGAAAATCGCTGAGAATCCTGCGAAGTACAAGATCTGCGAAGGCTGCGAATCAATCGTCGCTTCCAAAGTTCACATTTGTCCGAATTGTCACAGTTATCGGTTCGAAATCGATCATAACTCGGTCATTCGGCAAGCCCGCGCTCTCGGATCCCGTGAACAGCAGTCGGTGATTTCTGAGGACATGTTTTAGGCCGCGATGGCCTCACAGTCCGATTCGCCACTTCAACAAACCGAGCTGGCAGGCGTCAGCGGGCGCAGCGGAAGCAAGGCGCTTGTGCTTGTCGACGAGGCACCGGACCTCGAACTCTGGTATTCGATCCCTGAGCAGCTGCTGGAAACGGCGCTGCCAGGATGTCGGGTTTCGGTTCCTCTACGGAATCGAAAAGTGCTCGGCACGGTGATCCAAATTCGGTCGAGCGAAGGTCAGGAAAGCTTTCAACTCCGGCCGATCGCGAAGCTCCAGCATCCGAAACCGCTGATCCCGGGCAAGCTGCTTGAACTCGCGGATTGGATCTCGAAATACTACGCTTGTCGGTTGGAAACGGCGGTTCGCGGGATGATTCCGGAGTCGATCCGAACGGGCTCCAGCGGTTTCAAGACCCAAAAAGCGATTCGGCTTCTCAACCCGCCTCCGAAGGAAGAACTGGAAAAACTCCGGCGTCGCGCGAAGCGGCAGGCGGCGATTCTGGATCAGCTGGAGCCGGGGAAATCGGTCTTGCTGACGGAGCTGATGGAGGAATCGTCGAGTTCAGGCCAAGCGGTCAAAAAGCTCGAGGAACTCGGGTTCGTTGAGGTGATCGACGAGATCCAGGAACGCGATCCAACTTCAAAACAAGAGTTTCTGGCTAGCGAGCCGCTTGAGCTGAATCCGGAACAGGCCGTGGCGCTGGAGGCGATTTTTGAAGACATGGATTCGGATGAAAAGAAGCCGATTCTCATCAAAGGCGTCACCGGAAGCGGTAAGACCGAAGTTTATCTTCAAGCCCTTGCTGCCGTGCTCGACCGCGGTCAGAGCGCAATCGCCCTTGTGCCCGAAATCTCGCTGACGCCGCAAACGACCGAGCGCTTCAAGCGGCGCTTCGCTCACATTCAAGGGAAGGTCGCGATTCTCCACAGCCATCTTTCGGACGGCGAGCGGCATGACGAATGGCGTAAGATTTTGGACGGTCGCGCGCGGATCGTGATCGGTGCGCGCAGCGCGATTTTTGCGCCGCTTGAGAATCTGGGTTTGATCGTGGTCGACGAAGAGCACGAAAATTCTTACAAGCAGGAAAACCCGCCTCGTTACCAGGGGCGCGACGTCGCGGTGGTTCGCGCAAAGATCGAAGGAGCGACGATCGTGCTCGGAAGCGCGACGCCTTCGCTCGAAAGTTTCTACAATTCGCAACGCGGAAAGTACCGGCTCGTCGAACTCAACCAGCGTGCGGACAACAAGCAGCTGCCGCTGACGCGCGTGATCGACATGCGGACCGAAGCGAGGGCGATGCGTGAGAAAAAGCTGCCTCCAATCCTGTCCGAACCGCTCAAAATCGCGATCGAGCGGCGGATCGAACGCGGCGAGCAGACGATTCTGTTTTTGAATCGCCGCGGGTTCTCGCCTTCGGTACTTTGTCAGGATTGCGGCTACAAAGTCGAGTGCCCGCACTGCACCGTGACCCTGACGTATCACGAAAACGACCAGCGGTTGATCTGCCACATGTGCGGATTTCAGCGCGTTCCGCTGCGGAAATGTCCGGAGTGCGAAAGCCCGACCGTGCTGCTCGTCGGCTACGGCACGGAGCGGGTCGAACGAGTCCTGAACAAGGTTTTCCATAAAGCCAGGATTGCACGGATCGACACGGACGTGATGAAGCGGAAGAACCAGCTGCAGGAAACTTTGGCTGACTTCAAAGCTCAGAAATACGACCTCCTGATCGGCACGCAAATGATCGCGAAAGGGCTGCATTTTCCGAACGTCACGCTGGTCGGCGTGCTCAACGCGGATCTCGGTCTGCACATCCCGGATTACCGCGCGGGCGAGCGGACTTTCCAGCTTTTAACCCAGGTCGCGGGCAGGGCGGGCCGTGGGCAGCTGCTGGGCGAAGTTCTGGTCCAGACGTTCACGCCGCACAACCCATCGATCCAGTTTGCGCGTCATCACGACTACGATGGTTACGCAGAACAGGAGCTTGAGCAGCGCCAGCAATTCGGCTTCCCGCCTTACGTTCATGCTGTGCTGATCACGGTCCGCTCCGAGCACGAACGCCGCGCGGAATTCTCGATGGAGACGCTTCACAAGCGGCTCAAAGTGGAATTGCCGGGGACGATCACGATGAGCGAGCCCATGCCCTCACCGCTCGTGAGAACGCACGGGCAATTCCGGTTTCAGACGCTGCTGCGCGCGGTGAGCATCCGAGGAATGGTCGCTCATATTCGAGGGAAACTCGACGCGCTCGATTTCCCGCAGGACGTGATCGTGACCGTCGATGTCGATCCTTACAATTTATCGTGAATTCGTTCAGTCCTTCTTCGGCTGATAAGTCGATTTCAAATAGATCTCGCGCAGCTGCTTGAAATCGACCTCCGCCGGGCTGCCGCTCATCAAATCCGCTCCCTTGTTATTCTTCGGAAACGCGATCACTTCGCGGATGCTGGTCTCGCCAGCGATCATCATCACGAGCCGGTCAAGGCCTAACGCAATCCCGCCGTGAGGCGGTGCGCCAAATTTGAAGGCACTCAGGATGTGATTGAAATTCGCCTGCTGCTCTTCGTCGGAAATTCCCAGCACGGTGAAGATTTTCGCCTGCAAGTCGCTTTCGTGAATCCGCAAACTCCCGCCGCCTAACTCGACTCCGTTGAGCACGACATCGTAAGCCTCAGCGCGGACTTTTCCGTAAGTCGCTTCGTCTTCGAGAAGCGCCTGGTCTTCGGCCATCGGCCGGGTGAATGGATGGTGAACCGCGTTCCACTTCGCCTCTTCCTCATCGTAGCCGAGCAACGGAAATTCGGTTACCCAGACGAACTCCAATTTGTCGTTGTCCTTCAGCAGCTGCTGCATTTCGCAGCACGCGAGCCGGAGTCGGCCCAGCACGTCGCAGACCGTCTGCAACTTGTCGCAGCCGAACAGGACGAGGTCGCCTTCTTCTATCTTCAGCTTCTTCGTGATCGCTTCTTTCTCGGCGTCGTTGAAGAATTTTACGATCGGCGATTTCCACTCGCCGTTCTCCACTTTGATGTAAGCCAAGCCGCCAGCACCGGCGTCCTTCGCGACTTCCTCGAGCCGCTTAATTTGGCCAGTCGTGATGCAAGCGAAACCCTTCGCGTTGATCGCACGAACCGTTCCGCCGCCTTCGATCGCGCGCTTGAAAACGCCAAAACCGCTCTTCGCGAACGTGTCGCTGAAGTCGACGATCTCCATCCCGAAGCGCAGATCCGGTCGGTCGCTGCCGAACCGGTCCATCGCTTCCTGATAGGTCATGCGCTGGAATTTTTCCGGAATCTTGACGCCCGTTCCTTTCTCAAAGGCAAGCCCTAGCAAACCCTCAATCAGTTTGTAGATGTCTTCCTTGTCGATGAACGAAGCCTCGATGTCGACCTGGGTGAATTCCGGCTGACGGTCGGCGCGAAGATCCTCATCGCGGAAACAGCGAGCGATCTGGAAGTAGCGTTCGACGCCAGCGACCATGAGCAGTTGCTTGTACTGCTGAGGAGCCTGGGGCAGGGCATAAAACTTGCCTGGGCTAAGCCGCGACGGCGTGAGGAAGTCGCGCGCACCTTCCGGCGTGCTCTTGGAGAGGATCGGCGTTTCGACCTCGGTGAACGTGTTTTCATCGAGGTGATTTCGGATCGCCGTCGTTACCCTGTGACGCATCCGAATGTTTTCAGCCATCCGCGGGCGGCGCAGATCGAGATAGCGATAAGTCATCCGCATGTCTTCGTTGCTCAGCTCTTTGTCGAGCTGAAACGGCAGGACATCTGCCTTGTTCAAGATTTTAACCTCGGAAACGACGATCTCGATTTCGCCAGTTGAGATGTTCGCGTTCACCGTGGTTTGCCCATCGAATTCAGGACGATCGGCGACCTTCCCAATGATCTGGATCACGTCTTCCTGGCGCAGTTTGTGGCTCAGCTCGGCCGCTTCAGCGTTCTCTTCCGACTTGAAGACGATCTGGGTTACGCCTTCACGGTCGCGAAGGTCGACGAATATTACGCCGTGATGATCGCGATTGGAATTGACCCAGCCTACGAGAGTGACCGTTTCGCCGACGTGGTCGCGGCGCAGTTCATTGCAGTGGTGAGTGCGGTACATAGGATTGGATCGTGTGTGGATTCGAGGCGCAGCTGCCCCGGAAAAGGAGGCGCGAAAAGTGCATGGAGCCCGGCAGAATTCAACCAGGGATTTCGTCGATTTCCACGGCGATCCGGAATCGCTCTATTCTAGATAGCTGAAGGAATCGGACGAAAAGATCCCGAGACAGACGCGGGTCCAGGCTTCGGGTTCGTCGAGTTTCAGCTCGTCTCGACAGAATTTCAGGTAGGCGAGAGTCGCGCCCGGTTCCGGCGAGCGGCTGACCGTGATTCGGAATGCAAGCTCGATCCGTTGCCGATCATCGAGGTCAGATTCGGCGAGAAGCCGCTCAGCGAGTTTGTTGGCGTAGAACCTCGGCAACGGGTTGTTCAGCCAGAAAAGCTGCTGCTCGGCGGTTGTCGATTGATCACGCTGATGAACCGGAACGCCGCTCGGATCGTAGCCGAAGAGGTGAAGCATTTTCCGAATTTCCAGACCTAAGCCGAGAGGCGATCTTGACGAAGTCAGGATGTAGAGAGCGCGATCTTTGGATTTCGAGTTGTCGAGAGTCTGGCCGGACGGCTGGCGAGCGACTTTGCCGATCGCGGTCAGCATCGAATCGTAGATCGTCTCAGCCTCAAGCCGATGACGCGGGTAGCGCCAGTGCAGGCGGTTGTCGGGATCGACTTCGGCGTTGGCTGCGTTTGATTCTGAGCTTAGACGATAGGTCGTCGAGCTGACGATCCGGCGATGCAGAGCTTTGAGCGACCAGCCTTCCTCAATCAGCGTAGCCGCGAGCCAGTCCAGCAGCTGCTGATTCGTCGGTTCCGCGCCCTGGACACCGAGATCGCCCGGAGTCGCGACGATCCCGCGTCCGAAATGCCCCTGCCAGAGCCGATTGGCGATCACGCGAGCGGTTAGCGGATTCTCCGGATCGACAATCCACTCGGCGAGCTGCAGGCGACCGCTGACTTTGCTGGGAATGCGGGGGCTGTCGACGAAGCTCGCCGCCAAACTCGGCACAGCACGCGGGACAGGCCGATCGCGAATTTCGTAGACCTCGCCTTTGATGTGGATCGGTTTGTCGGCGGGCCAGTCGGCGTCGGAAACGGCGAGAATCGATTCGAATTCGGGCGCGGCTTTGGCTTCGGATTGGATCAACGCGTCGAAAGTCAGGAGATCGATCGAATCCTGGATAAAGCGCTCGCTACCCGCGATACTCGGCGGCCAATGGCCGAGGTGAACCGCTTCGACGATCTCCGCGCGCAACCCCATTTTGGCGACGGCGGCGTCGATTTTTCTGGCTCTGTCAGGGTCCTCGAGCACCCATAGGATCTGGTCGATTCGCGGAAATTTCGTGTGCTCCTTCGCCCAGACGCGCAGGTCGTTACTGCCTTCGTTTAGGTTGAACGAGCCGAGTTTTTCCCAACGGAAATGCTCGGCCGACCAGCCTCCAGTCGCGGCGACGGCCTCAGCTTCGCGCACAGTTTTTCCATTCAATCGAAGCTCAATAGGAAGCGGCTCCGACGTGGCGTATCGCAGGTAAATCGAGTAGGTTCCAGCCTCCGGCGCTTTGGGGTGGAAGCGCAGCCACTGCTTCGTCGGGATCTGCGTTTCGACGACTTTCATCCGCCCGACGGTGACGCGGCGAACGTTG